>CAZQMY010000063.1:0-20218 GCA_964594405.1 uncultured Spirochaetaceae bacterium | reverse complement strand
TCGATCATGTCAAGAGCGCCTTTCGCGAGCTGGTCGCCGGCATGCCCGAGGACGGCACCATCGTCGCCGCCTGGGATCACGAGAACGTGCGTGATGTCGCAGGCCGAGCGCCGTGCCGGCTGCTTCGCTACGGCGTCCGCAGGGCTGGCGAGACGGCGGGCGACGCGCTCGATCGGGACTTCACCGCGCGGGCCCTGCGGCCCGGGGACGCGGGCACGATCTTCGAGCTCGACGCGCCGGGGCTGAGTGGGCTGGACGTGGAGATGCCGATGTACGGTCGCTTCAACGTCGAGAACGCGTTGGCGGCCATCGCTGCGCTCCACGCCGTGGGCGTGCCCGTTCGCGAGAGTACGTCGGCGATGGCCGGGTTTCGCGGCGTCAAGCGTCGCCAGGAGGTGCGGGGGCAGGAGGCCGGGGTGACGGTGATCGACGACTTCGCCCATCACCCGACGGCCGTGCGGGGGTCGATCGAGGCGCTCTCGGCGCGCTATCCGGGGCAGCGCATCATCGCCGTCTTCGAGCCGCGCACCAATACCAGCCGTCGCAGGATCTTCCAGGACGCCTATGTGGATGCCCTGGCGGCGGCGAGCCACGTCGTGGTGCCGGTGGTCCCCGACGAGCCCATCTACAGTGCAACGGGCGAGGTGAGTGAGCTCTTCTCTTCGGAGGCGCTGGTCGAGGATCTCAAGGCGCGCAGCACCTCGGCCTCGGTCTACCCGGATGTGTCCGCGATCGTCGACCACCTGCTGCGCATCTGCGAGCCGGGCGACGTGGTGCTGATCATGAGCAACGGCGGATTCGACGGGATCTGGGAGAAGCTCCTGGCCAGGCTGCGCGCCTCGCGCCGTGCTCGCTGACCGCGTCGCCGTATCGCATCGCGCGGCGGGCGCGGCGGCTACGGCCCGATCGCTTCTCCCTCGTCTGCGACGGCTTCGGTCTGCGGCCGGGCATCTTCGTCGCCGGGCGGCGTCTCGGCGGCGCCCTCTTCGTCGGTCTCGGCCGTGACACCCTCGCGAACGCGGTAGAGGCGAACGGCCGTGTCGATCAGGCGATCGCTGGCCTCGCTGGCCTCGATCCCGTCGCGAGGCAGCCTGGAGATCCCGTTGAGCGCACCCCAGATGGCGCCCGACATCGCGCCGATCGCGCCCACGCTGCCTCCGACCTCGATGACGTACTCGCGCAGCGCCTGGAAGGGCTCGTCAGCGTGGCGGAGCGCCGCGTAGATCGCCGTCACGCAGGACTCGGGGGCGGCTGCGCCGTTGCCGAGGCGCTTGGCGACGTGGAGCGCAGCCGGCGCGTCGCCGAAGCCGAGCCAGGTGTGGACGGCCTCGAGGCGTCTGTGATAGGCGTCGTGGTTGCCGAGATCGGGCAGGAGCATCGCGATCTCGTCCACCTTGTATCCGCGAGCGGCGACCGCTGTGATGGTCGCGATCAACACGGCGCCCTCCATGGCGAGGGGATGGGCATGGGTCGCACGGGCAGAGTCGCGGGCCACCTCCTCCAGCTCGTCCAGCCGGTTCGCGTAGAAGAGCCCGATGACGGGTGCGCGAGCGGCGCCGCCATTGCCGAAGAAGCCTTCGGGATGGAGTCCGTCGCCCGCATCCTGCCAGTGCTCGCCCTTCTTGATCTTCTTCAGCAGCTTCGCCGTGGCGGGCTCGTACTTGCGGCGTCGCCGGTAGCCGGCTGCGAGGCGAAGCGCCAGATCATCGACGTCGAGCTGGCCTTGCGCGATGAGCGAGTCCGCCAGGTCGAGGGCCATCTGCGTTTCGTCGGTGAAGCGCCGTTTTCGCCTCAGCGTCCGACCAGCGACCTTCCAGGCGAATCGGCTCGCGGACCCGCCGTCGAAGGGCGCGCACGCGATGTCACCGAGCGCGAGACCCAGCAATCCCCCGACGAAGCGATCGATCGTGGAGTTGGCGGGAATGGTCAGCATCGGATCGGCTCGTCGCAGTCGGGGGTGACACGCCAGTCATATCACGGGGCCACTCAAAACCAAAGTGCACTTTCTCCTTCATTCACGCGCCGATCTCCAGCCGGAGTGCAGACTCGAGATCGGGCAGGCCGAAAGTGAAGCCGGCGGCCTTCAGGGTGTCGGGGGCCACATATGCGCCGCTCAACAGGAGCTCCGACGCCATCTCGCCGAGCCCGAGTCGGAGGGCGAACGCCGGTTGGGGCAGCACGGCCGGGCGCCCGAGCACGTGACCGAGCGTCCGCGCGAACGCGCGATTGGAGACCGGCGTGGGCGCCGTGGCGTTCACCGCGCCCGAGAGGCCCGGCTCCGCGAGTGCGAAAGCGATGGCGTACACGAGGTCGTCGAGCGCGATCCACGAGATGAACTGCTCGCCGCCTCCCACGGGGCCGCCCAGCCCGAGCCGGAAGAGCGGCAGCTGCGCGGCGAGGGCGCCGCCCCTGGCCGCGAGGACTGCGCCGATCCGCATGCGGACCACCCGCAGTCCCGCCCGCTCGAGCGGCGCGCACTCCGCCTCCCAGGCACGGCAGACATCGGCGAGGAAGCCCTCGCCCGGCGTGCTCTCCTCGTTCACCCGCTCGTCTCCGCGATCACCGTAGTAGCCCACGGCCGAGGCCGACACGAATGTGCGCGGCGGCGATGCGAGCTTCGGGATCGCCTCGGCGAGCAGTCGCGTGCCCAGGACGCGACTGTCGAGGATGGCCCGCTTCTTCGCGGCGGTCCAACGGAGGCTCGCGATGCTCTCGCCTGCCAGATGCACCACCGCGTCCACGCCTTCGAGGGCGGCCGCATCGAGCTCGCCGCGCCCGGGATTCCAGCCGATGTCGCCGGGCCCGGGCGAGCGGGTGATTCGCCGCACCCTGTGCCCGCCGACTTCGAGATACGCGCAGAGCGCTCGTCCTACGAGGCCCGTCGCACCGCTCACTGCGATGCACGACGGCGCCATGGGATGCGCCGCGAGCTGCACCAGGTCGTTGCGGGTGCGTGCATGGCGGAAGGCGAACATGCGCTCGAGGGTCCGCCGCGCGAAGCGGGAGCCGAAGACGCTGCCCAGCGTGCCGAAGGGCAGCGCGTACTCGATCTCGTCCTCGAGGATCGAGTGGCCAGGCTCCGCGTCGAGGAATCGGTGCGTGTGCACCCAGTGCGCGAAGGGTCCGCGATCCTGGGTGTCGGAGAAGCGCTCTCCCTGGACGAAGTCGTGGTGCCGCGCCACCCAGCGAAGGGCCATGGGACCTGGCCCCATCCGGAGCACCACCGTCTCGCCGTCGCGGATGCGACCGCGCTTCTCGACCCGGACGGTCTGGAAGGGCGGGAGCAGGCGCTCGAGCGCGCCGGGGCTGTCGTGATACGCGAAGAGCATCTCGCGCGGAACGGGTAGGGTGGTGCGTTTCTCGAAGGTCTGCATCGGGGCTTCCCTGCGTTCAATCGCCATGAAGTAGGGGCGAGGGCGTACCGGTGGCGATCAGCCAGAGCTGGTGGATCGCGCGGGTGGCGGCCACGTGGAGGGTGCGGCGGGAGAGCGAGTCGTCGGGGTAGGTCTGTGCCGAGACGTCGGGTACGATCACATAGTCGAATTCGAGCCCCTTGACCTGGCGGACCGTCGCCACCTCGATGCCGGGCTCGAAGCGGAACTCTCCGGCCTCGACGAGGCGGCTCGGCAGGTCCGGAGGCAGGCTCGCGTGGAGTCGCCGGGCGCGCTCCATGTCGCGCAGCAGGATCGCCACCTGCGCCTGCGGCTCGCGTTTCATCAGGTCGCGAAGGGCGTCCGAGAGGCGGGCCGTCGCGTGCATCTCGTTGCGGAACTGCGAGCGCCCGACGTCGGCGCCCTTCTTGCTGCCCCTGGGCCTCGAGACCGGGGCCATCTCGCCGAGGACGCGGTGGCCGAAGTCGGCGATGGCCTCGGTGCAGCGATAGCTGGTCTCCAGGATGCTCGGCTCCGCGGACTCGACGCCGAGCGCCTCGATCACCTTCGACCAATCGGAGAATCGCGTGCTCTCGTCGATCTGCTGCGCCGGGTCGCCCGCGATGATCACCGTGCCGCCGGGCGCGAGGGCGCGACCGAGCACCTGCAGCTCCACGTGGCTCAGCTCCTGCGCCTCGTCGATCACGAGATGGCGCACCCGCGCCAGCCGGCCGTGCCGAGAGCGGACGCTCCCGGTCTTGAGCTGATGGAGGGCCAGCATGAGCGGGAAGTCCTCGGCGTCGATGCTGTCTGCGTCCTCGTTCGGAGTGCGCTCGTCGATGGGGCGACCGTCGGCCGTTCGCTTTCGCGAAGCGGGCAGGTGGGGATGACTCTCCTCGGTGGTCCGGGAGAGCTGGATGCGCGAGTGCATCAGCAGCTGCTTGCCCGCCTTGTCACCGAAGTCACCCGCGCCCCGCTCGATGATCGTACGGATCACTTCCGGATCCGAGAGCAGGAAGGCGCGGTCCTCGTCGACGCGTTCGAAGCGCTTGCGCTCCTCCTCGAAGAGCGTCTCCATCGCGTTCCGGTCATTGCCGTCATAGCACCGGACGGCGTCCTCGAGCCGGGCGAGCGGGACGCGCTCCTTGCTGCTTCGATAGAGGGCTTCGATCTCGCCCCCGCCGAGCTTCCTGTCCATGCGCCGCGCGCTCAGCAGGCCCGCACGATCCGCGATCATCGGCAGCACCGACGCCATTGCGGGATGGCGCTTCATCCGCACCACCACGGCCGGCGTGGCCACCGCCCGTCGTGCGGGCAGCTCGGGGAAGAGTGACATCCCCTGCTCGACGAACCAATCGTCGGCGGTCACCACCGGGACCTCGTCGAGGGCGAGCTCGGCGAGGAGGCTGCGCGTCAGTCGGACCAGGCCCGGCTCGGGCACGATGGCCAGCATCTCCCGCTGCGCCGCGGGCGCTCGGTCGGCCTTGCCCTTCACCGAGTGCAGGTAGGCGAGTCGGTGCAGCGCGACCGTGGTCTTGCCGCAGCCGGCGCTGCCCAGGATGAGCACGGGCTTGCTCGGGTCCCGCGTCACGGCGTCGTACTGGGCCTCGTCCAGCAACGAGGCGAGCACCGGGTTCTCGCGCCCGCTCTGTCCGGTGCCCAGCAATCGCCTGATGGGGTCGCCGCCCTCTCCTCCGGCGAGCTGCGGCGTGTCACCCCGCTCGTCTCGACACCAGGGAGCGTGACGCGCCCGCCGGAGCGCGAAGCCGTCGCCGGTGATCTGGAGCAGCTCGCCCTCGTCGAAGACCAGGATGCGCCGCTTGCAGAGCACGCCCTCGATGGTGCGGTCGGGCAGGCGGGCCATGAAGTCGTCGCCCTCGCGACCCTGGAAGAAGACGCGGGCGATGGGAGCGCTCTTCCAATCCACCAGCGTCACGCCGCTATGGGCATCGATGAAGCTCGAGTTGCCGAGCAGGATGTCGCGCAGCCCATGCTCGGTCTCGATCTGCATGTGCGCGAAGTAGGGCACACGTCGATCGGGGAGCGGGCTGGCGAGCCGACGCTCCGCGATCGATCGCAGCTCGTGCACCTGATTGTGGATCGCGGCCAGATCGGTCGGGATGGCCTCGTTCATCTCTTCGCGGAGCGCCATCAATCGCGCACGGAGGTGCGCATTGGCGCGGTCGCGGAAGGGCGCCTCTTCGCAGGCCTCCTTCACGCGCGCGTAGAGCGCGAGTTCTTCGTCGATGATGGACTGCTCCGCGGGCGAGAGTATCACCTGCTGCGTCTCCCCTGAACGGATCGCGATGCCAGGAAGGAGCAGTGTAGTGGATGGAAGAGGCGGCGGGCCTCAGGTCCAGAACTTGCGAATGAGGTCCGGATCCAAAGAGAGCGTCCAGGCCTCGACGATTCGACGCTTCTCGATCCGAGCGAGCAGCACCTGGTCGACCTCGATGGCGACGCCGGCCCGCTTGGTCGTGACATGGGCCAGGAGTGCGGCGTACTCGTTGCCAGCCATCACGTCCGTGAGCGTCATGTCGTAGCTCTCGCCCATCTCACCCACCGAGGCGAGGTATTCGAGCACGGCGTCGACGCCCGAGTGATCCCCCTTCCAGGGGTTCTCGCCCGTCACGTGCCAGACGATGTCGGGTGACCACAGCTCCTTGAGGGTGTCCACGTCGCTGTGGGCGACCGCGAGCCAGGACTGCCGGATCAAGAGAGCGTTGGGGTGTTCATTCATCGAGGGGGTGCTCCGGATATCGACGAGGGCGCGTTTAGTAGCGTCGGGGCCCCAGAGTGCGCGCCGGACGGGTCTGCCAAGGCCATCTTACACGATGGAGCGCGCCGGTTGCGGGAATCTTGGGCATCGCCGATCGATCGGCAACGTGTCTCCATCCGGCCCTCCTCGACTCTTACCCGGTGTGCAATCATCGTGGTCTCGCGCACCTCACTTGCGATCGGGTCGCGTGTCGACCGGCGCACATGCGTTCGGAGCTTGTCATGATCCGGAGACGATCCGAACAAACCGGGGAGGATGGCAGGAGCGACCTCGATGGACTCGCCCTCCGGGTTCGCGCGCTCTTCGAGGTGGATTCCCGGGGAAGGCTGATGGGCCGCCGGGATGGAGCGCCCCCGCCGCGCTTCTACCTCGGGCGCACCCCCCACGGCAATACGTGGCGGTTCGGGCAGGACTGTCGCGATGTGTCGGTGGTCACACTCGCCCGCTATGCGAGCAAGGAGGGGCGACTCGACCTCCGATCGGATGCATGGCCCCCCCCGCCCCCCGAGCGGCATCGCCCGCTCGCGGCGGCCCTCGAGGCTTCGGCTCCGATCCGAAGCCGATGGCGAGGTCCCCTCTACCGCTTCGGCACGTCGTCCGAAGCGCTCTGCGACGAGCCCGTCTCGGCCGCCGCGCCCGTCGTCCGGGCGCTGGATCACGCGGATCCGTCGGAGCGGGGGAGGGTGGCCGCCGTCCTGGGCGCGTCGAAGCGACTCTCTTCGCCCTGCTTCGCCGGCTTCGATGGTGAGAACTTGATTGCTTTCTGCCACTGCGCCTGCGGACTGCCGGGCGCTGCCTTCGAGGCCGGTGTCTGGACGCAATCCGATGCGCGCGGTCGGTCGGCGGGCGCACGCTGCCTGGCGCTCTGGGCGCGGGAGCTCCGGGCGTCCGGTGCCGAGCCCTTCTACAGTGCCACCTGGGAGGACCGCACTGCGCGGGAGCTGGCCGAGCGGCTGGGGCTCGAGTGCTTCGCAGACGAGCTCCTGCTCGGCTGAATGCGCGAAGATGGTGCGGCGCTCAGACCTCGAGTCCGACCGAGCGCATCAGCTCGATGGCGTTGCTCTTGGTCACGATGCCCGCTCGCAGCCGGTAGTCGAAGTGCATGCGGCCGTCCACGATCTCGTCCTGGAAGTGGACGTTCTGCAGTGTCGGCGCCAGGTCGTCGGCGATCTTCGCCAACGCGAGATCGTGGGTCGTGACGATCCCGATCGCGCCGCGCTCGATCAGTCCCCGGACCACGGCGCTCGCGCCGATGCGACGATCGTGGGAGTTGGTGCCGTGCAGCACCTCGTCGAGCAGGAAGAGCACCGGCAGCGCGCCTTCGGTGAGCGAGACCACCATGCGCAGGCGGGTGATCTCCGCGAAGAAGTGCGACGCGCCCGCCTGTAGCGAGTCGCTGATGCGGATCGAGGCGGCCACCTGGAGCGGAGACAGGCGTAGCCTCTCGGCACGCACCGGGGCACCGGCGAGACCGAGGAGCGCTGCGCAGCCCACGGTGCGCAGCAGGGTGCTCTTCCCGGACATGTTGGAGCCGCTCATCATCAACGCCTGTGGCGCCTTCTCCAGAGAGACGTCGTTGCGCACGCAGGCGGAGCGCGCGATGAGCGGATGGCCCAGCCCGCTGCCTTCGAAGACCGGGCCTTCGTCGACGATCTCGGGAAATACGTCTTCGGGACGTTCGTAGGCGTGCCCCGCCAGCGAGCAGAGCGCCTCGAGCTCGGCCGCGGAGCGCACCCACGTCGAGAGCGACGGCCCGCATCGCGTCCGCCAGTCCTCGAGGGCGAGCGCGAGGTGTGTGCCCCAGAGCAGGAGCGCGCCGAAGGGCGCGAAGAACTGGTTGCGCCTCGCCTCGAGCAGATCCGTCAGGAGCCTCAGCTGCGCGATGCGCTTCGAGGGCGGCAGACCCTCGGTGCGCAGCGACGCCTCGAGCTCGACGAGCCTCGGGGCGCTCACCTCCTCGGATTCGACGCGGGCGAGCAGACCGGCGAGCACCGCCAGATCGTGCCCGGGCGCTTCGACACCGACCAGCACCGGCTGCACGCGCGCCCGCAACGAGAGGGCGAACCCCGACTGGCAGAGCGCGAAGAAGAAGAAGGGCAGGCCGCCCATCGAAGTGAAGATCCAGCCCACCAGCCCGCCCAGCGTGAGCGTGCTCGAGAGGGCCGCGACCGCGTGGATCCAGCGACCCGAGATCCTGCGCTCGCCGCGCCCCCACTGGTCGAGCGCCTCCAGTGAGAGCTTGCTCCCGACGTCGTCGCCGAGCAGGGAGAGGTCGCGTCGCAGCTCGATGCGCGGGGCGAGCTCGGCCACGGCCTGCTGTCGCTTGCGAACGACCTCCGGCGGAGCCGGATGCAGCAGCCAGTGGGCGAGGGTGGCCTCGCCCAGCGCGGTCCGGGCGCCGCAGATCAGCTCGAAGAGTGAGCCCTGGCCGAAGAGGTCCAGGTCATCGGCGTAGGGGTGGTCATCGGGACGGTGCGTCTCGCCCGCGTTGCCGCGTCCCGCCCAGTCGTCCGCGAGACGATGGAGCCCACCCTCGAAGAAGGCGCAGACCCGCTCGGCGCGCTTGCGTGCGCGGATCACGCGATCGTGCACGATGAGCAGGACGATGAAGGCGAGCGCCATGGGGAAGAAGTAGAGCGTGTCGAGGCTGCGCTGGCCGAAGGCCAGCCAGCCCACCGCCGCCGCCGCGAGGAAGACCACGAGCCTCGCCGTCGAGAGCCGCTGCTCCTGACCGCGCAACGCCTCCGCGCGCTCGGTGGCCTCGGAGAGATGCGCGGTGTACACCGCCTCGGGCGCGGCGTCGTCCTCGCTCATTCGCCGCGGCTCGAGAGCTCGAGGAATGCCTGGCCGCGCCCCGGCGCCTGGGCACCTCGGATCGCGTCGGCCACGAAGGCGCGGGCCTCCACGATCGCCTCGCTGAGCGTGAGCCCCAGGGCGAGGCCGGCCGCGATCGCGCTCGAGAGCGCGCAGCCGGTGCCGTGCACGGGCTGTGCATCGATGCGCTGCCCGGCCAGCCACTCGACCCCGGATTCGCTCCTGCTGCGCGTGACGAGGAGGTCATCCGGCGCCCCGCTCCGATGCCCGCCCTTGATCAGCGCCGCACGCGCGCCGAGCTCTTCGACGAAGAATCGCCCCGCCGCCTCGCTGCCTTGCCGGCTGGATGCATCGATGCCCGTCAGGACCTCCGCCTCGGGCAGGTTGGGCGTCACGAGCGCCGCTCGGGCGATCAGCTCGCGCAGGGTGGGTAGAGCGCGCCCCTCGAGCAGGGCCGATCCGTCGCTGGCGCGAAGGACCGGATCGACCACGATCGGCACCCCCTCGTCGAGCGCATCGAGGCCGAAGATCACGTTGCGCGCGACGTCGTCCGTGGCGAGCATTCCGATCTTCACCGCAGCGGGCTGGATGTCCGCCAGCAGCGCGCGGATCTGGTCGCGGACCAGGGTGGGAAAGACGGGCAGGGTGCGGTGGACCTTCACGCTGTCCTGGATCGTGAGCGCGCTGACGACCCCCGCGCCGTGAACCCCATAGCGCTGGAAGACGCGCAGGTCCGCTTGCAGCCCCGCGCCGCCGGTCGGGTCGGATCCCGCGATGGAGAGCGCTACTCGCATGGAGGGCGATGGTATGATCCGATCCCGCGGCGCGCACGGGGCCGCTGGACGAAACTGGATCGGATCGCGAGGGGGCGCAGTCGATGAGGCGGATCGGATCTCGAGCGTGTCGGGAACTGCGCCCGGTGGTCGTTCTCCTGCTTGGCATGGCCCTCGCGCCTTCCTTCACGCCTTCCCTCGCGTGGAGCGAGGGCCGCGCGCCGACCGTGATCATGGTCTCGCTCGACGGGACTCGTCCGCAGGACGTCGATGCCGAGACGCTGCCGAGCCTTCACGCGAGGCGAGGTCTTGCCGCGCTGGCCGACCGGCTCGTCCCCTCACATCCTGCGAATACCTTCCCGAATCACGTCACGCTCGTGACCGGCGTCGTCCCTGAGAAGCACGGCCTCGTGGACAATCGCTTCCGGGATCCGGAGCGCGGCGACTTCCAGCGACGTGATATCCAGACCTTCATCGAGGTCCCGCCGCTCTGGTCGCTGCTCGAGTCGGCGGGCATCCCCACCGCCGCCTATCACTGGGTGGGCTCCGAGGGGCAGTGGCCGGGTGGTCACGCGCCGCGGCACTGGGTGCCCTTCGATCCCGAGACCGAAGAGCAGGTGAAGGTGGACCAGATGCTGGCCTGGCTCGACCTCCCCGATGCGGAGGGGCGCCCGCGACTCCTGACCAGCTGGTTCCACGGGGCCGATCATGCGGGGCACGTGTACGGGCCGGGCACCGAGCAGGCGCGCGCGCAGCTGAAGGCGCAGGATGGGGCGATGTCGGCGTTGCTCGCGGGGCTGGACGCGCGCGGGCTCTTCGGCTCGACCACGCTGATCGTGCTCTCGGATCACGGCATGGTGGCGCCGGAGGAGAAGGTCGATCTGGGTCGGCTGCTGAAGGACGCGGGCATCGGTGCGCGCGCCTACGGAATCGGCGGCTTCGCCTCGGTCTATCTCGACGAGGACTTCCGCGGCGATCGTGATGCGGCGCTGGACCGGATCGTGGCGTTGGCTCGTGCGCAGGGCCTCGAGGCCCATCGCCGCGAGGCCGCACCGTCGCATCTCGGTGTCGCGCACCGTCGCTATGGCGAGGTGGTCGTCTTCGCGGAGCCCGAGACGGCCATCGTCTACGAGGGGCTCGAGATCGCTGGCTTCCACGGCTACGACCCCGAGCACCCGACGATGGCGGCCTTCTTCATGGCGTTGGGGCGCGGGGTCGAAGGGGGCACACGACTCGGCACCATCCGGAACGTCGATGTCGCGCCCACCGTGCTCGCCCTGCTGGGGCAGCCGATTCCGGGTCACATGCAGGGCCGACCCATCGCCGCCATCCTGCCCGCATCGCCCTCCCCGTCGACATCTGCAACACTTCCTCCCCATGAGTGACCGTCTCCGCCCGCGGCCCAGGATCCGGACGATCGCCGTGGTCGTGGCGGCGCTCCTCGGGATCCCGCTCCTCGCGGGGGCGGCCGCGGCCGCCAAGGATGAGCGACCCGATGTCGGGGAGCGTCGCGAGGGCATCCGCAGCTACTTCGCCAGCAGCGTGGGGAAGACCGACTCCGGGATGGTCATTACCTGGTACTGGTCGATGGGGGCGCTCTTCCGCTCGGACACCAATATCGCCGGTCACCCCATCACCACCATCGTCAACGGTGACAACTACTACATCATCGACGAGCTCGCTGCGCTCGGCGTCGTGATCAAGCGCGATCCAGAGGTCGTGGCCGAGGACTCCGAGCGGATGCGGCCCTTCGCCGTCGAATATCAGGAGATCATGGCGCGCGGAGGCGAGAAGATCCGCGAGGAGGATCTCGGTGGGAACAAGGTGGACGTCGTGCGCATCACGACGGACAAGCTTCGTCGGACCGTCTGGGTCACCCAGGACGTGGAGCGCCTTCCCCTGCGCATCGAGGCCGTGAGCAAGCGCACCGGCGAGACGGGGCGGCTCGACTACATGACCTGGCAGCCCAACCTGCCCATGGCCGCGAGCTTCTTCGAGCCCCCGCCCGGCATCGAGCTTCGCCGCTTCGACAGCTATCAGCAATACGTGCTCGAGCTGCAGAAGGGGCCCATACCGCCGGCGCCGCCCCTCTTCAACAATCTGCTTCGACGCAAGTAGACGCGCCGGCTTCGCGCGGGAGGTTCCCATGGCGTGGCCCACCGGCGCCATCCCAACGCTCCACGACGCGCGTGTGCGGCTCGAGCCCCTGGCTCGGGAGCACCGGGCCGGGATGTTCGCGCTCTTCCGTGCGCCGGAGGTGTGCACCTTCGCAGGACCGGCCATGGATGTGCGGGGCCAGCTGATCCCGCTTCCCGCCCGCTCCTACGCGGAGAGCGATCGCCTGCTCGACTACTGGCTGGATCGGGGCGCCTGCGGGAGCGGGTGTCGCTGGGCGGTGATGGACCCGGAAAGCGAGGCCTTCATGGGCGCGGTCGGGTTCAACGCGCTGGGCGAGCACGCGGAGTATGCCTACCACCTCCGCCCCGAGTTCTGGGGACGCGGGCTGGCGAGCGAAGCCTCCCGGCTCGTGCTCGATTGGTGCTTCGGAAATGGGACGAGGCTCGTCGAGGCCTACGTCGAGTCCCCCAACCATCGCTCCATCGCGCTGTTGAGGCGCCTGGGCTTCGAGCGTGTCTGCGAGGCCGAGATCGAAGGCTGGTCGGTGGATGCCGACCGCTTCGCCCGCGCCGCCTTCAGCTCGTCACCCAGGTGATGTTGGTGTCGGCGATGGCCGGCGACTGCACCGCCAGCGTGGCGAGCTTGCGCGCCACGCTGCCCGTGATCTCGCGGAAGGCCGCTGCCGAGGCGGACTGCGGGTCGGCCTTGACGATCGGCGTCCCGGTATCGCCGTACTCCGCCATGCGCGGGTCGATCGGCACCTCACCCAGGAAGTCAACGCCGAGCACCTCCGCCACGCGCTTCCCTCCGCAATCGCCGAAGATGTAGTACTTGCGATCAGGCAGATCCGGCGGCCTGAAGTACGACATGTTCTCGATGATGCCGAGGATCGGCACGTTGACCTTGTTGAACATCTGCAGCCCCTTGCGGGCGTCGATGAGCGAGAGGTCGTTGGCGGTGGTGACGATCACGGCCCCCGAGAGCGGCGCAATCTGCGTCAGCGTGAGCGCCGCGTCCCCGGTGCCGGGAGGCAGGTCGATGACGAGATAGTCGAGCTCGCCCCACTCGACGTCGGTGAGGAACTGCTTGACCAGGCCGTGCACCATGGGGCCGCGCCAGATCACCGGAGAGTCGTCGGTGAGGAAGAAGCCCATGCTCATCAGCTTGAGCCCCTCGTGATCGATGGGGATGATGCGCTGGTTCGGCGTCGACTGCGGGCGACCGGTGACGCCCGTGAGCAGCGGCAGGGAGGGGCCGTAGACGTCCGCATCCATGATGCCCACGCTCGCGCCGCTGTCGCGAAGGGAGAGCGCGATGTTCATGGCGGTGGTGCTCTTGCCGACCCCGCCCTTGCCGGAGGCGACGGCCAGCAGGTTCTTGACACCGGGCAGGTTGACCTTGTCGGGCGTGCCGCTCGGCGCCTGTCGCGTCTGGGCCGTCATCGTGACCTCGACCTCTCCGACGCCATCGAGCGCCGAGACGGCCTCCTTGGCAGCGCGCTCGAACTCGGCCTTGATGGGGCAGGCGGGCGTCGTGAGCTCGATGTCGAAGGAGACGTCGGCGCCCTCGATGCGAAGGTTCTTGACGAAGCCCAGGTCGACGATGCTCTTCTTGAAATCCGGATCGATGATCGGGCGCAGGGCATCGAGCACATGCGATTCGTTGACGGGGGACGCCATGACTTCTCCTCCTCTCGAGGGCAGGGCTTGGGGGCAGATCTGGGCGGTGCGAGTCAGGCGCGCCGCTTGTCCTGATTCGCGCTCGGATCGGCGCGAAGCGCCGGGGCGCGCGATGGCCGGGGGCATCGGGTGGAGAAAGCCCGTGGTGATCCCATCCGGGCCCCGAAACCGAGCTTAGCGTACCGGCTCGATGCGGCCTGGATCCGCTAGCTTCGAGCCCGATCGCGCACCCGTGTGGGCCGGACGGCCGGGGACCTCCGTGACCAATCTCGACGAAGCCTTCGAGCGTTTCCAGCGGCGCGGCCTCGAGTACGGCCCGGGCTTCAGCAATCACGGCCCGATGGCCGCGGAGGCGCTCCAGGCCATCGGCCATCCCGCCCTGATCCCCGCGCTGGTGGACATCTACGAGGCGCGCCTCCCTCCGCTCGAGCTCGGCTCGCCGCTGACGCCCGAGGAGCAGGTCGCGCTGCTCGGCGACCGCACGCGTGAGGCCGACTGGCTGGCCACCTTCGATGGGGCGGTCGAGGCCGCGACCTGGCGCGATGTGCTCGCGAGCTGGCTGCCGAAGCTCCTGCCCGGGAGCTTCGCCTCGGCCTTCCATGCGCTCTTGCGGGTCGCGCACGGCGCGCGCGCGCTCATCGGCGGCCCTGCTGGCGGGCCGGCGGGCGCCACCGACGCGCTCTCGCTGGCGCAGCAGCGGATCCGAGTCCGGGAGCTCGCCCTCGGGCTCGGCCATTGGGCGGCGCACTTCCAGCCGCTCCCCGGTGTCCCGGGCGCGCAGACGCGTCCCGGACAGAGCATCGGAGAAGCCTTCGCGCGCTTGCCGCTCGGCGTTGGCGGCTCCGGTGCGGCACTCCTGAGCGACGCTGCGCACGCGCTGGAGACCGAGCCGGGCTTCGCCGAAGTCATCGAGCAGACCGACCTCGCGAACGTCGCGCCCGAAGAGGGCCTCGGCGCGGTCGCGCGCGTCGCTGCGCGGCTCTACCTGCTCCATCCGGAAGCGCGGATCGCCTTCGTCCACGCCGTCACCGGACCGAGCGCGATGCGCCTGCTGCTGCCTCTGCTGCCCGACGCCGCCGCCCGACGGGCGGCTCTCGGATTCGCCTTCCAGGGCAGCGCGGCCCTCTACGCCTGCTTCGGTCGGCTCCGCCCGCAGGCCGCGCTCCCCGAGATCGACGCCGAGGTGCAGGCCGCCGTCGCGAACCTCGCGGAGGTCCGCTACCGCGCGGCCTGCTCGCTGGAGGAGCACAGCATCAAGCTCTGCGAGGCGGCGCTGCGCGAGCACGCGATCGCTCCGGATCCGGTCTGGCCCCTGACCGCGGCGGACGCTGCCCTGAAGATCGGCCAGTCCCGTGGCGGACGCGGCGGCTGAGGTGCTCGCGCGCGGGGGTCGGCGCCCCCGACCCGAAGCTGGGGCGGAGCCCGCTGGCGGCTCGGGCCTAGGCCCCAGTCGGGAGGCAGATCGCGCGGAAGCCCGTCAGTCTTGCGCCTCGCGGTCCCGCCTTTCGATCAATCACCCGATCGGGCAACCGATGAGAGGGAGACGGCGCCCTCCGCCGAGGGGCGACGACCGGGGAGTCGAGCGTGACCGATGTCTGCAAGGAGGAGAAGGACGAGATCATCGTCCTCGCCGGGGAGTACCTCGGCCTGTGCCGTCGTTGGCGCGGCTCGGGGCCGGCGCTCGGGGGCGAGGAGATCGAGCGGCTCGTCCAGCTGCGCACGCTGCTCGAGGGCGTGCTCGGCAGCCGCCCGCCCGTGGGCGGTCCCCGCGCGACGCGTCGCAAGGGCATCCGCGTCCCGATCCAGCTCGATATCCGCTATGACACGGGGGGCGCGACGCCCCAGCGCGGCCATCTGATCGAGGTCGCCGAGGAGGGCGTGTTCATCGCCACCGGGGCGCCGGCCGAGGTCGGGACGCGCGTGTCCATCGAGCTGCCGGGCAACGCCGAAGGGGTCGAGGGCGTGGTGGTCCGCGTTCGCACCCCGGGCGATCCGAGCGGACGGCCGGGAATGGCGGTGCACCTCTCGAACATGACGCCGGCCCAGTGCGGCACCATGCTCGATCTCGTCGAGGGCGCGCTGACCGTACGTCTGGCCCGTCGCGACTGAGCCCGGCGGCATCGCACTCGCGGCGGGACTCAGTCCCGGGTCGTCGGACCGGTCAGCTTCTCCAGCAGCTCGCGGTCGAGCCTGGCCTTGACCGTTCGACGATCCAGGCCCAGTCGCCGCGCCGTCTCCTCGTAGGTGCCCGTCTTCGCATAGACCACCGTGCAATAGCGGCGCAACAGCTCGTCCGCCGAGAGCTCGCCCGCGTCGATGGCCCGCGCGAGGTTGTCGCTGCCGGGGCTGGCGCTGCCCAGGGGACGGTAGGTGCCGCGGATCATCACGCTGCGCACGCATTGCTCGAGCTCGCGAATGTTGCCCGGCCAGGCGTAGTGCGGGCCCAGGGCCCGCTCGGCGAAGCGGATCACGTCGTCGGCGAGGGCGTCGGCCTCCTCCTCCCCCACGATGCGGCGGGCGAGGATCATCGCCATGTTGCGCAGCTCGCCCGGCCCGGCCTCGAGCTGCGCGCGCAGCGTGGGGGTATGAACCACGTCGCCGGAGATCCTGTAGTAGAAGTCGCGCCGGAAGTCGCCCCTGTCCAGATCCTGGGCGAGGTCGCGGTTGGTGGCGGCGATGATCTTGCCCTCGTAACGACGGGCCTCGGTCTCGCCCACCCGCTGGAAGGTGCGCGACTGCAGAACGCGCAGCAGCTTGACCTGGACCTCGGGCGAGAGCTCGCCGATCTCGTCGAGGAAGACGCTGCCGAGCGCAGGGCACGTCTCGAACCAGCCGGCATGGTCTGTGACCGCGCCGGTGAAGGCGCCCTTGCGGTGGCCGAAGAGCTCCGACTCGATCACGCCCGTCGACAGGGCCGAGAGGTTGACGGGAGCGAAGAGCCCGACGTAGTCGGCGCCGAAGCACTGGCCCTGGGCATCGAAGGGGATGTAGCGGGAGAGCCCGATGGCGCGCGCCACGAGCTCCTTGCCCGTGCCGCTCTCACCGACGATCAGCGTCGGGATGTCGCCCATGCGCGCGTAGAGGGACCGGCGATAGCGCTGCGCGTCGTGGGTGAAGATGGACTGCCAGACGGCCGCGCGCAGGCGCGCCGCCGCCATGGAGCCGCCGTAGATCTGTCGGAAGGTATGGCGCCAGGCCCGCCGGATCTGGAAGCCCCAGGCGAAGAGGTGGGCGGCATCGACCGGGAAGGGGAACTCGATGCCCGGCAGGTCGAGGAAGTGCGCGACGTCCCGGGCGTGGCGCTTGTAGGCGGGGATCTTGCGCGTGGTCCGCCCGCCGGCCTCGCCCTCCTCGATCAGCGCGTAGAAATCACCCTCGTAGCGATAGAAGAGCAGGTAGCGGACCATGCCCTCGTACCAGAGCAGCTCCTCCCGGGTGGGCCGGGCGCCGCCCCGGAGCCGATCGCGGAGCGTCGCGGCGAGTGCCTCGGCCGCCGCGGCGAGCCTGGGCAGGTTGGGATTCAGGCCGCGAAGATCGGCCTCGGCGTGCCAGACCTCGGTGGTCTTCTCGAAATCCGGCCCGAGGGCGCGCTCTTCGAAGGCGATGCGCTCGGGCAGGAACTGGTTGCAGTCCGAGAGCCCCGCCAGGGCCTCGAGTCGCCGTGCTTCGTCGGCGTTCACGAACGCGCTGGACATCACATCCCCCCGGCGTGGCGACCTCGATCTGTGCGCACACGATGCACGAGAAGCACGGTCGTCGCCATCGGCGGCCGACGGCGGGTGATGTCGGTCACTGCGGGGAACTGCTGCTTCTGATCTCGTGTCTCTTCTACGGTGGAGCTCGACTCTGCAGCCGCGCTCGACCGGATCCGCATCCGAGGGCGCGCAGCCTTGTAGCGCGCTCCGCGCGTGCATACGATCCAGGGGCGCGCGCGGCCTCGGGCCCGGGGCGGCGGCCGAGCGGCGACCGGAGTGGGGGGAGTCGGTATCTCGACCGACGGGTTCAGCGATGGGGCGTCGAAGTGCCCGGGTCCCATGACCTGGCGCCGGCGGACGACGCTCGCCTGCGGACTCCTGCTCGCCGGGCTGGCGCTGGTCCTCGGGCTGGGCGCCCGAGAGCCGGATCCGCGCACGGGCATCGCGTTGGCAGGCAAGCGCGGTCACGGCATCAGCCTCGATGCCGAGATGGTGGCCGGTGCCCGCGCGCTGCGCGAGGCGCTGGCGGCGATCGAGGAGGGAGATCTGGAGCGAGCGGCGGACCAGCTCACGCTGGCCGAGCGCTGCGCACCGCTGGCCGACTACGTGGCGCTGCATCGCGCGCGCATGGTGCTGGTTCGCGGCCAGCCGGTGGAGGCTTCGGAGGCGGCGCTCGCCGGTCGACTTGCCCACGCGAGCTCGCCGATTCGCGCCGAGTTCGATCGGCTGGCCGGCGATGCACTGGCGGCCGCGGGCCAGGAGGAGGCGGCGCGCGCCTCCTGGGAGGCCGCGCTCTCGGGCATCGAGGACGGAGAGTCGCGGCAGGAGGTCAAGCTCGCGATCGTGCGCTCGAAGCAGCGGACCGGCGAGATCACCCAGGTCGGCGGCGAGGAGCGGCTCGCCGCCGCGCTCTACCCGGAGCTCTCGAAGCCGAGCGAGCTGCCCGCTGGTGAGCGCACGGCCCGGCAGGCCCTCGAGGCGGGCGACGAGCTGAAGTCGAAAGGGCTGGGAGAGCAGGCCATCGCGGCCTTCGAGGAGGCCCTGGCGGGCGGGCTGGAGCCCGACGACTGGGCGCACGCCACCTTCCAGCGCGGCCACGCGCTCTTCGGGCTTCGGCGCTATCGCGAGGCGAGCGGGGCCTTCAAGCAGCTGGGCGACGACCCGAGGGCGCGCTTCTGGTTTGCCCGTTCACGTGCGCGGGCCGGCGACGTCTCACGCGCCATCGCCCTCTTCGAGGCCCTGGGCGAGGACGGCCCGCCCGAGTACGCGAGCCGATCGCTCTATCTGGCGGCCATCCTGCTCGAGGATCGCGGGGAGAGCGAGCGCGCCATGGCGCACTTCGAGCGAGTGGCGAGCTACGAGCAGTTTCCAGAGCGGGCCGCCGAGGCGCTCTGGCGCGCGGGCTGGTGGTCGTATCGCCATGGAGACTATGCGCAGGCCCGTGTACTGATGGCGAAGGTCGAGTCGCGTATGGTCGAGCCCATCGACAAGCTGCGCCCGCGCTACTGGCGGGCCCGCGCTGCCGAGGAGACGGGCGAGCGGAAGCTGGCGCGGCGCGAGTTCGCCTCGCTGGTCGCCGAGTTTCCGCTCTCGTACTACGGCTGGCGCGCGATGCAGCGCCTCGGTCTCGAGCAGCTCGGCTGGGCCCGGGACAAGGGGCCGGAGGTGGGGCGACTCACGATCGATCGCCCGGCTCTGGTGCGCGTGGCGCTCTTGGTCGAGGCCGGGCTGGACGACGGCGCCCGCGCCGAGCTGGAGCCGCTGGCGAGACGCGCGCGCACCATGACCGATCGCGTGCGCCTGGGGCGGCTCTACGTCGAGGCGGGCGATTACTACGGTGCGCAGCGGCTGGTGGTGCGGGCCTTCTCCAATCCGCTCAGCCGCGGTGTGCAGCCGGGTCGAGAGGAGCTCTGGTGGCTCTCGTGGCCGCCGGCCTATCGATCGATCGTCGAGGCCGAGGCGGCGAGGAGGCCACACGTCTCACCCGGCCTCGTCTGGGCGATCATGCGCGAGGAGAGCAGCTTCCGACCGGAGGTCACGAGCTCCGCCGGCGCCATGGGCCTGCTGCAGCTGATGCCCGAGACCGCCGCCCGCACGGCCCTCCGCTCGGGACAGGGCGAGCTCCAGGTCGAGGCGCTGCATACGGCCGAGACCAACATCGCCCTGGGCGCCGCCTATCTCGATCATCTCCAGTCGCGCTTCCCGGGCCGCATCTCCGCGGCGATCGCGAGCTACAACGCGGGGCCGGTGGCGGTGAAGCGCTGGCTGGCGGGCGACGCCGCCGAGCTCGAGGACGACGTGTGGGTCGAAGAGATCCCCTACGCCCAGACGCGCAGCTATACCCGGCGTGTGCTGCGCAGTCTGCACGTCTACCAGCGCTTCTACTGAGTCGGGGCGGCAGGATCAGACACGCCGTCTCCGATCCGCGTTCGCGCTCCCATCTCCGCGTCGGCCTGGCCGGGCGCCCCTCCAGCGCAAGCTCCGCTGCTGTATGGTCTCCCCTTCCAACGACCCAGTCGATTCGCAGCGAGATCCGAGGAGAAGAAGCAGATGGGACCCCTAGAAGGCATCAAAGTCCTGGAGATCGCCGGGATCGGTCCAGGCCCTTTCGCCGCCATGATGCTGGCGGACATGGGCGCGGACGTGATCCGCATCGAGCGCGCCCAGGCGGTGCGAAACGGCGACCCGGCCAACCCGCCGAAGGACATCCTCGCCCGCAACCGACGCAGTATCGCGGTCGACCTGAAGAACCCCGACGGCGTCGAGACCGTGCTCAAGATGGTCGAGAAGGCCGACGTCATCATCGAGGGCTTCCGACCGGGCGTGATGGAGAGGCTCGGGCTCGGCCCCGAGGTCTGCCAGGCCCGCAATCCCGGCATCGTCTTCGGGCGTATGACCGGCTGGGGTCAGGACGGACCGATGGCGATGGCCGCCGGCCAGCACATCAACTACATAGCCCTCACCGGCGCGCTGCACGCACTCGGCTGGG
>CAZQMY010000062.1:3840-20441 GCA_964594405.1 uncultured Spirochaetaceae bacterium | reverse complement strand
GCTTCGGCACGAAGTAGTACATCATGCCGAGGAAGCCGGCGGTGAGGAAGAAGCCCACCGCGTTGTGTCCGTACCACCACTGGACCATCGCATCGATGGGTCCGGCGTAGATGGAGTAGGACTTGGTCATCGTCACCGGGAGCTCGAGGCTGTTGACCACGTGCAGAAGCGCGACGGTGAGGATGAAGCCACCGTAGAACCAGTTGGCAACGTAGATGTGCGACGTCCTCCGCTTCGCGATGGTGCCGAAGAAGAGCACCGCGAAGGCCACCCAGACCACGGTGATCAGGAGGTCGATGGGCCACTCGAGCTCGGCGTACTCCTTCGACGTGGTGATACCGAGGGGCAGCGTGACCGCCGCGGCGACGATCACCAATTGCCAGCCCCAGAAGACGAAGCTCGCCAGGCCGTCCGAGATCAGCCGCGCCTGGCAGGTGCGTTGAACGACATAGAAGGCGGTGCCGAAGAGCGCGCAGCCGCCGAAGGCGAAGATGACCGCGTTGGTGTGCAGCGGCCTCAGGCGGCCGAAGTGGAACCACGGCAGGTCGAAGTTCAGTGATGGCCACGCCAACTGGGCCGCCAGCAGCACGCCGACCAGCATGCCGACGATCCCCCAGACGACCGTCATGATGCTGAACTGCCGGACCACCCTGTAGTTGTAGTCGGGCACTGCAGAAGTGGACTCGCTCATCGATCCTCCCCGGGTCGTGGCTAGGCCGCGGGGATGGACCCGCAGCGCGCGGGCGAGGCAGCGCACACCGACTCCGGCCACACGGGCCCGCCCGCTCTGCCGCCCGGGGGAAGCAATCGGCGGGCCAAGCCTCTCGCGAACTTCAGGCGATTCTCAGAGCGCCGAGGTCAAGAATAGGCGACAGAATGCCTCAGTTGATGTGGCCAATCGCCGCAATCGAGGACGATCGGCACACCCGGCAGTCGTGTCCGTGAAATGGGTCCGCTCTTTCTGGAAGCCAGTGCGCAGGTCGGCTGCGGGACGAAGCGCGGTCAGGCGACCGACGAGAGCGCCCGACGGCGCGCCCGCGAGCGATTATCACCGCCGCTCCCCATCTGCAGCCCGCTGGACCAGCGGATCGCCTCCAGCTGACTCTGCTCCACATCTGCGGCCGTGAGCGAGAGGCCTTCGAGCAGGTCATCGATGTCGGGATTGCGCTCTGCCTCGACCCGCTCACAGAGCTCGAGGAGCCGGCCCAGGTCGCCGCCGCGCTCGAGCAGGGCGAGGCGGATCGGCTCGTCGACCCGCAGGTGCGCGATCAGATCCTTCATCTCCATGTCGAAGAGGGGGGCCGCGAGCGAGAGCAGCCCCGTCAGATTCGCGCCCTCGATCAGCTCCGCACCTCCTGCCCTCCCCTGGGCCGCGATGCGCTGGGCGAGCCGCTCCATCGCGTTTCCGCGGGCGGCGGCGAGCTCACAGAGCGGGTTGTTGCAGCCGCGCTCGTCGTCCGAGGCATAGAGCAGGAGATGGAGCCAGTTGCGCAGCCTCTCCTCGCCGATCATCACGATCGCCTGCCTCAGCGAGCCGATCTTCTGGCCATGGGGATTCAGACATCGGGTGAGGTTGAGGAGATTCAGGGCGAGCTGGGGAATCTCGCGGATCCAGCCCTCGAGCTCACCGACACCCTGCTCCTCGCCGAGCTTCGAGATGAGATCCAGGAGTCGCGCGCGTCGGGTCAGCAGGCGGCTCCCCTCGACGACCTTGGGCTTTGCGAAGAAGAAGCCCTGGAAGAGATCGAAGCCCTGCTTGACCGCGAGCTGATGCTGCTCCTCGGTCTCGACGCAGCTCGCGATGGCGATCAACCGATGCTCGCCGAGCGTCCGCCCGGCCTTGCGGACCTTGAGAACCGTATCGGCGCCGAAGTCCACGCGTCCGTAGTGCACATAGGGGAGCAGCACACCGCGGCTGTCCTTGTGCCGATAGCCGTCCAGACAGAGCTGGATCCCCCGCTGATAGAGTGCGCGAACGCGATCCTCCAGCTCGGGGGAGACGGTGTCCACCGGCGGAATGCCCAGCACGAAGTGGCCGCGTGCAATGGCGTCGAGATGCTCCGCGACCTCGAGCTCGGCGTCGGCTCGGATGAAGCCCTGGGCATCGCCCAGCAGCTCTCCGCCCTGCAGCGAGCCGAAGGTCCCGATCACGACCTGCGCCGTTGCCTTGACCGCATCCTCGAAGCGGGCACTGGTGGCGTTGGGGCGGTCCCGGAACAGCAGGTCGTAGCCTGCGGTCCTCCCCGAGGCATCCAGAATGGGCTGACGCCCTACGTATGCGACTCGCTCGTCGCGCTCTCGAGCCATCCTACTCTCCCTTCGGCGGCCGTTCGACCCGCTCGAATCCGTTTCGAGTGAGGGCACTGGCTTTGCGTCCCCGCGTTTCCACGGGTTTGCCTTTTCGGGGTCAGGCGGCGGAGGCGCCCAACGACCGGGGCCTCGCGATCTCTTCCTCGTGTCTAATCCCGATCACGAGACCACTCTCTCCATCGTCTCGTCGATGAAATTCTTGAGACATGGCGGAAATCGAGTGCGGCGGAGCCGCAGCAACGCGGACCGTCACGCAGGCGCCGTGCTCTTCCCCGGCAGACCGTCCGCTCCACCGCGGCAGCGGTGATCCGCACGAATCCGCCCGGGCGCCGCCTCCGCCTCGATGATCACGCCGATCGACTCCGCGCGCGATTCCCCCGCCGCGACGAGCGCCTCGACCAGCGCTTCGGAGACACCCTGCGGTGCCGCGATCAGCAGCCCTCCCGAAGTCTGCGGATCCAGGAGCAGGGCCTCCTCGGCGCCGCCGGCGACGAAGCCCTCGAGCCGCCCCCCGAACGATGCGAGGTTCGCCGGATGCGCGGTGCTGCGCAGCCCCCGCGCGAGTGCCTCCCGCGCGCCCGGAAGCGCGGGGGCCTCCACCACGAGGCGCGCGTCCACGCCGGAGCCATCGAGCATCGCGGCGAGGTGCCCCGCCAGCCCGAACCCCGTCACGTCCGTGCAGGCGTGGGCGCCGTGCTCGATGGCGAGCCGCGCGGCGCGAGCGTTCAGCCGGGTCATGGAAGCGATCGCCGCCGGGAGGTGCGAACCGCGGAGCTCGGCTCTCATGTGCGCCGCGAGGAGGACGCCCGTGCCCAGCGGCTTGGTGAGGATCAGGCGATCCCCAGGCCGTGCGCCGTCCAGACCCAGCATCCTCTCGGGCGCCTCCGCCTCACCTACCACCGCGAGCCCGACGAAGAGCTCCTCTCCCACCGTGGTGTGTCCGCCCACCAGACTGCAGTCCAGCTCGTCCAGCACCGCGCGGATGCCCGAGAGGATCTGGAAGAGCTGCTCCTCGCCGGGGGCGGGGCGTTCGTCGTCGAGGGTCACGAGCGCCATGCACTGGCGAGGCCGACCGCCCTTGGCGAGGACGTCGCTCACGGCGTTGACCGCGGCGATGCGTCCGAGCAGGTAGGGATCGTCCAGGAAGGGGCGGAAGGCGTCGACGGTCTGGAGCTCGAGGGAGCCATCCGGCCGCCGGATCGCCGCGACGTCGTCGCGCCGATCGAGGCCGGTGTGGATGGCCGGATCCGGCGGCGCTGCGGGTAGACGCCGAAGCGCCGCGTCGAGGGCCCGGCTCTCGAGCTTCGCCGCACAGCCGCCACAGCGCATCTCGTCGTCTCCGTCCATGCTCGCCATACGCTCGAGTTCGCGCCGCATGGCGCCGTCCGCATCGAGGACGCGGAAACGATCCATGAAGCGGCGATCGATCCAGTCCTTGACGCGCATCGGGAACCGACCCTCCGCGACGATCCCCCACTTCGCCGCGAGCGCCCGCCCCTCACCGAGGTTCACCAGCGAGAGGAAGTCGCGCTGGGGCACGTAGGCGCGCAGCCGCTTGCCGTGAAGCGAGGCCCGAAGGTTCCGATCGAGCACCGGCCCCTGGCGCACGGCATAGACGCCCGCCCGCGGCACCCATTCGTGAACGTCCTGCTTCGCGCAGTCCCCCACTGCGAAGAGATTCTCCCGTCCGATCACGCGCAGTCGCTCGTCCACGCGTACGAAGCCGTCCCCGGTGAGCGGCAGCCCGCCGCGCGAGAGCATCGCCTGCGGCGCCGCGCCGGTGGCCCAGACGACGAGGTCCGCCCGCACGTGGCCCTCGTTGGTCGACACGCCCTCCTCGTCCACGGCGCTGGCACGGCATTGCTTGCGAATCTCGATGCGCGCCTCGGCGGCGAGGGCCTCCAGACGATCGACCACCCTCGCGGGCGACTTCGGCAGCAGTGCGGGCCCATCGCTGACGAGCACCATCTCCGGCGCCAGCCCGAGCGCGATCAGCCGTGCGCGCAGCGTGAAGGCCAGCTCGACGCCCGCGGTTCCGCCTCCCACCACGGCGACGCGAATGGTCTTCCCCGGCTCCAGACGCGACAGCCTCTCTTCCAGCGCCTGGACGAACTGCCCGATGGGCCGGGTGCAGAGCGCGTGCTCGAGGACGCCGGGCAGATCCAGGCCGCGGATCGACGAGCCCACGTTGATGCTCGCCACGTCGTAGAGGATCGGCGGGCGCCCCTCCACGAGTACGCGATTGGCGCGCGCGTCCACCTCCTCGACGGAGCCGAGCACGATCCGCGCGCCCGCGAGCCGGGCCAGCGGCACCACGTCGATCTCGACCTCGCAGGTCGCGTACTGCCCCGCGACCACACCGGGCACCATGCCGCTGTAGACGGCCATGGGCCGATCGACGACGAGGGTGGTGCGTACGCCCTCGACCGGCTGCATGATCAGGCGGCGCAGGACCTGGACATGTGAATGCCCCCCGCCGATGAGCACGAGGTCGGCATCGGGCTTCCGGGCCGTCATGTCGAACCGATCCCTTGCGGCCTCGCCAGCTCGACGTCGTGTCGATTGCACCAGCGCCCGATGGCCCGAGCGTAGTAGTCCCAGATGCAGAGCTCGCATGCGCGCTCGCAGCACTCGCCTCTCACGGGTCGACGCGGGGGCGGCGGAATGCCGCGATCGCTGGCGATGCGCTCGAGGCGAGCGGTCTCCGACTCCGTGATGCACGACATCTGGAAGAGTGTATCGGGATTGGCTCGACCGGCGCACCGAGCCGGGCGCAGTCGGCTGCCCGACGGCCGATCGGACGTTGGAGGCTCGAGCTTCGGCATCGGACCTTCGCGACGAGCGCGCCGCGGAGGGGGAGATCGGCAACCGTTGGAAGGACGCCGGATCCCTGGCCATGATCCGTCGAGGATCAGGGCTCGAACCCCGATTCTCGCGCAGATTCGCGAGGCAGGGACCGAACGCCCATCCTGCCCATTCGCAACCGAGATCTCACTGAGCACGCTGGTCACGGATGGAGCCGGTCACTCCACAGGGTCTAGATGCTCCAGTCGTGCCCCAGGTGGCCGCTGAACTCGGCGGGATCCATGCGGAGGCAGCGGATGGTGCCGAGGCGTGCGGCGAGCCGCGGCTCGGCCGCCATCGAAGCACGGGCGACCTCTGCCAGATCCCGAGCGAGCTCGCGCAGGATCGCCTCCTCGGGGCACGAGTCCTCCTCGTCCCAGAGGATGAGATGGAGCTCGAAGCGCGGCTCTCCGGAGAGGGTCCCGGCCAGCCACTGCTCGTTCAGGATGTCCACGCGCGCGTCGGTCGCCAGCTCGGTCAGACACGCCAGCCCGCGAAGGAGCAGCGCGTACGCCGAGGTGTCGTCGTAGGACTGCGCGACGCCGAGCATCGGAGTTCCGGAGGCATCGCCCTCCATTCCTACGGCGATGTAGTCGACCCCATCCTTCATCCCCTCGCCCGAAGGGCAGATCTCGTGGACCGGCCGGACGTTGGTGGCGAGGCAGCGCATGCGGAAGCCGGAGAGCGCCGGCACGGCCAGCTCCTGCCCCGAGTGGAAGTACTCCAGCACGAGCTCGCCGGAGATCTCGTCCCGATCCTTCCTCTCCAGCTCACAGATCGCAGGCAGATCCGACTCGTCGAAGCTGCAGATCGCCTGGTAGGCATCGATCAGCTCGCCCGCCAGGAGCTGCGGGTTCGAGAGGTGATCCGCGCATTCCCGGATCTGGGACGGGATGTCCTGTGAGCGCGAGAGCTCGTAGGTCCGGCGAAGCAGGGTGCTGGCTAGGTAGAGTGCAGATTCCGACACTGGCGGGGCCTCGTTCGACGGCCCTTCGTATCGGACGAAGCAACACGAGACTTTGCCCTTCTTCTCCCTTCTTCGTGGTGCAGGACACGCCCGGCGACAGGCAGTGCGCCCGCAGCTCGCGACGGCACGGGTTGCCCGGCATCCATCAGAATTCGAGCGGGGTGTGAAACCAATTCCAGCTCGGGCTCGGGTGAACCTCCGAGCGGGCTCGCGCCTCCCCCCGGACGCCCCTCCAGCCATAGAGTGTCCCGCAAGCCCTCGTCCCCACCTATCCCCAGCACCCCACGGCCATTGCCCAGCAGAGCCTGACCGCGCAGGCAGCCTGCGGCGGGCGCTTCGTGCTGGGCATCGGCCTCTCGCACCAGATCGTCATCGAGAACATGCTCGGCCTCTCCTACGACAAGCCCGCCCGCCGACTTCCTGGAGGCGCAGCTCGGCCATTGATGCCGGCTGGGGCCGGCCGTGCTCGCAGCGGTGGGCCTCAGCTCGAGCCGAGCAGCCCCTCCGTGCGGAGCGAGTGGACCTCATCCTCCGAGAAGCCCGCTTCGCGCAGGACCTCGACCGTGTCCTGACCGAGCGTCGGCGCCGGTCGGCGGATCTCCGAGGGCGTGCCCTCCATGCGCTCGGCCGGTCGCGCCTGACGCACCAGGCCGACCACCGGATGCTCGTCTTCGACGATGATGCCGTTGCTGATGATCTGGGGATGCAGATGGACGTCGTCGCGGGTGAGGACCGGAGCGCAGGGGACATCCTCGGCGTCAAGCACCTCGAGCCAGTGCTCAGTGGGCTTCTGCCGCAGGACCTCCGCCATCATCTCGATCCGCTCCTTGGCGTTCGCGACGAGCCCCGCCGTCGAGGAGAAGCGCGGGTCCTCCAGCCAGTGCTCGCAGCCCGCGGCCCGGCAGAAGCCCTCGAACTCGCGGTGCGCCACCGTGGAGACCATGACGTAGCCGTCTCTGGTGTCGTAGACGAGGTCGCGGCGCGCGACGGGCGCGCGCTTCGGCAGATCCGGCGACACGAACGTGTGGTACGCCATACCCTCGGGCCAGACGAAGGCGATGACCGAGTCGAGCATGGAGATCCGCACGTGCTGCCCTCGGCCGCTCCGCTCGCGCGCCAGCAGCGCCGCGGTGATGCTCTGTGACGCCGTGAGGGCCGTCACCTTGTCGGGTACGATCACGCGCACCAGGCTCGGCCGGTTGCCGGGCCCACCTTGAATCTCGGTGAGCGTGGACATGCCCTGGATGAGCGGATCATAGACGCGCTTGTGGCTGTAGGGCCCGGCCTCCCCGAATCCGGAGATGGAGACGTAGACGAGCCGGGGATTGATCCGAGCGAGCGCGTCGTAGCCGAGGCCCATCCGATCGACGGTGCCCGGGCGGCTGTTCTGGATGAAGACGTCCGCGTCGGCGACCAGCCTCTTCAGGGCATCCACCGCCCGCCCCTCTTTCAGATCGAGGACGATCGACCGCTTGCTGCGGTTGATGGTGGTGAAGGTGGGAGCGAGGCCGCCCTTGCCGCCCATATGCCGGAGGATGTCGCCAGTGGGGGGCTCGACCTTTATGACGTCGGCCCCCTGATCGGCCAGGATACGGGTCGCCATCGGGCCCGAGATGACCTGGGTGATGTCGATGATCTTGAATCCCTCCAGCGCGCCGGCCATCGGGCCCTCCTCTCGTTCGCGACTGCCCCGCGTATCCATGCCCTTCCACTTCGCCTCGCGGACGGGCGAAGTGCCGAGGAGCCCGATTCTACCGGCTATTCGCTTCGCTGAGTGGCGATCCGCCGGGCATGTGTCCAAGACGAATTGCGCTGCCACTCGGAAGTCTGCTACTCCCCGACTCCGTCACGGGGTCCTCACGCCGCCGCGCACCCGCCCCTGGAGGGCGGCTCTCGGCTCACCTCTGCGCCCTCTGTGCCGCCGTGCGAGAGCGGATCGGCGTGGACGGCCACGTCCAATGAGCGCAGGGAACGCACTCCCGTGTGCGAACGGAGAACGATCATGAGACGCCCGCTGCGTCCGATTCATCATGGCATCACCCTCGGCCATCGAGTGAGCCGAACCACCAGCAGATTCCTGAAGCTGATTCCGCCGACGATCGCGACCGCCATGATCGCCGCGGGCCTTGCCCCCCTGGTCCAGGCGGACGAGGAGCCCTCCGTGTCGGGGGGCGCCGCGAACGTCACCACCCACAAGGACGATGCCGAGTCCACCGACTTCGACGAGATCATCATCACCGCCGCGCCCCACGCGCGCCGGCGATTCGACGTGATCCAGGGGACCAACACCCTCTCGAACGAAGACCTCGAACGCAGTCTCCGCTCCACGATCGGCGAGACCCTGGCGGAGATGCCCGGCATCTCGTCCACCTACTTCGGTCCGGGCGCGAGCCGGCCGGTCATCCGGGGACTCGATGGGCCGCGGATCCGCGTGCTTCAGAACGGACTCGGCGTGCTGGACGCATCGGTGACGAGCCCGGACCACGCCGTGCTGAGCGCGCCGCTGGCGGCTCGACGGGTCGAGGTGATCCGGGGCGCGGCGACCCTGCTCTACGGCAGCTCGGCCATCGGCGGCGTCGTCAACATCGACGACGGCCGGATCCCCAAGGAGCTTCCGTCGGACGTCGCCGAGGGGGAGATCCGTGGCCTCTACGGAAGCGCCGCGGACGAGAAGGCCGCGAGCGCAGGGCTCAGCACCTCTGCCGGTCCGGTCGCGTTCCGCGCCTCCGGCTTCTTCAAGGCCGGCGGCAACGTGTCGATCCCGGGCTTCGCGCCCTCGGATGCGCTGCTCGCGGACGATCCCGGGCTCGACCCGGGCCCGCGCGGCGGCGCGGAGAACACCGACCTCGAGGCCAAGGGCGGCACCCTGGGTGCGAGCTGGATCGGCGAAGACTTCGTCATCGGCGGCGCCTTCGCGGCCACCGACAGCAACTACGGTGTGCCGACCGAGCCCGACGAGGCGATCCGGATCGACCTCTGGCAGAACCGCGCCGACGTCTTCGCCAGCCTCGACAGGGAATTCCTCGTGTTCGAACGAAGCGACTTCCGCTTCGCGTGGGCGGACTACCGACACGTCGAGCTCGAAGGCGAAGAAGAGGGAACGGTCTTCGAGAACCTCGGCTACGAGGGACGACTCGACCTCGTGCAGCGCGAGGTCGGCGATCTCCACGGCACCGTCGGCTTCCAGTTCCTGCTGCGTGACTTCGAGGCGATCGGCGACGAGGCCTTCACGCCCCCCTCGAGCACCAGCGAGTTCGGCATCTTCCTGGTCGAGGAGTACCACCTCGATCCCGTCACGCTGGAGGCGGGCCTTCGCTACGACCGGAACTCGGTCGAGTCCAACGCACTTCCCGGCGGTCGCACCTTCGACTCGGTGAGCTTCTCGGCCGGCGCCGGCTGGTCGATCACAGACGAGATCCTGATCGGCTTCCTGCTCTCGCGCACCGAGCGCGCCCCGACCGCGGAGGAGCTCCTCTCGGACGGGCCCCACCTCGCAACTTTCAGCTACGAGATCGGTGACCCGGATCTGAAGAAGGAGTCCGGCCTCACCTTCGAGCTCACCGCCCGCAAGCGCGGCGGCCGCTTCTCCGGTGGAATCAACTTCTTCTACACCCGTTTCGACGACTTCATCTTCGCGCAGAGCCAGGGTCTCGTGGACGAAGACAACGCGGGGCCGGGCGATCTGGTGCTGCGCCAGTATCTGCAGACCGACGCCGACTTCTACGGCGGCGAGGTCCAGGGCGCCTACGAGTTCTACCAGAGCGACGACTTGACGGGCGTGCTCGACCTGGGACTGGACTGGGTCCGCGCCGGCACGCGAAGCGGCGACGATCCCCTGCCGCGCATTCCGCCGCTCCGCATCAAGGCCGGCATCGAGGCCCGCAACCCCTACGCGGACCTGCGCTTCGAAGCCTTCTGGGTCGACGCGCAGAATCGTGTCGACGATTTCGAGCTGCCGACGGACAGCTATGTGCTGCTGAACCTGATCCTCACCGTGCACCCCTTTCCGGATCAGCGCAACGTGACGCTGGTCCTCCAGGGACGCAATCTCCTCAACCAGGAGGCGCGCGTGCACTCGTCATTCCTGAAGGATCGCCTCCCGCTCCCCGGACGCGAAGCCAAGCTGAGCCTGCAGGTTTCCTTCTAGCACAGCGCCCGCCCGATCCTCGCCGTGGGGCAGCGACGGAGACCTCGCCATGCTCGGGTGACTTGCTCGGCCTATCGGTCGGCCAGGCCGAGCTCCTTCATCAGGTGCTCGCGCGCCGCCTTGTAGTTCGCCTTGCCGTTCGGGGCACGGAACATCTCGGCGACCTGCAGCACGCGCTTGGGCGTCTTGTAGCCCGCCAGCCGCTCGCGCACGTGCTGCCGGATCTCGTCCTCGTCCGCGGTTCGACCCGAGGCCAGCGAGACGACGGCGGTGACGGCGGTGCCCCACTTCTCGTCGGGCACGCCGACCACCAGGGCATCGTCCACGGACTCGTGGAGCTTCAGAGTCTCTTCCACCTCTTCGGGATAGACCTTCTCGCCGGCCGTGTTGATGCACACGCTGCCGCGTCCCAGGAGCGTGAGCGTGCCGTCGGCCTCGACGGTGCACCAATCGCCCGGGATCGAGTAGCGTACACCGTCGATGGTGGGGAAGGTCTTCGCCGTCTTCTCGGGATCCTTGTAGTAGCCCAACGGGATCGGCCCCCGACGCGCGATGAACCCGCGCTCGCCACTTCCGGGCTCGACCTCGCGGTGGTCCTCCGTGAAGACGCGGCAATCCTCACCGATGGAGAACTTCGCGGTCTTCGAGCTGCCCTTCGCATTGGTGACGTTCGTGCCGAATCCGACCGCCTCACTCGATCCGAACATGTCCGCGAGCGTCAGGTCCGGGAGATGCTGGATGAGCCCCAGCTTCACCTCACGGCTCCACATGACACCGGAGGAGATCACCACCCGCAGCGAGTCCAGATTCCAACGGCCGGGGTTCTCGTCGAGGGCGCGGAGCATGGGCTTCGCGAAGGCATCCCCGACGATCACCGCCGAGTTGGCGCGGGTGCGCTCGACGGTCGTCCACAGCTCCTCGGCGTCGAAGCCGAGGTGCTCCAGCGTGATGATGCATCCACCCGAGCTGATGGTGCCGATGGCCGTCAGCAGCCCGGTGCCGTGCATCAGCGGGCAGGCGATGATCTGGCGCGCGATGGGCCCCGCCGCCAGGACGTTCGCGACGTGATCTCCGGGCGTCGCGGGCACCTCGCCTCGATTGGCGGGGGCATTGCGCCCTGCGCCCAGGGCGCCCCAGAGGTCCCCCGCGCGCCACATCACGCCCTTCGGCATGCCCGTGGTCCCGCCCGTGTAGATGAAGAGCAGATCGTCTTCCGAGCGCTCGATCCCCAGCGGCGCCCCCTCGCCGGTATCGGCCATCTCGTCATAGGACTCGGCCCAGTCCGGCGCCACGCCACCCACCTGCAGCCAGCTGGCGACCCCGGGCAAGCGCTCCCGTAGATGATCTACCCGCTCGGCGAACTCCTCGCTGAAGACCACGATCTTCGCGTCCGAGTTGTCGAGGATGTAGCAGAGCTCATCGTCGAGATAGCGATAGTTGACGTTGACGTGTACGCCTCGGCTCTTGAAGGATGCGGCGACGGTCTCCATGTAGGCCGGACCGTTGCGGAGATAGAGCGCGACCTTGTCGTCGGCCTCGAGGCCACGCGCCCGGAAGGCACGCGCGAGGTTGTTGGTCCGGCGGCCGAAGTCGGCCCAGCTCAGGGTGACGTCACCGTGTATGAGGGCCGGGACGCTTCCGGGCTGTCCCGCCTCGATGCCATCGAGAATGTTGCCGAAGTTCCAGACCATGCCTGCTCCACTCCATCGATTCCGTCGATCGGCTGACCACCCCTCATGAGGTAGTGGCGAGGCAGTATATGTCAGAAGGCCCGGATCCGGCTTCGGGTGCGGCGACGGGCTTTGCGCAGTGGGAACGCAGGAGCGAGGCGATGTCGGCGCCGACGAGCGGCTGCCCGGACGAAGCGGGTGCCGAAGCCGCCGGCCAGCTCCAGCAGGTGGCCACCTCGGTCCAGTCGCGCCCTCCCGTACGGGGACGCCGGGCCTGTAGCCGGAGCCCGGGCGGCTCGCCTATGCTGCAGTCATCGCGCGCGCGGCCGTCGCCGCGCCGTGGCGCGACCGACCGTCCCCGCCCCCCTTACTGATCCAGGAGCCCCCATGATCCCCGACGAGAGTACGCCGCTCGAAGACATCCAGATCTCCGACCCCGAGTTCTGGGTCAAGCCGCTGGAGCAACGCGAAGGCGTCTTCGCGACGCTCCGCAAGGAGGATCCGATCCGCTTCTTCGAGATGTGGGAGCCGCCGGCGGAGGTCGAGCTGCCCTTCTCCCTCGGCCCCGGATACTGGGCGCTGACCAGACATGCCCACATCCTGGAGGCGAGCCGCAAGCCGGAGATCTTCTGCTCGGGCAAGGGCGCGACCTCGCTGATCGACCTGCCGCCGATGATGAACGAGTTCTTCGGCGGCCTGATCAACATGGACGATCCCCGACACGCCCGGCAGCGGCGGATCGTCTCGCGCGGGTTCACGCCCAGGAGTCTCGGCCGCATCGAGGCCGCGGTGGACCGCCGCGCTCGGGAGGTGGTCGACCGCGTGATCGAGAAGGGGGAGTGCGACTTCGTGACGGACATCGCCGCGCCGCTCCCGCTCGAGATCATCTGCGACATGATGGGCATCCCGAAGAGTCAGGAGCAGTTCGTCTTCGAGCGGAGCAACCTCATCCTCGGCCTCGGCGACCCGGAGATCGTCGGTGAGGGGGCCGATCCGGTCGCGGCGGCCATGGGCGCCGGCGGTGAGCTCGCCCAGCTGATGGGCGAGATGGCGAAGGAGCGCCGCGCGAATCCCACCGACGACATGACGACGCACCTGATCCGGGCGAGTGACGACGAGGAGGTGCTGACCGACCGGGAGCTCGCGTCCTTCTTCATCCTGCTGGTGGTCGCGGGCAACGAGACCACGCGCAACGCCATCAGTCACGGCATGAAGGCGCTCTGCGACTACCCCGACCAGCGAAAGATCTGGGCGGAGGACTTCGAGGGCGTCGCCCCGACCGCCGTCGAGGAGATCGTGCGCTGGGCCAGCCCGGTCATCCACATGCGCCGCACCTGCACGCGCGACACGGTGCTCGGCGGGACGCAGCTGAGGGAGGGCGACAAGGTCGCGCTCTGGTACTGCTCGGCGAATCGCGACGAGGACGTCTTCGAGCGCCCCTTCGAGTTCGACGTCGAGCGGACGCCCAACGAGCACGTGGGCTTCGGCGGCCCGGGACCCCACTACTGCCTGGGTGCCAACCTCGCGCGGCGCGAGATCAAGGTGATGTTCCGCCAGATCCTCGAGCGCATGCCCGACCTCGAGATCACGGCGCCGCCCGCACGCCTGGCCTCGAACTTCGTGCACGGCATCAAGCGCATGCCCTGCCGCTTCACGCCGGGCAAGCCGCTGTCTTGAAGCCAGGAGCCGGCCCGAAACGAAGACGGCCGCACCCGAAGGTGCGGCCGTCGAGGTCTCGACCGACGATCCGCTGCGATCAGAAGTGGATCGTCGCCTTGCCGTAGAAGGTGCGCGGAATCTTCGCCGTCGAGCCCAGCCCGGCCGAGATCTCCGTATGTTCATAGTGGTTGAGGTTCTGTCCCACGACGGTCAGGTCCAGCCACTCGACCGGGCGCCAACCCAGACGAAGATCCACGCGCCAGTAGTCCGGAACGGCACCGGTGCCACCGGTGCCGGTGCTTCCGACGAGCTCACTCATGTACCAGACGAGCGCGTCGAACTGGACCTCGAAGGGCAGGTCGAATGAGCCTCGCACGTGCCACTGATGCTCGGGGCTACTGCCGCCCGGGTCATTGAAGGAGAGCACCGGATCGGTGAACTTCGGCTCCACGTCGAAGGTCAGGTAGTTGTAGTACGTGCTGATCCGGGCCCGCTCATGCACCTTCACGGTAAGCAGGATCTCGGTGCCGTAGGCCCAGCCCTTCAGGCCGTTGAGGAAGGGGTAGAGCAGGATTCCGCACTCGAAGGCCGTCCTCGGCGGCGGACACGGGAGGGCGCCGCCGGCCGGCCCGCCCGGGTCGTTCGGGTCCTGGAACTGCCTCACGTTGTCGTAGTTGTTGGCGAAGGCGGCGATGTCGAGGCTGAAGTCATCTGTGACGAACCGGTAGCCGGCCTCGATGGCCATCAGCACCTCGGAGACATGCGCGCCGTTGCTTCCGGCGATCGCCAGCTGGACCGGTACGGGACCGAACGTTCCCGGGCCCGGAACGTTGGCGGCCGGCAGCCTCAGGTCATCGTCCACGACGGTCGGGGTGTGGACGGCGCGAGACCAGGAGGCCCACATCGTATGGGTCTGGTTCGGCGTGAAGGCGACGCGAACGCTCGGCTGCGCCTCGAAGCCCGTGTAGTTGTTGCGCTCGAACTTCGAGCCAGCCGTCAGCGTCAGCTTGTCCTCGATGATGTGCCAGTCGCCCTGCAAGAAGGCCGTGAAGAGATCATCCGCACGATCCGCCGGATCGACGAGGATGTTGAATTGATTCAGTGGCGTGGTGCGGCCTTCGGTCCAGCGGTACCCCAATCCCCAGATCCAGTCGAAGCCGCCCGGGAAGCTGAAGTTGTTCTGGAAGTCGATGTCGATGGTGTCGCGCTCCTCGCTCAGAGAGTTGCTCAGCCGGTCGGTACGATCGTAGTAGAACTGCAGCGTTGCGTTGACATCCTCGTTGACGTCGTGGCTGTATCGAGCGAGGACGTTGCCGCCCTGCAGCTCGGCCTGGTCGGACAGCTCGGTGGTCGCAAAGGTGCTGAATCCGCCACCGATCGGGACGATCTCCCCGGTGAGGAACTCGGCCGTCGCACCGCGATTGGTGGCCCCCCGGTAGTAGTCCCCCTGGAACGTGAGCGAGTTCGCGTCGTCGATCTGCCAATCCATCCGCATGCCCGCTCGGCCCTGGTTCCAGCCGTCGTTGTTGATCGGGCCCGTGACATTGAAGAAGCTGTCCGTCTCCTTGTACTTGCCATACACGCGGTAGTGGATGTCCTCACCGACGGCACCACCCCATCGGAAGTTGCCCTCGGCGTCGATGTTTCCGTAGAGACCCTCGGCGTGGACACCGTGCGTCTTCTTCGCGTGCTTGGTGATGATGTTGATCACACCGTTCACCGCGTTCGCGCCCCAGACGGTCGCGCCCGGGCCGCGGATGACCTCGATACGCGCGATGTCGGCCATCAGCGTGTCCTGCACGTCCCAGTACACGCCGCCGAAGAGCGGCGTGTAGACCGACCGCCCATCGATGAGGACCAGGAGCTTGTCGGCGAACTCGCCGTTGAAGCCGCGGGCGGTGATCGCCCAGCGATTCGCGTCGATCCGCGCCACCTGGACGCCGGGCACGAGCCGCAGCGCCTCGGGGATGTTCGTCGCTCCCGACCTTCGGATCTCCTCGGCGGTGATCACCGCGATGGCCGTGGGGGCGGCCGCCATGTTCTGTGCCTTCTTCGACACGGAGGTCACCTCGATGTCGAGGCTCCCGAGATCATCCAGGCTCATCTCGAAGAGGTCGTCTTCGCCATCCTCGGCGCCAGCCGCGCCGGGCAGGGCGGGGACGACACCGATGGTTGCGATGAGCAGGGCCACGAGCATCGAGGCCAGCCTGTCGTGCGCCGGGATCGCGGCCGCCTCGCGGCGCGATGTGCGCGCCCACTGTCCAGATACTTTGAGTTCCACCTCTTCTCTCCAGTCCTCTTTGCGGCGTACTTACGCTGTACACCGAGCGTTCACCGCGTCTATCGGGGCTACACGCAGAGGACTTGAACAGGAGAGGCGCTTGATTTCCGGGACGATCGCCTTCCCGCCTGCGAGCGGGCAAGACGAACGAGCGGTCGGCACCACGTGGGGCGTAGAGGCCCCTGGTGTGATCGACCGATGCCCACTCGACGCTTCCGGGGAGCGGTGCCATGGGCTCGGCTGAAGGCTTTTCACCTCAATACGGGATCCGGGTCCCGGAACGAGGGCGCGAGTGTGATGATCGGCCTCGCCGACGATCCACTCCACCGATGCGCGGGGCGGGCGGCGTGGCTCAATGCCCGCCTTCGGTCCCCGGGTACCAGAAGGCGTGGGTCCCGCTGCAGATGCGCTCGGGCAGCGCGACCCGGGCGATGGGTCCATCTGCCGGGCTCTTGGCGTCGAGGATCATGCAGTGCGAGCGATCGGCGTTGGTGTCCATGGTGAAGGTCACGAGGTAGCCGTCGTCTTCGGCCCGAGCATCCGGTCGCGGCGCCATCACGGTCTCACTGGCATGCACCCCGGACGGAAGCTCGAAGACCTCTTCCCGGCCCGACTGCACGTCCTGCTTCACGATGCCCTTGAAGCCGAACCACCCCCGCTCGGGCAAGGCGTTGTAGGCGTAGCGATAGGGGCGCCCGCCGTGGCGGCCGTTGATCGTGCCGA
>CAZQMY010000062.1:0-3830 GCA_964594405.1 uncultured Spirochaetaceae bacterium | reverse complement strand
TCGTCGGGCGACAGGGAAGCGAGGCCCGGCCCGCCGAACTCCATGATCCGATCCGAGAGTCTCTCCTCCCGACACGCGCCGGTCTTCATGTCGAAACGCCAGCGATGGGCCCTGGTCCCGAGGGAGAAGAGATCGAGGTAGCGGAAGAGGTTCTCCTCGAAGGAGAGCTCGGGCCTGCGTTCGGGTGAGGGCTGCTCCTGGAAGAAGCCGTCGAGGACGACCTCGTCGCCGTCCTCGTAGGCGTTGATCCAATGGAGCACGAAGGTGGGCTCCGCCTCGAACCAGCGGATGTCCTCGGACCGGCCACGTCGCGGGATCACGCCGAAGCGTGTAGGAAGCTCTGGGAAGAAGGTGGGGACGTAGTGCCCAGCCGCGAGGGCGGCCGGATCCCAGAACATCGGGCAGTCGTTGACGATCGCGTAGTGCTCGGTGAAGGCCATGTCGTGAGGCAGACGAGGGCCCGGGAGGGGGACTTCGATGTAGTGCGAGAGATCGCCCCCCGGCGAGACCACCCCGTAGTGCATGTGCGGGGCCTCGACGCCATAGTTGAAGAAGAGCATCTCGTCGGTGTGCTCGTCGACCTTCGTATGGGCGGAGACGCCCTCCCTGGGAAAGCGGCCCCCGAACGTCTCCTTGCCCCCGGGCTCCAAGGTGAAGGGATCGGAGGCGTAGAGATCGCCGCACATCCAGAAGCTCGTGAGGGCGACGCCGTGGTGCACCACCACGTCTGTGCTGGAAGCATCCTTCATCCGCGGCCGCGTGCAGGGGCTGTCCTCTCGGATCGCGAGCCGCGGATTCTCGGAGACCCCTGCCCACAGGCTCCTCCCCGCCTCCCGCTCGGCGGCGAAGCCATCGGTGCGCACGAATCGATTGCGGTAGCGCGCCTCCCCGCCCGCGAAGGAGATCGAGTGGAGCATGCCGTCGCCATCGAAGGGGTGATAGCTGCGGATCGGCTCGAGCAGGGGATTCTCGGTGTTGCGGATGTAGACACCCTGGAGGTCGTCGGGGATCTCGCCCTCCACCTCGAGATCCCAGGCGTCATACTCGGTCTGCTGCGGCCGCCAGGCACCGCTGCGGTAGGGGTGGTCGTCTCCGCCGGGAAGCCCGGACGCGAAGCGCTCGTGGATCTGGACCTTCATCGGACTCTCCTCGCCTGCGACTCTCCTCGCCTGGATCGGCTGGCGACCATCAATGGACCAGTGTGGTCGACTCGACGATGAAGCTCACGGTGGTGGCCGTGCTTCCACCGATGTTCAGCGTCGCCACTCGCGACGCACCATCGACCTGATAGGCCCCGGCCTCACCGCGGACCTGCGCGGCCGCGTCCACCAGCATCCGCACACCCGTGGCGCCAACTGGATGGCCGCCGCCGATCAGCCCGCCGCTCGGATTGACGGGCAGCGATCCGGCTCGCGTGATCTCGCCGCTCTCGATGGCCTTCCAGCTCTCGCCCGGGTCCGTGAGGCCGAAGTGATCGAGCGCCATGTACTCCGAGGGCGTCATGCAGTCATGGGCCTCGATGGCGTCGAGGTCCTCGACGCCCCGGATGCGGGCGCGCCGCCAGGCATCGCTGATGGCTGCGCGCACGTGCGGCATGACGTAGGGGGAGTCCTGCTCCCGCCCGATCTTCGCTGCGAGCGGCAGCCCGACCGTGCGATGCCCCCAGCCCGCGATGCGCGAAACCCTGCGCTCGCCGCCATTGGCCTCGAACCATCGTTCGGAGACCAGCACGATCCCGGCGCCTCCGTCGGTGATCTGGCAGCAGTCGTTGCGACGGAGCCGGCCGGCCACGCGCGGATTGGCCTCGTCGTGGGCCTCGAAGCTCTCCTTCGAGAGCTTCCAGTCTCGGGTCTGGGCCCGGCCGTTCGCCCTGGCGTTCTCGAGGTTGAGCTGACCGATGGCCCGGAGATGCTCCTCGCGCAGGCCGAAGCGGCGGTCGTACTCGGCGGCCACCTGCTCGAACGTCTCGGGCCAGATCGCCTGGCTTCCCTCGGTCTCGTGCCCCACCCAGGCGGCCGCCTTCTGGACCTGGGCGGCCTCGAGCCCGGGCATGGTCTTCTCCAGCTCGGCGCCGATCACGAGCACGCAGTCGTAGCGCCCGGCCTCGATCTCGGCCATCGCCGTCAGCGCGGCGATCGAGCTGGAGGCGCAGGCCGCCTCATGGCGCATGGCCGGGACGCCCCAGAGCCCGGGGATGACGGTCGCGGGCATCGCACCGAGGTGACCCTGGCCGGTGTAGAGCTGACCGAAGGCATTGCCCACGTGGATGCTGTCGATCTGCTCCGGCGCCAGCCCGGCCGAGGCCAGCGTGCCCTCGACCACCTCCCGGACCAGGTCGGCCATCTCCAGCCCCTCACGGGCAAAGCTGCGCGCGAAGTCCGTCTGGAACCCACCGAGCAGGATCGGACTCATGATGACACCTCCGGAGACCCGGCGGGCCCAGCCTCGTGCGAAGGATCGAGCATTCGCACCACCACCGCGGCCAGCGCCCCGTGGAGCGTCCCGCCCTCTTCCATGTTGAATACGCGCGGGTGATTCCAACCCTCCGAGACGATCATCAGCGCCTGCGCGAGCGCCGAACGCTCGTCCGGCCGGATGACACGCGCCGCCTGACCGAGCTGGACGAAGCGCTCGTAGCGGATCAGGGCAGCCTCTTCATGGCTGCGAAAGACGTCCCGCATCTGGCGCGACTGCGGCAGCGCCACCTGCGCCGAGCGAAAGACCCCGGCGTTCTCGCGGAAGAACTCGGCAGCGCGGCGCACCCAGCCGTGGGCGAATCCCTGGAGCCCGAGGTCGAGCACACGTTCGATCCGGAGCTCTTCGGCCAGCAGCCCTACGAGCTCGTCCATGGTGGTGGAGAACGCCGCGAGCAGGGCCGCCTCCTTGGAGGGGAAATGGTTGTAGAAGGTGGCGGTCGAGCTGCCCGCCTGCCGCGCGACGGACTCGGCGGTGAAGCCGCCCTGGCGCTCGAGCGCCTCGCGGACCGCCGAGATCAATCGCAGCCGGGTGCGCTCGGCCTTGCCCAGGGCCTTCGCAGAGTGGATCCGTCGTTGGTCTTCGCGGAGCGTGGCTGACATGGCCTTCCTGTTCGTTGGCAGGATTCTATAGTCGGTCTCCAATTCTGCACCCGAAAACTGGTCGACATTGATCAAGAACGTGTTCGCATTTCATCTCCTGCCATCGAGGCGCCTGCTCGTGGCCGGGCTGAACGCCCGGACCGGGCGCCCTGCTAGCCTCGCGCCTCCCCACGAGGAGCACCCGGATGACCGAGATCGCCCGCGAGTTCGTCTCGCTCGTGTCCGCCACCTCGCAGCGCAACGGCGCCGGCTTCAACCCCTGCCAGGGCCTCTATCACCGGCCGAGCGGAGTCCGACCGCGCACCGCCTTCATCGCGACCCACTACAACGTCGACTTCAGCGAGCACTACCTGGCCGAGCTCATGGCCCGGCGGGGCTTCGGATTCCTGGGCTGGAACACACGCTTCCGGGGCAACGAGACCTACTTCATGCTGGAGCACGCCCTCATCGACATCGGAGCGGGCATCCGCTGGCTTCGCGAGGCCGCGGGAGTCGAGCAGGTCGTGCTGCTCGGCAACTCGGGTGGCGGCTCGCTGATGGGCGCCTATCAGTCGCAGGCGACCGAGCCCAACATCGAGGCCGTCCTCGGCGGCACGCTCCCGGAGGCCGTTCACGAGCTGACACCGGCCGATCTCTACATCTCGCTCAACGCGCATCCCGGTCGCCCCGAGGTCCTGACCGCCTGGATGGACCCCTCGGTGGGCGACGAAGCGGATCCCGCCTCCGTCGACCCCGAGCTCGACATGTACGACG
>CAZQMY010000061.1:0-20510 GCA_964594405.1 uncultured Spirochaetaceae bacterium | reverse complement strand
GAGAAGTTCGGCAATGCCGCCGCGCTCCTTCTGGGGCGCGCCCTCGACGAGGCGACGGGGAAGCTCCTGCTGCAGAAGAAGGCCCCTTCGCGCAAGGTCGGGGAGCTCGCCAACCGCGGAAGCCAGTTCTACCTGACGCTCTACTGGGCCCAGGCGCTCGCCGCGCAACAGGACGATCCCGCGCTCGCCGAGCGCTTCGGGCCCGTGGCCGAGGCGCTGGCGGCGAACGAGGCGCGGATCCAGGACGAGCTCGATGGTGCGCAGGGCTCACCGCAGGACATCGGCGGGTACTACCGGCCCGACGAGGCGCTCGCCAGCCGCGCCATGCGCCCGAGCGCGACCTTCAACGCGATCATCGACGGCATCTAGCCTGCCGGGCGCCGCGAGCGGGGCCCATCGCGGCCCCTGCCGGTCTCAGCCCTTGGCCTCTTCGGTGACCCGCACGATGCTCGGCTGCTTGGCGAGGAGCGCGAGCAGCTCGCTGACGCGCGGGTGCTCGGCCAGCAGGTCGAGGCCGAGTACGGCCTTGGCGAGCAGGCTGGCCGTGCCGAAGGTGTAGTTCGCATAGAAGTCCGCCAGGGTCAGCTTGTCGCCAGCCGCGTAGGGGGCGCAGACCAGAAGGCGCTCAACGGCCTTCATCCCCTTGGCGAGGTCTGCTCGAACCTGGTCCTTCGTCTCTTCGCTCACGGGCTTGCCGAAGAGCAGCTGCGGCAGCAGCCGCCTCGCGACCAGCTCGATGTCGAGCTTGAGGTGGCAGGAGAGCTCCATCACCTTGCCGGCTTCGAAGGGATCCGCAGGGATGAGGGAGGGCTCGGGCTTCAGCTTCTCGAGGTAGGTGGCGATCGCGAGCGACTCGCTCAGGAACCGCCCGTCGACCTCGATGGCGGGCATCTTTCCCATGGGCGAACGCGCGAGATACGCCTCCTCCTGCGCCGGCGGCGCCTTGACCTCCTCGAAGTCGATCCCCTTCTCGATCAGGAGCGCCTTGGTGAGGCTGTAGTAGTTGCTCATGCGCAGGCCGTAGAGTTTGATCACGGGAGTTCTCCTGAGGGCGTATGCCCTGTGGTGTCGACGAAATTCGCCGCACAGTCTGGGCCGGGCGACCCCGGATCGCAACGCCCGGGATCCCGCGAGCGTCTGCCGTTCGCAGAGAGTAAGCTCGCGGCGTGCGCATTTGCCTCCTGACGCATCAGGACCTCGACGCTCACGACTTTCCGGAAGACGACTGGCCCTGCGACCCGCGCCCCTTCCTGCCCGACGCCGAGTGGCACCTCGCCCACCTCCCGGACAACTCGAGCTCCGTCGAGCGTCTGGAGCCGCTCCTCGCCGCCGACTTCGATGTCTTCTTCAATCTCTGTGACGGGCCCGCAGAGCTCGGCTTTCCAGGCATCGAGGTGGTGAAGCTCCTGGAGCGCCACGACGTGCCGTTCACCGGCGCACGCTCGGCCTTCTTCGATCCCACTCGCTTGCAGATGAAGCGCGCCTGTCGAAGCGCGGGCATCGCCACCCCGCGCCATACGGTCGCGCGCAGCCTCGACGACGCAGACGCGGCGCTCCGCAGTCTCCGCTTCCCGTTGATCGTGAAGGCCTACGGGAGCTACGCGAGCATCGACCTCAGCCGCCAGTCGCGCGTGGTCACCGAGGCGGGCCTGCGACGACAGCTGCGCAAGATGCTCGCTCGCCACGGCGCCGCGCTGATCGAGGAGTTCATCGAAGGGGTGGAGTGCACGGTGCTCGTGGCCGAGAATCCGAAGGACCCGGAGCACCCGACCACCTACACGCCGGTTCAGTATCGATTCCCGGAAGGTGAGACCTTCAAGCACGAACGACTCAAGTGGTTCGAGCACGCGGAGCTGTGCGCCGCCCCGGTCGACGACCCCGGTCTCGACCGCCGCTTGAGGGACGAGTCGGCCCGCTTCTTCAGAGCCCTCGGCGGCAGCAGCTACGGGCGGTGCGACATCCGCGTGGCCGATGACGGGACGCCTCATCATCTCGAGATGAACTCCTACTGCGGCGTCTACTTCGAGAAGAAGGACTACGGCGGAGCCGACCTCTGCCTGCATTTCGACCCCGCCGGCCACGAGGGCTTCACGCGCCAGCTGATCGAAGCCGCGCTCGCGCGGTCCGTGTCGAGATGGCAGGGCAGATGAATGTGGCCTCCGGTGGTAGTGGCGCCGTCTCATGCGCGAACTGTTGATGGCGCGCATGGAGCCGATCGACGAGCGGCTCACGGGGCATCCGGGCCTCCGGGCCGGCCTGGAGGCGTTGAACTATCCTGCCCGAATGGACTCCCTCCCGGCCCCGATGCTGGCTGCGGTGCTGATCCTCCTCGCGGGCTCCGCCGCGCTGGGCGTGCGCCTTGTCCGTGAGCGGCTGCGTGCGCGCTTCGACGCGCTGGAGTCGAGGCTCGATCAGGGAGAAGCGACCCACCGCAATCTCCAGGCGCAGCTCGATGGCGCCCTCGAGCGCACGAGCGCCCAGCAGCGGCACATCGAAGGCGTCGAGGCGGCCATCCACGCGCTCCAGCACGGACTCGAGGGGCAGCAGCAGCGTATCCAGGACCTGGCCGACGAAGAGCAGCGCCGGGTCGAGCGGCAGGCCGAGACGGAGGTCCGCGCGCGTGACATGGCGCTCCAGCTCGAGCAGATGGCCACCGAGCTCGGTCGCTTGCAGCAGGACCTGCGGCGCGTCCATCCGCGTCTCGATGAGCTCGAGCGGGAGCGCAGGATGCGCGCGGAGCTGGCCCACCTGCATCTGCTCCTGGAGGAAGGGCGAAGGAACGGTGCCTACTCGGACGCGACGGCGACCGCGCTCGGTGAGTATCTGCGTTCGCTGGAGGCGGAGATTGGCGGTGCGGCGTCGTGAAGATCGGGTACGACATCTCGAAGGCGTCGAGACCGCGCGACGGCATCGGGCGCTACGGTCGGGAGCTGCTCGAGGCGCTGGTGGCGCTCGAATGCGACGATGAGTTCCTGCTCTACGACCTCCAGCATCCGCTGACGGAGGAATGCCTCCCGGGCGGGCTCGCGGCGCTGCCGGAGAACTTCACCCTGCGCCTCGGCCGCCCGCCTCGGGCGGATGCCCTGGACCTCTTCCACGCGACGAGCTGGAGGGTTCCCGAAGGCCACGCAGGGGTCACGCTGCTCACCTGCTATGACGTCACCTTCCTGACGTCGCCCCTTCACCACGAGGTCGAGAACAAGTTGACCTGCATGCGAGGCATGCTCGAGGCGATCGGAAGCGGAGCCGAGTTCATCGCGATCTCGGCGCACACACGCGATGAGATGATCCGCGCCTTCGAGATCGATGCGCAGCGAATCACGGTCATCCACCCGGGTGCGGGCGAACGATTCGCGGGCGGGGAGGTCGGCGCATCGCGCGAGCGCGTCGCCAGGCGCTTCGGCGTCGACCGCCCCTTCATCCTCAGCGTCGGTACTTTGGAGCCCAGAAAGAATCATCTGGGCCTGCTGGCTGCCTACGAGGCGTTGCCGGCCGCGCTTCGGGAGAAGGTCGGGCTGGTGATCGCAGGGGGAGAGGGCTGGCGCAATGCTGCCTTCATCGAGCGGCTGGAAGCGGAGGGGGCGCCGGAGGGTGTCCATCTGCTCGGCTACGTCGAGGAGGATGCGCTCATCGATCTCTACACAGCCTGCGAGGTCTTCGTCTTCCCCTCTCTCGACGAAGGCTTCGGCCTCCCGCTCCTCGAGGCATTGCGCTGTGGCGCCCCGGCGGTGGCATCGTGCGTCGGCGCGTTGCAGGAGGTGGCAGGGGACGCCGCGCTCTACGTAGCGCCGGAGAATGAGGCGGAGATCGCGGATGCGATCGCTCGTCTGCTGGAGAGCGCGCCGCTTCGAGCGGAGCTGCGCGCGAAGATCGACGTCGACGAGTTCACGTGGGATCGAGCGGCTCGACGCACCCTCGCCCTCTACCGGCGGATCGTCGATCGCTAGAATCCGCCTCCGCTCTCCAACTGCAATTCCGCCCTTTCTCCCCTGCCCCCCGCCCGCGAGGGACAGCCTCCGCGATCGCCATCGATTCAATGTCCGGACTCACCGCCTGCACGATCATCTCGAAGAACTACCTCGCCTTTGCGCGGGTGCTCGCGGAGTCCTTCCTCGAGCATCATCCCGGAGGTCGCTTCTTCGTGTTGGTCGTCGATCGCATCGAAGGCGCCTTCGACCCCGAGGCGGAGCGCTTCACCGTGATCGAGGTCGAGGACCTCCCCAACATCGAGAACCTGCCCTCCTTCCTCTTCAAGTACACCCAGCTCGAGTGCAATACTGCGGTCAAGCCCTTCCTCCTCGATCATCTCTTCGAGCGCTACGACCTCGACCACGTCCTCTACCTCGATCCCGACATCCTGGTCCTCGAACGCTTCGTCGGGATCGAGACCGCCCTCGAAGAGGCTTCCATCCTCCTGGTCCCCCACCTCACCGAGCCCATCGAGGACTTCCTGCGGCCCGGCGAGACCGAGATCCTGATCGCCGGGGCGTACAACCTGGGCTTCATCGGACTGGTCCGGAACCAGACCACCGAGCGCTTCCTGAAATGGTGGCAGAAGCGGCTCTACGAGCATTGCATCGTATCGATCGAGCGGGGCCTCTTCGTCGATCAGCGCTGGATCGACCTGGTACCCGGGATGTTCGAGGGCGTCAGGATCCTCAAGGATCCCGGCTACGACGTGGCCTACTGGAACCTCCACGGGCGGACGCTCGGCTTCGAGGATGGCCCCAAGGTCAACGGCGAGCCCCTCTACTTCTTCCACTTCAGCGGCTTCGAGGTGGACCGGATCGAGTACGTCTCCAGGCACCAGACACGCTTCGTGCTCTCGCAGCGCGAGGATCTGCGGCCGCTCTTCGAGGCCTACCGTGAGCGACTGCTCGCGGCCGGCCATCGCACATGTCTCGAGTGGTCGTATGCCTACGGCCACTACGATGACGGCGCTCCGGTCGATGATGTGGATCGGCGGATCTATCGTGAGCTCGGGCCTTCACGTGACGGCTTCGGAGATCCCTTTGCGGTCGACTCGCCCCGATGCTTTCGGAGCTGGCTGGCCCTTCAGGACGAGGCGGCCCGAAGCGGCGCCCCGGCGCCGCCCCTGCGCGGCGGGGGAGCCAGCGGGACCTTGCATGCGCTGCTGAGGCGTGTCTATGGTGCCCCGCTGCTCAGGGTCGTGCGGCGGCTCACGCGCCGCGCCCTGGGCAACGACCTCACCTGGCACGTCTGGAGCTGGCTCGATGGGTTGAGCGGTCGCGCGCTCTCGGCGTCCGCGGGCGCTCCCGCCCTGGACGAGGGGCACGCGACGCCCCTCTCCCCGCAAGCCAACGCGACGCTGATCGCCCAGAGTCTCGAAGCGAGTCCTGGCTTGAATCTGGTGGGCTACCTGCGCGCCGAGACCGGCATGGGAGAGGCCGGCAGAGGCCTCGCTCGGGCCATCCGGCGCACCGCCGTGCCCTTGGCGTTGGAGAGCATCGACCTGAACGTCGTCGCCCGGACCGAGGATCGGAGCCTCGAGCTCGGCCAGGAGGGGCATCCTCACGGCACCAGCCTCTACTGCGTGAACGCCGATCAGGTCCCCGCCCTCCTCGATCATCTCGGCGCAGGCCGATTTCACGGGCGCTACAACATCGGCTACTGGCTCTGGGAGTCGTCCACCTTTCCCGAGGCATGGCAGGACGCGTTCGGCCCCTTCCAGGAGATCTGGACGCCGAGCACCTATTGCGTGGACGTGCTCTCCGGCGTGTCCCCAGTGCCCGTGAGGCGCATTCCGCTGCCGGTCTCCCTGCAGGCCCCGCTCGAGGTCTCGCGCGAACGCCTCGGTCTGCCGGAGGACCGGTTCCTATTCGTCTTCGCCTTCGACTTCCTCAGCTTCTGGGAGCGCAAGAATCCGCTGGCCGTGATCCGTGCCTTTCGCGAGGCCTTCGCCGGCCGCCAGGACGTGGGCCTCGTGCTCAAGACGACACGCTCGGATTGGGACGAGGCGGGGCGTGAGCGCATCCGACGTGAGATCGCCGACCTCTCCGTCACCTGGATCGATGGCTATCTGACACGCGATGAGGTCACGGATCTCTTCGCGGCCTGCGACGCCTACGTCTCGCTGCATCGTGCGGAGGGCTATGGGCTGACGCTCGCCGAATCCATGGCCCTCGGTCTGCCGGTGATCGCGACCGAGTACTCGGGCAACGTCGACTTCTTCGGCGTCGGCAACGGTTGGCCCGTGCGCTTCGAGCTGATCGAGCTGAAGGAAGACGTCGGGCCCTACCCGGCGGGCTCGGTCTGGGCCGAGCCCGACGTGATGCATGCCGCGGCGCTGATGCGTGAGGTCCTGGAGAACGTCGAGGAGCGCGAACGTCGCGCGCAAAGGGCGCGCGGGGACGTCGCCGCCCGGCTCAGTCCAGACGTCATCGGCCGCCTCATCGAGACGCGCCTCCATGAGATCCGAAGGCGCGCCATCGCCGCCGGCTGAGACCGGACCGAGGCGGCCGCCGGAGTGGCTTCGGCGCTCGCTCGGAAGCACTGGCCGACCTGATTGCGTCCCGGTCCGGGGTCTCGAGGAGCGTGCGCGGCTCGCTCATGCGGCCGGGCCACTGCGTCACGACCAGACCGCTCTCGGAGCGGTAGTCGTCCGAGCATCCCGCTCTCCATGGCTCGATGCGGGCGATCTCGCGCTGTAGACGAGCGTTGTACTCGGTCTCGGCCCGGGGCTTCACGTCGATCCAGTCGATCCCTTCCGCTTCGTTCATCGAGCCCGACATGACGCTCGATCGGCGGCGCAGGCCCGTCGCGACCTCGCCGAGTGGCTCGCGACTTCGGGGCAGACCATACTACGCAGAGCACGATCCGCTGCTCGTGCGTTCGGAGGATGGGGGCCGGCGCTTGGCACGACACAACCCGCACGCTGCTCGGGATTCGGTCGATTTGCGGAAGGTCGTACGCCTCGCAGCGCGGAGCCTGCCCTATCTGCGCTCGGTGATGCGAGAGCTGCTGGTGGTGGGGGGCGCCATCATGGCCTTCGCCGTCATCGGCATTCCCCTCGGTTGGCTCCTCACCGATCTCGCCACGAGCAAGGTGGGGCTCGGGCAGCCGCTGACCGGATTCCAGGCCTGGGTGCTGAGGCTCGATCCGGCGGACTACGTCGCGGTGGATTCACTCTCCGTAGGCGCGCGCGAGGTGCTTCGTGATCGGGTGATCCTCGTCGGGGTCGCGTTGACCCTGATCGGTACGCCCTGGGGCATCTGGCTCGCGATCTGGTGGATCCAGATGCAGCAGCGGGTCAACCAATCCCTTCGTCAGCACATGATGCACAACGTGCACGGTTCATCGATGCGCAAGGCGGCGGAGGCGAAGGTCGGGGACTCGATCTACCGGGCCTTCCAGGACAGCGCTCAGGTGACGAACCTCCTGGGACAGTTCGTGACGCCCGTCCCCATGATCTTCACTGCGATCGGCACGATGATCTCGATCCTCGCCTTCGAGTGGTGGCTGCCGCTGGTCGTTGCCTCGGGTCTGGCGGCGCTCTTCGTGCTGGGCGCGTGGGCCAGCGACGTCGTACGCCGCGACTTCCGGCGCATGCGCGAAGAGAACAGCCTGCTGACCTCGGGGATCCAGGAGACACTGAGCGGGATCAAAGTGGTCAAGGCCAACGCCGCGGAGGCGCGCTTCCAGGCGCGATTCGAGGCGGCCTCCCGCTCGGCCTTCGAGGCCGCGTATCGTGCGCGTGTGCGTTTCGCCGGCCTGCAGATCCTCGCCTTCACGCTGACGGCGCTGATCATGATTCCGCTCGCAGCCGTGCTGGCGTTGAAGGCGGCCGATGGGGCCCCCATCCTCGCCGGTGGGCTGATCGGTGCGATCGGCTTCGCGACCTGGAGCCTGGCCGTCTACCAGAGCGCGACGAGTCAGGCCGGCACCGTGCTGAGCACCGGACGTTCGCTGCTCGGCATGTGGATACGTGCGCAGGACATGGCGGTGGGCATGGATCGGGCCTTCACGCAGGTGGACGTCGAGGTGGAGGTCCGCGACGCCGCCGAGCCGCGCAGCTTCGAGCCGCCGCGCGAAGCGGTGCGCTTTCTCGGCGTGCACTTCGCCTACGTGCACGACCGGCCCGTGCTTCGCGGCGTCGACCTGGAGGCCAGGGTGGGGGAGGTCACGGGCATCCTCGGTCCGACGGGCTCGGGCAAGACGACGCTGGCCTCCCTGCTCCTGCGACTCTTCGATCCGGATGCGGGTCGCATCGAAGTCGATGGCATCGATCTCCGCGAGTTCGACCTCGACTCGCTTCGCCGGGGCGTCTCGATCGCGCTCCAGGAGAACCTGCTCTTCGGGACCACGATTCGCGAGAACATCCGCTACGCGGTCCCGAACGCGACGGACGAAGCGGTGCGCGCGGCCGCGGAGGTGGCCTGTGCGTGCGAGTTCATCGAAACGCTGCCGCTGGGCTACGACACCGAGCTCGGCGAGCGCGGCGCCCGGCTCTCGTCAGGCCAACGACAGCGACGCTCCCACGCGCGGGGGATCATCAAGGACTCGCCGGTGTTGATCCTCGACGAGCCGACCGCCGCGCTCGACGCCGAGACGGAAGCGCGGGTGCTCGAGAACCTGGCGCGCTGGGGCGCGGGGCGTGTGATCCTGCTGATCACCCACCGGCTCTCGACGATCCGGCGCGCCGACCGCATCGTCGTCCTCGATGAGGGGGTGGTGGCCGAAGCCGGCTCGCCCGACGCGCTGCTCGCCCGCGAGGCGGGGGCGTATCGCCGCTTCGTCGAGCTCGAGCTGGGGGCAGGCGAGGACGGGGAGCACGCTTGAGCCAGGCCGCGCCCATGGGAAACCTCGAGGCGCTGCGCATCATGGTCAGCGCCCTCCGCTATATCCGCCCCTTCCTCGGCCGCTATCTGCTCAAGAGCGCGCTGGTCGTGCTGAGCCTCGTTCCGCCGCTCTTCGCGCCCTTCCTCTCGAAGATCGTCGTCGACAACGTGATCGTGGGCACCTCCGTGGAAGAGACCCTGCATCGCTATCCCGCCTTCATGCGCGGAGCGGTGGGCCTGCTCGATGGGCTGTCTGCCTCCGAGATCGTCATCGTGCTCTCGGCCACGAGCCTGCTCGCGGTGGCGCTCTTCGGATTCTGGGGCGGGGGCGTCAGCACGGTGGACGCGTGGCTCGCGGAGGGCCGCGACGCCGCTACGAGCTCCGAGAATGCCGCGAGTGCGGCCAACAGCTATGCCGGAGGCTTCTTCGGCTGGCTGGAGTACGGCTTCACCCTGCGCCTCAGTCACGACCTGAATCACGCCTACCGCAGCCGGCTCTTCCGTCGACTCCAGGATCTGGCCCTGACGCGTCTCGACGCCCAGCACATCGGGGATGCGATCTATCGATTGATGTACGACACGCCCTTCATCAGCGAGGTCTTCTACAAGATCTTCCTGACGCCCCTGGCTTCGGTCCTGAGGATCCTGACGGTGGCGCTCATGCTCACGCTGACCTTCGGAGACGAGCCCCTCCTCGTCGGCGTTGCGGTGATCAGCGGACCGCTCGTGCTGCTGATGACGCTCCCCTTCTCCCGCAGCCTTCGGGATCGATCCCGCGCCTCTCGTGAGACCGGGGCGCGCACCACCAACACCATCGAGGAGTCAGTCGCCGGGGCCCTCGTCGTGCAGGGTCTCGGCGGTCGCGCGCGAGAAGATGCGCGCTTCGAGGCCGACAGCTGGAGCTCCTTCAGCGCATTCCGGCGGCAGGCGGGGCTGTGGATCGCGATGATCTCCATCGCAGGCGCGCTGCTGGGATTCCTCGGCATCATCGTGGTCTACGAGGCCACCGATCGGCTCTTCGCCGGAGCGTTGAGCGTCGGGGACTTCGGCATCCTCTTCGGATACTTCGGGCAGATCGTGGGCTCGTCGCGGGCGATCGGGCAGGTCTGGATCGAGCTGCAGGACAACGTCGTCGCGATGGGGCGGGTCGCCGAGCTCCTCGACGCACCGGCCGACCACGAGCCCGAGGCGCCCGCGCGGATCCGCGACATGAGGGAAGGCGTTCGTTTCGAGCAGGTCGGCTTCAGCTATCCCGACGGACACCGCGCACTCGTGGACATCAGCTTCGCCGCGCGCCCCGGTGAGCTGGTCGCGCTGGTGGGGCCGGCGGGTGCGGGCAAGACGACCATCGCCCACCTGATGGCGCGGCTGCTCTGTCCCAGCGAGGGCAGGATCACGCTCGGCGGTACGGACATCATGGAGCTCTCGCGCGAGGCCATCCGCGCGTCGATCTCGCTCGTCTTTCAGGAGCCCGCTCTCTTCGACGCGAGCGTGGCCGAGAATCTGCGCTTGGCCCGACCGGAAGCCGGTTCCGCAGAGATCTGGGCAGCGCTGGAGGTCGCTGGGGCACGGGAGTTCGTCGGGGCCTTGCCGGAGGGCCTGGATTCGCCGGTGGGGCGCGGCGGCGGCAGGCTCTCCGTCGGGCAGAAGCAACGCATCTCGATTGCGCGGGCGCTGATCCGAGACACGCCGATCCTCATTCTCGACGAGCCCACCGCCTCCCTCGACCCGGCCACCGAGCTGGCCTTCGTCGCCGCCTTGCGCCGCGCCGCCCACGACAAGCTCGTCGTCGTGATCGCTCATCGACTCTCGACGATCCGCCACGCCGACCAGATCCTCTTCATCGAAGACGGCAGGCTGCTGGAGGCCGGGCGGCACGCCGAGCTGATGGCGCGCGCCGACGGGGCCTATCGACGTTTCGTCGATCTGCAGACGAGCGGCGCGCGCGGCGACTCGTGATCTCGCTCAGCTCGGATCGGGTGCCGGCGTGTCGGGGCCGCTGGCCGGCAGCTCCGGGGCGGCGATGTAGGCCGGGTCCACCGTACCGGTGAGCGCCTCGAGGAAGGCGACGATGGAGGAGATCTCGGCGTCGCTGAGGTCCATGCCGAGCTGGTGGCTGCCCATCCGGCGGACAGCTTCCTCGAGGGAGCCGATGCTGCCGTCGTGGAAGTAGGGGCCGGTCTTCGCGACGTTGCGCAGCGAGGGCACCTTGAATACGTGGCGGTCAGCGACGTCGCCCGTCACGTTCTCGCGCCCGTAGTCCTCGGTCTCGTAGGGCTCGACCAGGCCGAGCTTCCGATACAGGGCGCCGCCGACGCCGGGGCCGGCGTGGCAGCTGGGGCACCCCTTGGCGACGAAGACGTCGAAGCCCTGCTTTGCGTCGGCCGAGAGGGCACCGTCGTCTCCCGCCTTCCAGGCGTCGAAGGGTGCGGGCGTGATGAGTCGTCGCTCGAATGCCCCGATGGCTCGCGCCATGTTCTCGTAGGTGATGGGGTCGGACTCGCCTGGGAAGGCGGCGGCGAAGAGTGGCGCGTATCCGGGAATCGAGCGGAGGACCGACACCACGGTGGCTTCGTCGGGCATCGCCATCTCGACAGGGTTCGTGACTGGCCCCTCAGCCTGGGCCTCCACATCGGCTGCCCGGCCGTCCCAGAACTGCGCGACGTGGAGTGCGGCGTTGTAGACCGTGGGCGAGTTGCGGTCGCCGCGCTGGCCCCGGTGCCCGGGCGACGTCGGCTCACCGTCGACGCCAAAGGCGTCGAGGCGGTGGCAGCTGTTGCACGAGATGTCGTGGTTCTTCGACAGGCGGGGATCGTAGTAGAGCATTCGACCGAGGTCGGTGAGCGGCTCGGCGAGCGCCTCGCCCGCTCTGGGGACGGCGGGCGGCAGGTCTCCGAAGAGCGCCCGCGCGGTCGCACGGCGGTCGTTCTGGGCGGCGGCGTTCGCAAAGGGAAGGGCCAATGCGACCGAAACGAGTACGAAGGTGATGTGGCGCAAAGGACGTGCGCGGCGCTCCGAGTCCATCGGGCTCCTCCTCTGTTGTGAACCTGTCCATCAAAGCTTCCCACGAGTGCGGCGTTGTCGAGCCTGCGGAGGGCAATCGAGCCATCGGCAGTACCGATCGGCGGCCACTCGGGGAGGCGATCGTGGCACCCCGCATCAGCTCGGGCAGCCCAGCAGGTAGATTCCGCGCCCCTTGCCGCGCTCGTTCGTGGCGTAGCCCGTCTCCCACTGGTAGTGGTCGTCTTCGAGGCCCTCCAGGAGCTCGTCCAGGTCTGCGAAGGTATAGATCCTGGGTAGAGAGGCCTGTCCGTCCCATGCGTAGAAGATCGGGATGAGCGGAATCATGTAGGTGAAGACGAGCTGGCGGGCTCGCAGCGGTCGCACGAAGGGAGTCAGGAGGAGGCTGCTGATCGCGACGAGCACGAGTCCGATGGGCAGCGTCGCGCACCACGCCGCGAAGGGGATCTCGTTGTCGGCCATCTCGTAGACCAGGATGGGCTGCCTGCTCTTCACGGCCGATTCGAGGATGAGTCGGGCCTGTGTGGGTCGCATGTGGTGGAAGCAGTTCACCATGGTCTTCAGGCCATCAGGCGCCGATGCCAGGTCCGAGGCGTCCACCGGCTCGCCCAGGTAGCGGAGATGGGAAGCGCCCTCGCTCTCGAAGCGCCGGCGAGCGTCGGGGTTGGGGTAGAGGTCCGTCATCAGCAGACGTGCATTCGCGGTCTCGCTGCGCCTGCGCACGCGCGCGATCACGTCGGGCATGATGCCGCCGGATCCCGAGCCCAGGTCGACCACCTGCTCGATCGCGTGGTCTGCCATCACGCGCGAGACCAGGCGCGAGAGGATGGCCGTCGTGCCGATCGCGCGCAGCAGGACGACGATCAGATTCGTCATGTCCCCGCGAAGCCAGGCCGGGAACCATTCGAGGTCTTCGAACTCGAGTACGTGGACCCGCTTCAAGGCATCACCCTCCACCCGCTCCGGAGTACCCTAGAGATGCCGAGCCCTGTAGGGCAAGCAGCGAATCGTGGCGGCCGCCCGGGCTCGAGGTGCGCGGCGCGACGGCCGGCGCGGATCTGCGGGCCGTCTCCGGCGGGAGGGGCTGCGGCGAACGGGGTACTCGCTCTCTGGCTCGCGCTCACCAGCGCCGGCTTGCACCGGCGCAGTCGCTAGCGCCTGTCGAAGGAACGCCGGCGCTGGCCTGTCCGATCGACGCACGCGAGCGCCGGACGTCGACCCGAGCGCGCGCCGGGGTCGTGAACGAACGAGCCCGGCCGGCGCAGCGGGATCGGCGCGGATACCATCCTGCGCGGCCCCTGCGCTCTTCGCGGTCGCGACCTGAGCAAGGGCGCCAAACGAGGAGTCGACCGGAGGACCGACGGTGCAGGATCGCTATGGGGACGTGAGCGTCGAGCTGGGCGGGACCTACGTCGCACGGGTCGAGATCCGCCGCCCACCGCACAACTACTTCGACCTGGCCCTGATCGACGATCTCGGCATTGCCTTCGAGGTGCTCGCAGAGGGTTTCGATTGTCGTGCGATCGTGCTCTGCGCCGAGGGCAGGAGCTTCTGCGCCGGCGCCCGCTTCGGCGGCCCCGCCCCCACGCGGGTGAGCGATGGCGACGCGTCCGAAGGAACGCCGCGGCACCTCTACGATGCCGCCGTTCGTCTCTTCGAGACGCGCCTTCCGGTGGTGGCCGCGATTCGAGGCGCGGCCATCGGCGGCGGGCTCGGCCTCGCTCTGATGCCCGACTTCCGCTTCGCCGCTCCGAGCGCTCGCTTCGCCGCGAACTTCGCGCGGCTCGGCTTCCATCACGGTTTCGGACTGAGCGTGACCCTGCCGGACGTGGTGGGGCAGCAGCGCGCCATGGAGCTGCTCTACACCGGTCGGCGCATCAAGGCCGAGGAGGCCCTCGCCATCGGGCTCTGCGACCAGGTCGTGGCCGAGAGCCAGCTGCTCGACCGCGCCATGGACTTTGCCGTCGAGATCGCGCGATCCGCGCCCCTGGCGGTGCGATCGATCCGCCAGACGCTGCGCGGCGACCTCGCGGCGCGCATCCGGTCGGCCACCGAGCGCGAGAGGGTGGAGCAGGAGCGCCTTCAGAAGACCGGGGACTTTCGCGAGGGCGTCGAGGCGATGGCTGAGCGCCGCCTGCCCGAGTTCGAGGGCAGGTAGTCCTTCGCGCTGGTCACGGTCCGGATCTTGCGCTCAGCGCGTCAGCGCGGCCGAGTCCCAGGGTGGATGCTTGACCCGATAGAGCCGCCAGCGTCCCTGGTTGGTCAACGGCTCGACCGGCGCGTGCTCGCCGAAGCGCGCGTGATCGGGGTCGCGCAGATTTACGAGCACGAAGTCGAAGGCGAAGAAGTCCGACTCGCGCACGCGCTCGGGAAACCACTCCAGCTGCGAGGTCCACTCGCGCCGGGGCGGGGACTTGAAGCGCACGACGCCGTTGCCGTGCTCGGCGAAGGAGAAGTGGGTGGTGGCGCCGCGCCAGGCGTCGGCGTACGAGGAGGTCTGGAGGAAGGGGCGACCGCCGATGAGCTCGCTCTGCTTGACGAAATCGAGACCGAGCACCCGCTCGCCATGGGGGAGCTCGGCGAGCGCCTCCGAAAGCCCGCTCAGCTCTTCACGCTCGATCTGCATCCAAGTGGCCGCCGTATGCAAGGAGAAGATGAGCAGCAGCGCGGCGGTTCCCATGCGCAGCAGGCGCGCGTCCAGCTTCGGCATCGGCAGGGCGAGCAGGCCGAAGACGAGGGCGACGGGCAGGAAGCGCGAGTTGAAGTGGATCGTGTTCATGTACTTGTTGGGCGCAAGCAGGAAGATGGCCAGCGCGACGCAAGCGGTCCCGAGGAGCGCCCAATCGGAGGAGGCGGCGACTCCCCGATGCTCCGACGATCGCATGCGCAGGGCGCCCGCGCCCAGCCAGATGATGGCCAGCAGGACGAGGGCCTCGGGCAGCGGACCCGCGCCCTCGAGTCCGCGGGGGAGCAGGTATGTCGGCGCGACGCGCTCCCAGGGCATGTTGGCCCAGTGCGCGGCGACGTCGAAGCCGAAGCTCGCCCGCGCCGAGGCCATCTCCCTCGTGCCGAGGGTCGCGTACAGGCCGATCGGGAGCATGCTCGATAGGGTCGCGAGATATCCCGCCCAGCTCTCGACGCGTCGCCAGCGGGAGCGGTGCGGCAGCACGAGAATCGGCATGGCGAGGCTCGCGAAGGCGAACCAGAGCGAGTGCGACCAGTAGAGGAAGGCCGAAGCGACGAGCAGCCCGACCCACTGCAGCGCGCCCTGTCGCGCCTTGGCGAGCAGCCACCACGCGACGAAGATCGGATAGCCCACCAGGAAGTTGAGGAAGCCCCAATAGAGCGAGAGGTTGAAGACGAAGACCGAGGCAAAGAGCGCCGCCGGCAGGGGCCGGTCGCGTCGCCCGGCCAGCGCGAACGTCCCCGAGACCCAGCCCATGCAGAGCAGGGCGATCGCGATGGGCCCGGTGCGTTCCGGGCCGAAGATCGCCCAGCAGGCGCGCAGCAGGGAATAGACGAGGGTATTGGGGGCGAGCCAGGCGACCTCGTGCAGACCCTCGTCCAGGCGGCCCGATTCGAGATCGAGCCAGAGTCGGACCTGGGCGAGGTGCTGCGGCAGATCGCTCGCTGGAGGAAAGTCGACCGTGAGCGGAGGCAGGGCGGCAGCAACGAGAGCCAGCGCCCACCCCGTACGGAGGCTGCGCCGCGGCTTCGATCCAGCGGCGGGCGTCCCGTCGGTCAGGGGAGAGGCTCCCGGCTCGCTCATCGCGGGGCGACCTCGCGCGCCGCCGGCGGGGCCTGGGCGCCGGGAATGTCGATGGTCATGACGGATCGATTGGAGAGCTCGTGGATGGTCTCGCCATCGTAGAAGGACTCGATGAAGCGTACGTCCACCCGGGCGATGGGCTCCTCCATGTTCCAGGTGTCTTCGGTGACCTGACGCTGGAAGTGATAGGGTGCGCGGAGGACGCCGAGGGGATGGTCCCGCCAGCCCAGCTCGTTGACCTTCATCACCTGCCAGGCGATCGTCTTCAGGAACAGGTCGGCCAGGGGCGCTCTGTACTGGCGCTTCCCGTATCGTTCGCGAATGGCGGGCAGGTCGTCCAAGCTCGCGACCTGCAGCTTCTTCATCAGCTCGAAGTCGCGGACCGTCGCGTAGGTCCCCGAGATCACCGGCTCATCGACCAGGTAATAGAAGCGACTCTGGTTGAGGACGATGTCGTGCGGCGCGAAGAATCGGGGGTCGATCTTGTAGTCGCGCCCGCTCACGCCCGTGCCGCGGATCTGGAAGTAGTTGGTGAGTCGGGTGTCGAACCAGGCGAAGTCGACGTTGTAGAAGATGAAGCGCGTGGCGCCCATGATCAGCAGCGAGGCGACGAGCGCGACTCTCGGATTCAGGCCGGGCAGGACCTGCCAGTCCGTCTCGTCGATTCGAGGCCCGCGTAGGCGCAACCACCACAGGAGCAGGGCGCCGTCGAAGACGATCCACTTCCAGAAGAAGATGCCGGTGGTCAGCAGGATCACGCCGTGCAGGGCCATGAAGGCGGGGATCAGGCAGAGCGTGAGCCGCCGATGGACCATCAGGGCGAGGGCGCCCACCTCGATCAACAGGGTCGTGGTGCCGATGAAGAGGGCCATGTCGTCCATCAGGGCGGCCGCCCATGCCACTGTCTCCTTCGAGAGGAAGCTGAGCCAGCTCGCCTGGGTCCAGGCGCCGACGAAGACGTTGGCCACGTGATTGTGCAGCCACCACGACCAGAGTGAGGGGCCCAGGAGCATCTTCTCGATGCCCGCATGCGAGTATGTGGCTCCCGTGAGGCAGAAGATCAGGAAGACGATGACCTGAGGGTGCGGTCGCAGGAAGACGCGGGTGACGAGGTAGGCGCTGAAGAGCACCATCGCGTCGTAGGGCAGGCGCTTGTCCGGCCAGTGCCAACCCGATTCTGGTAGCGGGAAGTTCAGCTGTCCGAGGATCAACGAGAGCCACAGCACGAAGGCGAAGACGAAGCCGGGGTGGAACCACACGCCCACCGCGAGTGCGACCAGCAGGAGTCGGTCCGTCACGTGTCCCTGATCGAGGATCAGGTTGTAGTCGTAGAGCGAGTACTGCCAGGCGAATACGAAGACGGGGACCAGGACGAAGAGCCTCGTGGCGCCGCCATCGTCGAAGCTCTGCCAGGTGTTGCTCCGCCATGTGAGGCCGATGGCGAGCGCCCCGATGGCGCCGAGCTGGAAGAAGGGGAGGTGCTGAAGGGCCGAGAAGAGCAGGATGGGCTGCGCAAAGCCCTCCATCGACATGGCTCCAGCCATTCGCAGGGCGGGCCAGAGCATGTGATGGATCAGCAGCGTCACGAAGACCTGGAGCGCAAAGGAGTGCTGGAGGATTCGCCAGATGCGCAGTACCTGGGGCCACACCTCGACCGTGGAGCGAGGCCCGTCGGCAGGGGGCGCAAGCGTCTCCGAGACGGATTCTGCCTTCATGGTGCTTCCTCAGTCATCGATCATCCCGAGAGGCCATGGCGATCGCGCCACAGCTCGAAGGCGAGCAGCGTCCAGAGCACCTTGCGGTGATCGTGCGAACCGGATCGGTGCTCCGCGAGCAGTCGGTGAACGACGACGGGCTCGAAGTGCCCACCCGCGCGGAGTCGCTCGACGGCGAGGAGCTCGTCGCAGAGCGGAATCAAGGGACCGCGAAGCCAGCGGCCGATGGGCAGGCCGAAGCCCTGCTTGCGGCGGCGCATCACCCAATCCGGGATGCGTCCCCGCATGCTCCGCTTCAGGATTCGCTTCGGTCCGCCCAGCCAGCTGATTCGTTCCTGCGAAGGCAGGGCGGCCACGAACTCCACGAGGTCGCGGTCGAGGAAGGGAGAGCGCACCTCGAGGGAGTTGGCCATGCTCGCGCGATCCGTCTTGACGAGGATGTCGCCCGGCAGATAGTTCAGGCTGTACTGGCGCGACAGGCGCTCGAGGTCGTCGCCTGTGACGGGATCGAGGTAGCTCGACTCGGCCTCCTCGAAGATCTCGTCCGCGCCCCAGCGCTCGCGAAGCTCCGGATGAAGCGGGTCGTCCGCACTGCCGGGCACGACGCTCGAGAGCCACGTGAGGTGGCGTCGCTCGGCGGGGATCGCCGCCCCATCGACGAAGCGCTTCGCCACGAAGTCGAGGCTCATGTAGCCGTGCGAGACCGGCAGGCGCCGAACGGCCGCTGCCACGCCGCGTCGGGCGAAGGCGGGGAGCTGCGCATAGAGCCGCGCGACGCGCTCCGCGCGAAACGTGGCATAGCCGCAGAGCAGCTCGTCCCCGCCGTCACCGCCGAGGGCGACGGTGACGTGCTCGCGTGCGAACTCGCTGAGGAGATGGGTGGGGAGCATGCTCGGATCGCCCAGAGGCTCGTCCATTGCCAGAGCCACGTGACGGATGCGATCGATGAGCTCGGTGACGCCGAAGATCCGCTCGTGGTGGGTGCTTCGCAGCGTCGCGGCAACCGCCCTCGCGGCCGCGGACTCGTCGAAGCTGGGATCGTCGAAGCCGATGGAGAAGGTGTGGAGTCCCGCTGCACCGCGAAGTCGCGCAGCGGACGCGGCCACCGAGCTGGAGTCGATACCGCCCGAGAGGAAGACGCCGAGCGGCACGTCGCTCATCAGACATCGCTCCACCGCGCAATCGAAGAGCGCCCTGAAGCGCTCGACCGCTTCGGCGCCACGGGTGCGACCGCCGCCGATCGGAAGCTCGAAGTAGGCGCGGCGCGCGAGCTGGCCGTGGCGCACCCGCATGATGTGGCCAGGACGCAGCTTTCGGACGCCGTCGATGATGGACAGGTCGCCAGGGACGTACTCGAGGCTCAGATAGCTCGCCAGGGCCTGCGCGCTCACCTTGCTCGAGATTCGCGGATGCGCCAGGAGTGCGGAGAGCTCGCTGGCGAAGATCAGCTCGCCGCTCGCGAGGTGGGCGTAGTAGAGCGGCTTCTCGCCCATGGCATCGCGTGCCAGCAGGACCGAGCGGTCCGACGCGTCGTAGATGGCGAAGGCGAACATCCCGCGCACGCGCACGACGACCCCCTCCCCCCACTCCGCATAGCCCGCCAACAACACCTCGGTGTCGGAGCGGGTGCGGAACCGGTGGCCCCGCGACTCGAGCTGCTTGCGCAGCGCTTCCTGGTTGTAGATCTCGCCATTGAAGACGATCGTCCGCCCGGCTCCGGGCGACGACATCGGCTGCGCACCCCCTTCGAGATCGACGACGCTGAGCCTGCGATGCCCGAGTCCGATGCCCTCCGCCTCGAAGAAGCCCTCGCCGTCCGGGCCGCGATGGCTGAGCGCATCGGTCATGCGGCGCAGCGCGGCTGTGTCGACGGGGGCGGCTCCGGGCGCACCCGCGTCTCGCATCACGATGCCGGCGATGCCACACATCAGCAGCGCTCGCGCACGGCAAGGGCGCGCTCGGGGCGAGCGGCGGTCACTCGTTCAGGTTCTGCTTCGCGCTGCGACATGGGATCCGATCGCTCGAGCTCTCCCTCCGAAGATCGGCAGCTTCTGGCGCAATGCTGAGGGGCGAGGCCGCGCTGGCGCCTCCCTTGCACGTGATCCGGCATCGCGGCTGCACTGGGTGCGGAGGATTGGAGGCCGATGGAAGATGGAAAACGATCGCAGGACGATCGCGTGGCGTTCTGGCGCACTCTCGCGCGGACGGGCGGATTCGATCCGGCGCCCGAGCGAGCGGTGCGACTCATCGTCGAATGCCCACACCGGCAGGGGAGTGCACGGATCCGCGAGGGGCCATCGCGAGGGCGCCAGCGCTCCCTCGCGCATGCCCCGATGCAAGGGAAGATGATCGAGCCGTACACGAGTTCCCGTCTCTAATCATCCATGCCGGCCGTCGGACGCTTGCGGGGCCGGCGTCGCATCGGCTCACTTGACAGGCCTTGGCCGTACCTGCGGCCGGACTGGGTGGATAGACACGCGCACGGCTGAGGAGGCAGCCAGGTGTTACCGTCTGGGATTCCATGGCGCCGGGCCCGTCAGGCCCCGCGCGATCCACGTGGAGAGGGGAACGTGCGACGAACGTTGTGGCGAGCCGGCTCGCTCCTCGGGCTGCTCGGGCTGCTCGTGATGGGCTGTGCCGAGGTCGAACCGCAGGAGCGGGAGCTTTCCGAGAGCGTCTCCACCGCCGAGGCGACGGCCGATCCATGCGCGCCCGACGTCTTCGTCGCGGCCTGCAAGCAGGACACCGACGGCGACGGCGCGAGCGACTACGAAGAGGGAGAGCTGATCGACAGCGACGGCGATGGCGTGCTCGATTACGCCGAGTCGTCGCTGGACGACTCGGACGGAGATGGGCTCAGCGATGAGGTCGATCCCGCCAACGCCGACGCCTGCGCGCCCGAGGTCTTCATTTCGGCGTGCACGCAGGACACCGACGGCGATGGTGCGAGCGACTACGAAGAGGGCGAGCTGACGGACAGTGACGGCGATGGCGTGCTGGACTACGCCGAGTCGTCGAGGGTGGATACCGACGGCGACGGCCTGAACGACCAAGCGGACCCCGACAACGGCACTGCCGACGCCTGTACGCCCGAGGTCTTCGTAGCGGCCTGAACGCAGGAAACAGACGGCGAAGAACCGAGCGCCTACGAAGAGGGCAAGCTGGCAGAACGCGAAGGCGAACGCGTGCTATACTATGACAAGTCGT
>CAZQMY010000060.1:0-20615 GCA_964594405.1 uncultured Spirochaetaceae bacterium | reverse complement strand
AAGAGCGTGGTGCAGCCCCAGCGAATGCAGTCGCACGCCGTCAGCAGCGCGGCGCTCAGCGCGAGCGGCGCGACGAGGGCCAGTCGAAGAGGGCGGACTCCGATCCGTGAGATCGATCACCGAGAAGGCCACGGCGAGCGCGTCGCGACTGCGCAGACGTAGGCCCTTGGGGGTGATTCGCGCGCTACCCCCCGCTCGCCTGGACCCCTGCCGCCGGGCCGAGCACATGTCGCCGCGTCGCCGTGATGTGCGCCGGCACGGTGTTCTCGATGAACTCGGTCAAGACCTCGACGAAGCGCTCGGGGGCCTCGCAATGCGGGTAGTGTCCGACGCCGGGGAAGATCTCCAGGCGACTGCCCTCGATGCCCTCGTGGGCGGCATGGGCATGGCTGAGCGGGATGATCGGATCCGCATCGCCCCAGACGATGAGCGTGGGGATCTCCGCCGCGAGGTGGAGGCGGTTGGCGGCCGAGACTGCCTGGCCTCGGGGATCGACGACCGCCCGCAGTGTGCGGAGGAAGGCGCGTCTGGTCTCCTTCTCTCCCAGGGACTCGTAGCTGCGCCAGAACTCCTTCAGCGCCGGAGGCGTGTCCATCCCCAGCCGGCCCGCGGCCTCGCCCGCCGCAGCGACCGCCTCGCGCACCGGAGCTGCGCATGCCAGCTGCAGCAGCGCCGAGCTGCCCGGGAGCGAGAGGATCTTCAGCAGGTGGTTCACCTCCCGGCCGAGCCCACCGCTGCCCACCAGGACGAGCCGCTCGGCCCGCTCGGGATATTGATAGGCGAACTGCATCGCCACCCCACCGCCCAGGGATTGACCCACGATGGTGGCGCGCTCCAGATCCAGCGCGACGAGCAGATCCCTGAGCGTCGACGCGAAGGATCCCAGGGAGAGGTCGCCCACGAGCTTCTCGGAATCGCCGTGGCCGGGCAGATCGGGAGCCACGACGGTGAACTGCTCGGCCAGGGCGGGCATGACGCTCTTCCACGTCGCCGTGCTGCCGGCCATACCGTGAATCAAGAGCACCGCCGGACCGCTGCCTCCCTGGCGATACGCCACCCGGTGGCCGTGGATCGTGACGTCTCGCTTCTCCATGGCGGCTCTCCTCCACACAAAGAATGAATCCGACCCGCCTCGCCGCTTCCAGCAAGGGCGGAGCGCGATCGCTCATCGGTCGACCCACTCAACATGCGGGCGGAGAACGAATGTCAATCCGGCGAGACGATCGATTGGGCGTTTCCGATCGGCTGATGACACCGCCACGGCAGGACGCGCGGGCGCATCCGGGCGCGATGCGCCGAGCGGCGAGGCAGCAGGCTGCACCCCTGTGGCGCGAATGAGCTCCCGCCTATGACTTGCGCTCGCGGATCCAATCCGTGTGGAAGGCCTCGCCCCGGGGCTGGTCGATGCGCTCGTAGGTGTGCGCCCCGAAGTAGTCACGTTGAGCCTGCAGGAGGTTGGCGGGAAGCCGCTCGCGGCGATAGCCGTCGTAGTAGCTGAGTGCCGAGCCGAGGGCGGGCACCGGGATGCCGTGGTGGACGGCCGTCGCGACGACGCGTCGCCAGGACGGCTGCGCCCGCTCGATGGCTGCGCGGAAGAAGTCGTCGAGGAGAAGGTTCTCCAGCTCCGCGTTGCGCTCGAAGGCATTCGCGATGTCCTGAAGGAAGGCCGAGCGGATGATGCACCCGCCCCGCCACAGCAGCGCGATTCCGCCGTTGTCCAGTGTCCATCCGAACTCGCTGGCCGCTGCGTCGAGCTGGACGAAGCCCTGCGCGTAGCTCACGAGCTTGCTTGCGTAGAGCGCGCTCTCGACGTCGTCGATGAACTGCTTCGGGTCGCCCTCGAATCCCGCATCGGGCCCTCCGAGCACTCTGCTGGCCCTGACGCGCGCCTCCTTCTGCGCGGAGAGGGCGCGGGCGTACACGGCCTCGGTGATGAGCGTCGTGGGAACCCCGAGCTCGAGCGCGTGCTGGCTCATCCAGCGCCCCGTTCCCTTGTGTCCCGCCGAGTCGAGGATCTTGTCGACGTGCTCGCCCTCTCCCGACGGATCGTCGACGCTGTTGATGTAGCGGGTGATCTCGTTCAGGTAGCTGTCGAGCACCCCTTCGTTCCATGCCGCGAAGACCTCGTGGAGCTCCCGATTGCCGAGGCCGAGGGCGTTGGCCAGGATGTCGTAGGCCTCGCAGATCAGCTGCATGTCGCCGTACTCGATGCCGTTGTGGACCATCTTCACGTAGTGGCCCGCCCCGGCTTCCCCCACCCAATCGCAGCAGGGGATGTCGTCGTCCGGTCCGACCTTGGCGCTGATCGACTGCAGGATGTCCTTGACGAAGGGCCAGGCGTCGCGGTGACCCCCCGGCATGATGCTCGGGCCCTTGAGTGCGCCCTCCTCGCCGCCCGAGACTCCGGTGCCGATGAAGCGGAGGCCCGCCCGGGCCAGCTCGACGTGACGGCGATTGGTGTCCGTGTAGTCGGCATTGCCGCCGTCGATGATGATGTCGCCCTCGTCCAGCAGCGGCAGGAGTCCCTCGATCACGGCGTCCACCGGTGCGCCCGCCTTGACCATGATCATGACTCGGCGCGGCGATGCGAGACTGTGGACGAAGTCACCCAACGAGTCGTAGCCGTGGATCCGCGCCGCGGCACCCTGCTCGAGGACGCCGGCCCGGCGGCCTGCGAGGCCTTGCACGAACTCGGTCGTCTTCGAGGTCGTGCGGTTGTAGACCGCGACCTCGAAGCCCTTGTTGGCCATGTTCATGACCAGGTTCTGGCCCATCACGGCCAGCCCGATCAGCCCGATATCGTGTTTCGTCATGCTGCAATGCTCGCGGTCGTTTCGAGGGTGGCAAGCGCCGACCCGGCCGCACGGACGCCCGCCGGACGTCGAGGAGCCTCCTCCGGGGCGCCAGGCCGGTGGATGGTACATCGCCGTCGCGCTGCGCGTCGGAGCGCCGACCCCGTGCCGCGCGGAGTCGGCTCGCAGCGCCACCTGGGTGCATTCCCAGACGATCAGCGCGCGGCACCCGACGCGCGGGCGCCGCTGGGCCGCCGATCACCAGACGCCCGGGCGGCACACCTCCAATCGCCGAATCCCGAGCGCTCCTTCATCCCGTCGATACGGATGAACGCTCGCCGGCCGTGGGGGCCGATCGAGCCGACCTCCTCCTCCGCCGTGCGAGCGCGCCGATCAGGGCGATGCCGGGGGGAGCGGTGACATAGCCGGGCTCTGGCACGGTGAACGTGGTCGTCCCGTCCGGATCGGAGAGCAGGACATAGGACACCCCCGTCGGAGCGACGGGCTCGGCCGCCACCAGTGAGAACTCGCTCGCACCCGCCATCGCCGGTGACCCGATCAGCGCCTGGGCGTTGTCGGGGCGTCGGGCGAGGCGGGTGCTGAGCCGGATGTGCACGGGATTGGAGCTGGGCTGGGTGGGGTCGAATTCGGGGCTCGGGCCGCCGGCCACGAGGGGATGCGCCTGTGCCTCGGCCGGGATCTCGAGGATCACGTCGCCGAGGTAGGGCACGTACTCCACCTCGACCTCGTCGCCCGGCAAGAGCCCGATCGCGATACGCAGCCCGGTGGTCGGATCGTCGAAGTGCCAGGCCGGCCACTGACTGGCCGGGATGGTCGCGTGAGCGCTGCCCTCGACGATCGGGCCGAGCTCGAGCGGGACCGGGGGCGGGTCGAAGGCGAGGGCTCCGCCCGCCGCGGGATGGAGCTCCATCTCCTGGAGGTCGAGGGCCAGCACGCGGTTGGGACAGAAGCCCGGGAGCGGAATCTGCGGCTGGTTGTCCACGCGGACGTCGTGGGCACGGACGAGCTCGTTGCCGAGGAAGTCCTCCGCGTAGACGCGGACCCGGTACGTCCCGTTCGGGAACAGGGGCCCCTGGATCGTCGCCCCGTCGGTATTCCAGAAGCCCTTCTCGCCGTCGAGCACGCCGTAGAAGGAGTTCGTCACGTTGTAGTGCAGATTGCGCAGATCCCAGTCGAACTCGGTGTCGTAGGTGGCGCCGCCGTCCACCACGTAGCGCTGGAAGACGTCGAGGAGCAGCAGGTCCTGCAGGGCACCGTCGTAGCCGCCCGGGACCTCGTCGAAGGGCCCGAGCGACGTTCGGGGCTTGTAGCCGAGTCCGCAGGGCGTCTCCACGGGTACCACGCTCCAGCCCACGTCGTAGGCGCCGAGCAGGAACGCCTGGCCGCCGTCCTGGGGCTGGGGCAGGCCTGGGATCACGTCTCGCTCGTCCTTGATGCGGGCCACCACGTCGATGTCGCCCTGCAGATCGGGCAGGACGGCGTCGCCGTCGGCCATTGCGATGTGGGTGTCGTTCTGGAGGTAGTAGAGCTGGGGCTGCGCCGCGGGATCGTCGCCGCCCTGTGAGGGCGGGACGGTGTCGACATCGCCCGCGTTCCCGAGGAAGATGAGCGGGTTGTGCCACCGGTAGCCGTCCGAGAGCGGGCGGGGTACGGGCGCGGGATCGGGCGTCTGCTCGTCGAGGAGCTGATCGCGCCATGCGATCGGATCGACGCTCTCGTGCTCGGTCACGTTGAGGTGCAGGTGGTGGTAGAGGGCCCCGGTCTCGGTGACGGGCCAGGAGACGATGTGTCCGAGCACGTCGCCCTGCTCGACGCGATCGCCCACCTGCCAGGCCTGCACGTCCGACTGCTCGATGTGGCTGTACTGCCAGATCAGATCGTCGTCACCCAGGATCGTCACGTTCCATTGCAGGCTGGAGTAGGGGGGGTAGTTGTGCGCATAGGCGACGTAGCCGCCGATGGCGGCGCGCACCGGCGACCCGTCGGGGGCGCGCAGATCCACGCCGTGATGCCAGTAGGGCGCGGGCAGCGAGAAGTGCTGGTAGTCCTCCATCAGGTTCGCGACCACGTTGGGGGTCGCGTAGTCGAAGGGCCAGATGTAGCTGAGGGGGGGCCCGAGCTCGAAGGGCGCGAGCGATTCGATGGGGCTGCCCGTCGCATCCTGCACGCGCGCCAGGACGACGTGGGTGCCGGGCGTCCAGACGAAGCCCGGGGGAAGGTCGAGCCACGCCCGATCCGTCCAGAAGCCGAGCTGCTCGGTGTACTCGACGCCGTCGATCCAGAGCTCGAGGCTGCTGCCCTGCAGTCCCTGCTCGAAGCGCTGGAAGTAGACGAGGATCCGCTTCGGCGCCTCGTAGAGCCGTCCCGATCGGGGCTGGGCGATGTGCAGGTCCTGCACGGCGGGCCGGACGGCGGGCGCGGAGTAGACGCGCTCGCCCTCGTAGGCGGGTGCGGGCGCGGCGCTGAGACCCAGCAGCGCAATGAGTGCGGCGCCCAGAGAGACGCGGCGGAAGGCGATGAGGACTGCCTGGGCGCCAGAGGAGTGCTTCTCCTCCGGAGAATCGATGGTGCGACTCGTTTCGGTGGCCATGGTCTTCCCTCCCTTCTGGGAGGGAAGACCGGCCTTGCGTGCGATCGGATCGCGGAATGTGCGCGGCGCAGGCGTTCACCCTGGAGGCGGGGATGCCTTCAGGAGATCCCCTCGAGTCGCGTGGCCGCTGCGGACGGGAGCGGCGCGAGCGTTCCGACACTCGGACGGCGCCCCAGCGGGCCCGCTCGTTCAGCCGGAATGTCTGCCTCTTGGCGCGCTGGGTGCGCGCACCCTCGCGTATCAGTCCCGGGGGCGCAGACCCGGGGGCTCAGAACCGGTACTTCAGGCCGACGCTGAGCGTCGCCCAGTTCAGCGAAGAGTTGTTGCCCGCCAGCAGATGCACCGCAGCGTCTCCCGTGATGGCCACGGACTCGGAGATGTAGAGATCGAGGCCCGCCGAGGGGCGGAAGGTGGCGCTCGTCTCCTGATAGCGGAAGGGATCGCCGGTGGCTGTCTCAACGAGGTTGACGTCGATCTGACCGGCGCCGATGCCGAATCCCACATAGGGCTGGATCTTGCCGGTGAGCATGAAGACGCGGACATTGAGCGTGCTGGTCCAGCCCTCGGCGTCACCCGTGTAGCCCTGGCCCGACAGGTCGATGCCCTGCATCCCCTCGAAGCGAACGGCGAGCTCGACGCGTTCGTCGATGCGATAGCCCAGTGATCCGAAGGCCGATCTGCCGTTCCCCTCGTCCAGGGTCGTCTCGAAGAGGTTCGGCGCGTAGCCGACACCGCCCGCGATGAAGAGGCCGCGCCTCGCATAGCGCTGGCGCTGCGCCTCGGCGTACTGCTCGAGCTCCTGCCGGGCGAGTCGGGCCTGCGCCTCGGCGTTCTTGGCGGCGTCGCGTGCCTCACGGACCTCGTCTCGGAGCTGATCCACCTCGCTCTTCGATGCGCCTTCCTCGGCAGCGCCAGCGGCCACCGGCGCCGAGCGGGGCCCGGCCTCCGGCTGCGGCATCGGAGCGGGCGTGATGACGACCGCAGGGGTCGGGGCCGACGCAGCCGCCTCCGCGGCCGCAGCCTCTGCAGCAGCCGCCTCGGCGGCCGCTGCCTCGGCCATGGCCTCTGCCTCGGCCCGCGCAGCCTCGAGCTCTTTCTGCGCTTCGCGCGCCTGCTCCCGGGCCTCCTTGGCGGCGCGCTCGGCGTCGGCTGCCGCCTGCTGGGCATCCCAGGCGCGCGCCTTCAGCTCGGCGTCACCGACGGGTGTCGATGCGTCCTGCGCCATCGCGGCGGGACCCGCGGAGAGTCCGAGGCTCGAGGCGATGAGTACGAGGGTCGCGCGCTTCGCGAGCGTGAGATCGAACATGGGTACCCCCTGGTCTTCCGTGCGGTGTGGCCTTCTTCTGACCATACCTCCTGTTTATGGGATGATACGATGGTTGCAAGGTTTCGGTTTCACTCTTCGATGTCGCGACGACGAAAGGACCGACCCGACGATCGCCTCGTTGCGTTCAGCGCGTAGACGTGTCCGGATCCAATGGCCGGGCGACCCACTGATCTCGCAGGGCCTCGATGTGTGCAGGTCCCGTATCGCTTACGAGCGTTGTGGACGTTGTAGACGATGCGAGATGGGCGGCGTCGCGCCTGGGCGCGACCCTCCTCCGATGACGCGCGCTTGAAACGCGCGCCTCGGGGTGCAGGCCGGCTCGGGAAGCGAAGCTCCCGGAGCACCCCTGCCGGGATACGCGCGAGCGAGCGTGGCGCTCGGCGCTTCGGTGTCTCCACCAGGCGATGGACATCGATTCATGACCGGCGCAGCCCGCTCGGGGATCGCCTGCATCCGAGCCGGGGCCGCCACGCCAGCGCGCGCGCTCCGAGCCGCGCGGAGCGTCGACCCTGCGCGCAAGCGGCACGCAGGAGGAGTGGCCAGCCAGTTGGCTCCGCTGGTGTTTCGGTCGCGCGACCTGCCAGGTTGCCCGGCGATCCGAATCTCCGTCTCCGCTCGTCCGGGTGGGGCCCATCGCCTGCCGCCGCGCGATACAATGCGGCCACCGAATCGGGAGGGGCCATGCCGAACCACGCGACACGTGTCTACGACGGAATGATGGAGATGCTCTCGTCCGCCGACAATCCGACGCCGATGGTGCGCCTGAGCCGGGTCGTGCCGCATTCGCAGGCCAGGATCTACGCGAAGCTCGAGTGGTACAACCCATTCGGCTCCGTGAAGGATCGCGTCGCCGAGAACCTGATTCGCGACGCCGAGCAGAAGGGCCTGGTGGGCGAAGGCCAGAAGCTCGTGGAGCCGACGAGCGGCAACACGGGCATGGGGCTCGCGATGTTGGCCAACGCGCAGGGCTACTCGCTGACGACGCCGCTCTCGGCCAGGATCCCCGCCGAGAAGCGGATCATGCTGCGCGTGTTCGGGACGAACGTCGAGGAGCTGGACGACGATTTGTGACCGGCGCCGGGGTCCCCGGAGGGGGCCATCGCTCGCGCCATGGAGCTGGGATCCCAGCCCGACTTCTACATGCCCAATCAGTACGAGAACGACGCGAATCTCGAGGCACACGTCCGCACCACCGGACCCGAGATCTGGCGCCAGACGGAGGGGCGCATCACGCACTTCGTCGCCGGGCTGGGCACTTGCGGCACGATCACGGGCAACGGTCGCTTCCTCAAGGCGAAGAATCGCGACGTGCAGGTGCTGGGCGTCTATCCCGAGGAGGGACACGACATCCCGGGCGTTCGCTCGCTCAAGCAGCTCGAGCACACCAAGCTCTTCCTGCCCGAGGAGTACGATCAGCTCGTCGAGGTGACGGACCGCGAGGCCTTCGAGATGTGCCTCCGCTTGAATCGCGAAGAGAGCATCGTGGCCGGGCCGAGCTCGGCCATGGCCCTGGTCGGCGCGCTGAAGCTGATCGAGGACCATCCGGATGCCGTGGTCGTCGTGATCTTCCCCGACAACGCGTTCAAGTACGCGTCGACCTTCGAGCGGCACTACCCGGACGTTCGCTCGAGCGGCCCCGCGGAGAGCAACGCCGCGGCACCGAGCGCGAACGAGCAGCTCTTCGACACGCTGGTCCAGAACTCGCGCAACCCCCACAACACCTGCGAGGTGGAGGATCTCAGGACGCTCCTCGAGGGCGCCCCGCCGCCGCTGGTCCTCGATGTCCGGTCGCCGGAGGTCCACGCTCGTCAGCACGTGCAGGGGGCGCTGAACCTCCCCGTTGCCCAGATCGCCGAACGGCTGTCCGCGCTGCCCGACCATCGGGACCACCCCATCGTCACCGTCTGCAATCGGGGCAACCTCTCGATCTCGGGCATGCTCGTGCTGCAATCGCTCGGCTATCGCAACGTTCGCAGCTTGAATGGTGGAACGATCGCGTGGGCCGAGAAGGGACTTCCGACCGGCGGCTCCGCCTGATTCGGCGCCTGGGGGATCGAGGCCTCTGGCTTGATGGCGGCCCGACGCGCGGCGTCTTATGCTCCTGATGCGACGGGTGGAGCCCTCTCCCCCGGCCAATGAAGGAGTGCTCGGTGCGCGCGCACTGCCGCTGAAATCGTGAACGGGTCCGACGGGATCGGGCCGAGACGGAGGCTCGCGGAGCGCGCAGCGGAATCGGTTGAGGTTCCCGGGCGACCGGCGGGTCGTCCCAGGAGAATCGATGCCCTTCGATCACTTGTCGGCCGCCGAGCAGGTGGCCAAGATCGCCGCCCAGAACGCGACCACCGTCGATGTCGACGCCGCCTTTCCGAGTGCCACGGTGGACGCCGCCCGCGAAGCGGGTCTGCTCGGCCTGATCTCCAGCACCGACGTCGGAGGCCACGGCCTCGGGCCTCGTGCAGCCGCCGCGGTGGTCGAGCGCGTCGCCCGCGAGTGCGCGTCGAGCGCCATGGTCCTCACCATGCACTACGCGGGAACGGCGGTGATCGAGGCCCACGGCCCGAGGAACGTTCGCGAGGCCATCGCCCGCGGTGAGCACTTGTCGACGCTCGCCTTCTCCGAGAAGGGATCCCGTTCGCACTTCTGGGCGCCGCTCGGTACGGCCGAGGTGGAAGGCGACACGGTGCGGCTCGATGCCAGCAAGAGCTGGGTGACCTCTGCCCACCGTGCGGACGCCTACGTCTGGTCCTCTCGCCCCAGTGCCGGCGACGAGCTCTGCAGCGTCTGGCTGGTGCCCGCGGATGCGGAGGGGCTGAAGGTGGCGCCCGGCTTCGACGGGATCGGGTTGCGGGGCAACGACTCCTGCCCGGTCCTCGCGGACGGGGCGCGCATCCCCGTGGCGAATCGGCTCGGCGAAGACGGGTCCGGGTTCGGGACGATGATGGAAGTCGTCCTGCCGCTCTTCAGCGTGATGATCTCGGCTGGCTCGATCGGCTTCATGGAGGCGGCCGTGGCGACGACCTGTGAGCACGCCGGTGGGCTCGCGTACGAGCACCTCGATTCGAAGCTCGCGGACCTGCCCACGATTCGCGCGTACATCGCGCGCATGCGGATCGAGGTGGACAAGACGCGCGCGCTCTGGCTCGACACCCTGGATGCGCTCGAGTCGGGTCGCGAGGATGCCATGCTGCGCGTGCTCGAATGCAAAGCCGCCAGCGGGGACTCGGCCTCATCGGTGCTCGACCTCGCGATGCGGGTCTGCGGTGGCCTGGCCTTCCGCAAGGAGGTGGGGGTCGAGCGCAGATTCCGTGATTCGCGGGCCGCGCTCGTGATGGCGCCCACCAGCGACCAGCTCTACGACTTCATCGGCCGTGCGGTCTGCGGCATGGAGCTCTTCGACTGAGCGCGCGGCCCCAGGGCGCGACCGGCGCGCGCTGACCCCGTGACACCCGATCCGCCAGCGCGGAAGGAGCAGAGCAAGATGTCAGAGACACTCCTCATGGGCGCCGTCGCCTATGACCCCAAGGTCGTGACGATCTGGGATGGCTTCAAGCAGTACTTCGCTCAGCAGGGCCTGGACTTCGACTACATCCTCTATTCCAACTACGAGCGCCAGGTGGCGCAGCACTTCGACGGGGCCTATCACGTGGCGTGGAACTCGCCGCTCGCATGGCTGCAGGCGGAGCGCACTGCGCAGCGCCTCGGCCGACGCGCTCGGGCGATCGCGATGCGCGACACCGACTGCGACCTTCGTTCGGTGATCGTCGTTCGCACCGACAGCGGGATCAAGACCCTCGATGACCTCGCCGGCAAGCGCGTGGGCTTCGGGGCGAACGACTCGCCCCAGGCCACCCTGATTCCGCTGCTGCACATCGAGAAGTCCGGGCTCACGCGGAACGAGGACTTCGAGGTCGAGATCTTCGACGTGCTGGTCGGGAAGCATGGGGACCATGTCGGGGGAGAGCGCGACGCCGCGAAGGCGCTCGTCGAGGGCCGCATCGACGCGGCCTGCATGATCGACGGCAATCACCTCGGATTCGGCAGGGAGGGGACGCTGCCGGCAGGCGCCACGACGGTGCTCGCCGAGACCGACCCCTACGACCACTGCAACTTCACGGTGCTCGACGACGCGCCGAGCGGTCTCGTGGATCGTTTCCACGAGCTCCTGCTCGGGATGCGCTACGACGATCCGAAGGTGCGCCCGCTGCTCGACCTCGAGGGGCTCAAGGTCTGGAAGGAGGGCCGAACCAGCGGATACGGCCCCCTCGCCGAAGCCGTCGACCGATTCGGCACGATCGACGACTTCGTCGATGGAATCGTGGGCCGGCACGGCGGATGAGCGCTCCTGCCAGCACCGTCGATCTCGGCGCCCTCGGACTCGATCGCGGCGGTCACCTGCTGATCAAGCGCGCCCTGGGCCGCTGCGGGGCCGGGGACCGCCTCGAGGTGCGCGGCACGGCGCCCGAGCTCGGGACGCATCTGCGCGCCTGGTGTCGTGCGCAGGGTCATGGCCTCGAGGAGGGGGACCGGCTCGTCGTCGTTCGCGGGGATGCGGATCGGGGCCGCTGGCTCGGAGCCGAGCGCGCCGGCGGTCTGGAGCGGGGGGCAGTGGCGGAGGTCGCCTCGTCCAGCTGGGGACTCGCCGCCCGCGGCGCGCTGGTCGAGGCGGGCGGGCCCGAGTTCGGGTTCCGGCTCGATCGAAAGCCCATCGTCTGGGCCGACGCGGCGGCCGAGCTCTATCAGCAGGCGGCCGCGGCGCAGTGGGATCCGGAGACCGCGATCCCGTGGTCCTCGCCCATGGATCATCCCGACGAGGTCGAGGACGCGCTGGTCCAGATCCTCACCTACCTGATCGAGAACGAGACGGCCGCGTTGCTCGTGCCCGCGCGCTTCGCTGCTCAGGTCCATCCGCACTTCCGCGAGGTGCTCCAGCTGCTGGCCATCCAGGCCGCTGACGAAGCGCGACACATCGAGGTGTTCACGCGTCGCGCGCGCCTGCATCGCAAGGAGCTCGGGCTGAGCACCGCCGGCGGGCAGGCCTCCCTCAAGACCCTGGTGGACGAGCCGGACTTCGAGCTCGCGTCCTTCCTGCTGAGCGTGCTCGGCGAGGGCAGCTTCCTCAACCTGCTCTCCTTCATCCGCAGGCACGCACCGGACGGGTGTACCGCCGAGATCATGCGCCTGGCAGCCATGGACGAGGCTCGGCACGTGGCGTTCGGAATGGCGCACCTCATCGAGCAGGGCGCCCGGGATCCGGCCCTGCTGGCGCGGCTGGCCAGCGCCGTGGAGCGCCGACACGACGCGCTCCGCGATACGGCCGGTCTCAACGAGGAGGTCTTCGACAGCCTGGTCCTGCTGGCGGCCGGCGGCTGGGCGCCTGAGCGCATCGCTGCGGGATACGATGGAGTCGTCGCACTCACCACGGAGATGGATCACGGTCGGCGGAGTCGGCTGCGTCGCCTGGGCTTCGATGCCGATCAGGCCAAAGCGCTCTCGGCGCTCCACACACGCAACTTCATGTGAATCGCGCGCGCCGTCGCACGCGCGCGACATACCACTCGGGCGGGAGGAAGGCGAGCCACACCGTCATCCCCGCGACGAGCCCGCAGATCGAGGTCGCCGCCAGCACGGGCACCGAGGTGGCGACGTTGTCCGCCCAGAGCCGCCCCATGTAGAAGAAGGCGAAGGCGAAGGAGATCGCGGTTGTGCTGATCGTCCACAGGTCGAAGCGATCGACGATCACGGGGTCTGCCAGCTCGAGTTGCAGTCTGAGGCGCATGTTCGCCGCGTAGCGGCCCGACTCGATGGCAGCCCAGACGTACGCACCGGCCCTCGTCCAGAAGCCGACCTCGTACCAGAAACCCCCGTCCCGCAGCAGCCAGCTCCCCGAAGCGATGCTGTCGCCGAGCAGGCTGCCGGCGAAGCCGAGCACGCCGAGCCCGGTCACGGCCAGTGGCCATCGTGCTCGTGGCCTGAAGGTCTGCCAGGTCGCGAGGAACATCGTGATCGCGGCGATGTCCTGGAAGATCAGCGCGGCGGGGAGCAGGCCGGGCACCGGCGCGCCCGCCATGGCGGCCTTGCGGGCCACGATCGAGAGCGGATAGCCGATCACGCCGAGGGAGACGAAGGAGAGCCCGAAGTAGAGCTCCGGGAGCTGCCGCGTACGGTGCGCGAGCAGAAGCAGGCGGACGCCCACGATCGCGTCGGCCAGGATCATCGCGAGCACGCCGATTCCGAGGAGCTGCTGCATCTCGCATGGATCGGAAGACTCATCTGCCTTCTTGAGTCACGTCGGCGAGAGGATGCGGGCGGTGGTCGCATTCTCGATCGCTGTCTTGCGGCGGCACGTAGCGTGCGCTTCGAGCTAATCGTCTGCCATCAGCCCCGCGTTGCTCAGCACCGTCCATCCAGCAGTCCACTTCGGGGCGCCGCGGCGAAAGGCGCCGCGGAAGCTGGCCGATGCGTCGAGCCCCGGTCCCATGGGCACTACGCCGTCCAACGCGCCCGAGGTTCCGAGCCGCGGCTGCGGATCGATGGGTCTGGGCAGGAGCGTCGAGTCGAGCTTTCCGCGCGGGTTGCCGTGGGGATCGAACCAGACCATGTCCGACTCCAGCCCGGCGAAGCTGGCCGAGTTCACCCGGTTCGAAGTGCTTCGCCACGCGTAGGGCGACAGACGGGCCGCGAACTCGTCTCCGCGGATCAGCGCATCGCCGACGTCCGCCGTGCCTGCCGAGACGGACGTATCCGTGTATCCGGGAATCGGAGCGACGTTGTCGAAGGTGCTCGAGACGACCGCGACCAGTCCGGCGGCGACGTGCTTCGTGGTGTCGCTGTTCGGGCAGCCGCTGTCGCCGGGTTCCGAGGCCACACGCAGTCCGTGCCCGACTCCACCGTTCAGCACCATGGCGTTGAGCACCTTGCCCGCGAATCCGTTGCGGAAGAGCAGCCCGTTGCTGCGGAGCTTCGGCGAGGCGACGGGGGCGACCTCGGGCTGGGCGCCGCTCCGCGGGGCTGGCCCGAGGACCGTCATGTTGTAGAACTGCGAGCTCGGGATGGGCCAGCACAGGTCGTCGCGATTGCCGTCGATCCCGTCGATGCGCATGCTCGCGTTGCCGCGATCGTCGCCGTCGAACTCGCCGGCATGGTCGCCGGATACGGCACCGAAGGGGTCGCCGTCGTCTTCGTTGAAGTGGGGCATCAGCACGAAGATGAACTGATTGGTGCCCGTGTAGCCCTGATCGACGTCCAGCGCGTCGTCGCCCGCCAGCGTCACCACGAGGTGGTCGCCGTGCACGGTCCCGCCGAACCACTCGAAGCCGTCGTCGTGACTGGCATAGCACTCGATGTGCGAGATCAGCGTGCCGTCGCCGACGCCGCCGAGCGAGAGGCAGTTCAGCTCGTTGTCGGCGCCGATCTCGTCGCCCGCGTGTCGGATCGACGCGAAGGCGAAGCGGCCGGACGAATGGTGCGGGTCGAGACCGCCGTAGGTGGCATCGTCGGTGCTGCTACCCGGCGCGGTGAGGCCCTCGATCACGGCCTCGCCCCAATCGCCGGCGTTGTTGGCCAGGTTCGTCGGCGCCTGGCCGAGCAGCACGACGCCGCCCCAGAGCGAGGCGTTCGAGCTGCCCCGCGCGTTGAGCGGCGCCAACGGCGCGCCCATCGGGTCGTCGTCGAGGAAGACGTCGGGGGGCGAGGCGTCGGGGTTCCAGCGGCTCAGGTAGCGATCGGCGGGGTGGGTGTCGTCGGGGATCGCGTCCTGATTGTTGTCGATGGCGGCCGTGGTGAAGACGATCGGCGCGTTCGCCCGCCCCACCGCGTCAAGGCGTCCGGTGCGCGTGATCACCAGCGCGCCCGGGCTGCCCTCGTAGGAGCCCTGGACCACCGGGCCGGAGCGGGGTTGACCGCGAATGATGCAGCCGGGCAGGATCGTGAGCGTACGCCCGTCGCGCACGAAGATGGGCCGGTCGAGCACGATCGGGCAGGGTGCCGTCGACGGACCGCCGGACGTGGAGATGTTCAGGGCGAGTCCCGGGCCCCAGGTCATGTCGCCGGTCCCGCTCTCGCTTCCGCCCTCGATGTCGAAGTCGATCAGGGTGGGCATCGGGCCGGTCCTGGGCATGAATCCGGGCGGCGGCGAGGAGACGGGAGGCAGGGGCGCGGGCGCGCTGCGCTGGGCCGGGCTGCTTGCCAGGTCCGCCGGTGCCGGGGCTTCGCCTCGGGGCTCCGCCGTGACGACCTGGGTGATGCCGTTGTCCTCGAATGCGATGAAGGTCCAGCCCGAGGTGCGGGGATCGGAGGCAGCGAAGCGCTGGAAGTCGTGGAAGACCGTCATGGGCAGGCCGGCCAGCAGCATCTTGAGCTCGGCATAGGGATAGGTATCGCCGAAGTGATCCGCGAGCCAGTCGAACAGGAAACGCTGCTCGCGGTCGGCCCACTCCGCGTCCGGGCTCGAGTAGCGGCGCTCATACCACATCCGCTGGAACGTCTCGCACGCGAGCGGGTAGGCGGCGTCGGCCTGCTCGCTCTTCGGATAGCGGATGCGGATGCGTTTGAGCATCGTGTACGCGCTCTCGTACTCGCTCCGCTTGATCTCTGCGCGCGCCACGTCCAGCAGCCGCTTGGCCTGGGGCGGGCTCGGGCCCGAGGCGCATCCGCCCATCAGCGCTGCGATGAGACAGCAGAGGAGTGCCAGTCCGCGCGCATGGACGCGGGGGGAGTCGGGGGGGGATGCCATCGCGGGGAGGTCCTCCGATCGAGAGCGCGCGCGTCGGGATCGGCCCCGGCGCGGACGGCTCGGATCGCGTGGCCATCGTAAGGGATTTTCCGGACGGCTCGCGCCCGAAACCTTGACGAAGCGATGGAGAGGTGGATCCCACGCACGCCCGTGCGAGTGAGACGACAGGTCCCTTCCAGGCCGAGCGTGCGACATCGGGTCACAGGCCGTGTCGGGACGTTGTCACGCGTGTGACGCCATCGTTGCGGAGCGCTTCTCGTGGCACCGCATCCAGGTGCGCCCGTCGTCCGCGTGGGCCTCAGACGATCCGGCTGCTGCGCTCGCCCCAGTAGCGATCCTTGAGCAGGCGCTTGTAGAGCTTGCCCGTGGGAAGACGAGGCAGCTCGGCCTCGAAGTCGATGGAGCGAGGGCACTTGTAGGCAGCCAGGTGCTCGCGCGCGAACTCGAGCAGCTCCCGGGCGAGCGCGTCGTCGGCCTCGACGCCCGGCGCGGGCTGCACCACCGCCTTCACCTCTTCGCCGAACTCGGCATTCGGCACGCCGATCACCGCGACGTCCTCGACCTTCGGGTGCATGATCAGCTCGTTCTCGATCTCCTGGGGATAGATGTTGACGCCCCCCGAGATGATCATGAACGAGGCCCGGTCCGTGAGGTAGAGATAGCCGTCCTCGTCCACATAGCCGACGTCCCCGAGCGCCGTCCAGGTCGGATGCAAGGGGTGCTGTACGCTCCGCGTCTTCTCCGGATCCTTGTGATAGGAGAAGGGCACCTGGTCCCGCTCGAAGTAGACGATGCCCGGCTCGCCGGTCGGAAGCTCCTTGCCCTCCTCATCACAGATGTGGAGCGTGCCCATCACCGCGCGGCCCACGGTGCCCGGGTGCGCGAGCCAGTCCTCCGGGCCTGCGTAGGTCAGTCCATTGGTCTCGGTGCCGGCGTAGTACTCGTGCAGGATCGGCCCCCACCAGCTGAGCATCTCCTCCTTGACCTTGCGCGGACAGGGCGCGGCGGCGTGGATGGCGACCCGGTGCGAGGAGAGGTCGAATCGGGCGCGCTCCCGCTCCGGGAGCTTGAGCATGCGCGAGAACATGGTGGGAACCCACTGGCTGTGCGTGACTCGGTACCTCTCCACGGCGCGCAACGCCTCCAGCGGATCGAAGCGCTCCATCATGACCACCGTCCCCCCGAGCGACTGCACCGCCGTTCCGAAGCCGATCGGCGCCGAGTGGTAGAGCGGCGCGGGCGAGAGGTAGACGGTGTCTGCATCGCCGCGAAAGAGCCCCTTCATCGTGACGGCCATCGCCAGCCCGCGCGAGACCGGTCGACCCGAGCGGGGCCGCGCGATGCCCTTGGGCCGGCCCGTGGTCCCGGAGCTGTAGAGCATGAACTCGCCCAGGGGCTCCTCTTCCAGCGGATCACTGGTCTGCGACCCGAGAGCGGTCTCGTAGTCCTCGAAGGGATCGGAGACCCGCCCGTCGGCGCCACCGAGGACGAGGTAACGCGTGCACCCGGTCGCCTGGTCGGGGATCTCCGAGGCCGCTTCGTGCACCGCCCGAGACGAGACGAGCACCCGGGCGCCACAGTCGTCGACGATGTAGCCGGCTTCCGGACCCGTCAGGTAGCGATTGACGGTGGTCAGGTAGAGACCGGATCGGAACGCGGCCCAGGCGATCTCGTAGTATCGGAGGTCATTCTCGAGGAAGATCGCGATGTGATCGCCGGGGCGCAGGCCCTCGGACCAGAGGAGCTGTGCGAGACGATTCGAGCGGGCGTCGAGCTCGGCGTAGGTCTGCCTCGCGCCGGACTCAGCGTGGATGACAGCGGCTTTGTCGGGCGTGGTCTGGGCGTGGCTTCCCGGATACATGGTCGCTCTCCTCGTGATCGGGCTGTGCTGCCGTCCGAAAACTATGATACTGATTGTACACCGCTCGATGGGCGCGAGAGCACTCTTCGAGCGCGGATCCGTGTGCAGGCGTCAGGACCGTCTGGGGGACGAGCTCGATGAGCGAAATCGATGGCTTCGATCTGATCGCGCCCAGGGCCTACAGCGATCGCGGTCTTCCGCACGATCGGTGGCGCGCGCTGAGGGCGCGCAAGGGCCTCCAGCGCTGTGTCCCGGCTGACTTAGACCCCTTCTATCCGGTCGTACGACACGCCGAGATCAGCGAGATCTCGCAGCAGCCGCAACGATTCCTGAGCAGCCATGGCATCGTCGTGGGCAGCGCGCGCCAGAAGGAGATCCTGAAGGCGAACGACGGGCTCGGTCAGCTGCGTTCGGTGATCACGATGGACCCGCCCGAGCATCGCGACTATCGCAAGATCGCCGCGCCCTGGTTCACACCGCGCGCCGTTCGTCGCATAGCACCGATCGCGGAGGAGAGCGCTCGGGCCCTGGTCGACGGGCTGGTGGAACGCGCCAGCGGCGGCGAGGGAGAGTGCGAGTTCGCCGGGGAGATCGCCGCCGCGCATCCGCTTCGCATCCTCTCCACGATCATCGGAGTGCCTCGAGAGAAGGAGCCGCAGCTGCTCCGCCTCACGAACGAGCTCTTTGCCGCAGACGATCCGGATCTCCAGCGCAAGGGCGACGATCGGCGCCAGGCCGTCCAGGACATGGCGATGGAGTTCATCCAGCTCTTCAACACGATCATCGCCGACCGGCGCGCGAATCCCACGGACGACCTCGCGACGGTGCTGGCCAACGGCAAGGTCGGCGGCGAGCCGATGGGCATGCGCGAGACCCTCGGCTACTACCTCATCACCTTCACGGCAGGGCATGACACCACCAAGAATGCGCTGGCCAGCGGCCTGCACGCGCTGGCCGAGCATCCGGACGAGTTCGAGAAGCTGAAGGCCAACCCCGATCGGGTACCGAGCGCCGTCGAGGAGATCCTGCGCTGGGCCTCGCCGGTGAACTACATGAAGCGCGTCGTCGCGGAGGACCTGGAGTTTCGCGGGCAGAAGCTGCGGAAGGGCGAGAACCTCGTGCTCTTCTACGCCTCCGCGAACCGCGACGAGTCCGTCTTCGACGATCCGGATCGATTCCGCATCGACCGCCAGCCGAATCCGCACCTCGCCTTCGGCATCGGAGAGCACTTCTGCCTCGGTGCCCACCTGGCCCGGGAGTCGCAGCGGGCGCTGCTTCGCGAGCTGATCCGAAGGATCGAGGCGATCGAGATCGCGGGGGAGCCGGTCCGGATCACCTCCAGCTTCGTCGTAGGCCTGAAACACCTGCCCATCCGCTACCGACTGAGGCAGCGCGCCTAGCGCTTCGAGGGCTTCACGTGCCATTGGCACCTCTCGGCTGGGGAGGCGCTTCCGGCAGTCCCGGGATGCCGGAATCGAGGCGCCGGGCCCGAAGAGTCCGAAGAGAGTCGATCCGACTCCCGTCGCCCCGGCGTTGTGGAGGGGGAGCGTCGCTGGCGACGCAGAACCCAACGACAACACATGAGGCCCGCCTGAAGAGGCCATGGGCCGGGAGTCAAGGACGATGAAGAATCGGATTCGAGAGATGGCAATGGTGGCGCTCTTCCTGCTGGCTGGCGCCGGGCCTGCTTCGGCGCAGGGATTGGTGGAGTACGCGCTGGTCCTGGTCTGCGAGGGTTGCTCGACCGGGAGCGGCAGTGCTGGTCGACTCCAGATCCCGGAGTCGCTGCGCGATGACTGCGCGCGCTCAGCCGGGGTCGGCTCGATCTGCGAGGGGATCGACGCCCTCGAAGGACTGCCGCTGGCCGCACAGATGGCCGACCTCCACGAGGGTGGCTGGATCCTGGAAGAGACCGTGACGGTGGACGACGCCACGCTCGCCCGTGTTCAGGGATCGGACTGCAGCGAAGCCGTCGGAGCCGAGGCGGTGGAGACCGTCTCCCTGAACTACACACGGATCAGCTCGAGCTATCTCGAGCGCGAACGATCGAACGAGCGGACGGCCTCCTCGCGATGGGCGGCGTCCGCCTCCGTCGATCCGCGATCGATGAACGAGAAGTACGATGTGCAGACGCTGCAGCGAATGCTGATCGAGCCCAGCGGTGAGCGCTGCGTGGATGAGATCCAGGAGCGACTCGAGCGTGGAGAGGGGCGCCTGGCCGAGCCCCTGGAGTCCGTGGCATTCGATTCACGCTTCGCGGCCCCGGGCGGCGACTCCTCCCTCGTCTTCATCTACTTCACCTCGCTCTAGGCGGAGCCAAGGGTCATCAAGGAGCGGCGTTCGCGCGAGCGGACGCCGCTCTTCGTTGATGGGTGGGCGCGGTTCTCCCATCGCGAGGCCAGACCGCGCTCGGGAATCCCTCGAGGCGGAGGATCCGCCTGCCGATGATGATTCCGGGGGATCCGTCGCGGTGATCCCGAGGAGGCGGCCTTGCCGAAGATCCGGGCATCGATCTGCACCTGGCTCGCGCTCGCGCTCCCGCTGCCCATCCTCCTCGTCGGCGCCGGAGTGGCGGTGAGCCAGCCGTTCCGGGAATCGGACTGGCTGGGCCTCGGCCGAGTCTTCGTCTTCGCAATCGCGCTCGTCGTGGCCTCCCTGGTCACCCTCACGGCTTCGAGCCTCGCATTCGTCCGGAGCGAGCCCCGCGCCGCGCTCAGCCTGCTCGGCGCAGCGCCCTCGGCCCTGCTGGTGGGGGGCGTTGCCGTCTTCGTGGCGACGGGTCTGCATGGCGACTTTCTGCGAGGCCAGCACGCGGATCTCGTCGAGCGCCTGGTCGCGGATCCTGGCCTGCGGCAGGAGCTCGTATCGCGAGCCGGCGTCGACGACGCCGCGACCCGGGCACTGCTCAGCATCCACGTTCGCGACCTGCTCACGCCCGCCCAGGTGGTGCAGGTCTGGGAAGCGCGAAGGGCCGTCGACACCGGGCAGTCCTTCCAGCGTCTGATCGGCCCGGCGCACACGCCCGCGTCCGTCTTGCGGGACTACTACGAGCGCGTGATGGCGTTGGATCATCGTGTCCACGGAGAGCGCTCCTACCGCAGCCTGGTCCACCACAACGCCCTTCTCAGCCATCGCAACCTGCCCCAGGACATCCTGGACGAGATCCTCGCAGGCGCAGACGCCGACGTGATCGCGCAGCTCCGAAGCAACAACCCCCGCCTCACATCCAACCCGGCGATCCTCGAGCGATGGTAGAGCCTGCCCTCCGACGAGAACTCGCGGCCCTGATCGCT
>CAZQMY010000059.1:0-20698 GCA_964594405.1 uncultured Spirochaetaceae bacterium | reverse complement strand
ATCGACGTCGTGACGATCTATCGCGGGGTCGTGCCCTTCATCGGGCTGCAGGGCGCGGGGCTGCTCATCCTCTTCCTCTGGCCCGCCCTGGTGACCTGGCTCCCGAGCGTCGCCTATGGCTGATCACCATCCGGGGGCGTTTCGAGGGTCCGTTCGAGGGCGTCGAGCGCCTGCGCACTCGCGCTCCCCTGCTCGCGAGCGAGGGGCAGCGTGCTCCGGGCGAGGGCGCGGTAGAGGCCCGCCAGCTCGAGGTCGAAGGCCGAGAGCGCGGCCAGATGTCGGGTGACGATCTCACCCTCGCCGCGGGCAATCGGCCCGGTGAGTGCCCTTGCGGCCCCCTCTGCGGCACAGTTGTCCACCGCGCCGGATGCGAGCCTGCCCAGAATGGCGTGCGCGCGCCCATCGTCGACGCCGGCGGCGGTCATCAGTCGGACGCCCGCGCCGAAGAGCGTCACCAGATAGTTGCACGCCATCACCGCGCCGGCGTGATACAAGGCCTTGGTGTCGCTCGAGATCGTGAAGAGATCGGCGCCGATGGCCGCGAAGAGGGGCTCGAGGACGCGGCGCGACTCATCATCGCCCTCGAAGGCACAGCCCGTGCCCTGGAAGCTCGAGAGCGCCTCCGTGGGTCGGGCGAAGCTGAAGATCGGATGCAGGCTGGCCACGTGCGCGCCGGCCTGGCGTGCGGACTCGAGCACCGCCGAAGAGAGGGCGCCGCTGCAATGGAGGACGACCGCGCCATCGCGGATCCGGCCCGAGCTGACGAGCGCGCGTGCGCAGGTCTCGATGGCGGCATCGCCTGCGCCGATCAGGAAGACCTCCGAAGTCGGCAGCGCATCGAGGGTCTCGCATGCCCGGCCCGCGCCGATGAACGCGACGGCTTCGCGAGCGCTGGCGACGCTCCGGTTGACGATCCCCCCGATCGTCACGGCGCCCGAATCGAGGAGCAGCCTGGCCAGGGTGCGGCCCAGTCGCCCGCCGCCGATCACCGAGAGCTCGGGAGGCGCCGGCTCCGCGACCCTGCGGCCATCCCTCTCGCGCATGACTTCATCGGGCATGGCCGCTGCATAGCACAGCGCTTCCCTCCGAAGGGATCAGGCGTCCAGCGCGGCCTCGCGCAGCGCGCGCAGCTCGGTCAGGAACGCGTCGACCTGGACTTCGAGATTCCGAAGCGCCGCGCTCGTCTCCGAGGGTCGGTCTCGCAGCACGGCCTGCTCGAGGAGCCGCGCGGCCTCGCCCGCTCGAGCGGCGAGCAGGCTGTCGAAGAGGTGTCCCATGCAGCGCGCAGTGAGCCCGAGGCCGGAGTGTCGCTCGGCGTCGAGGCGCGCGCGCATGGCCGCGACGTGATGCGGCACCTCGGCGAGCACGCTCTGGGCCATTCGGGCGAAGCGGTCGTGGTCGCCGGCGAAGTCGCGCAGCATCTGCCCGGCGTCGAAGGTGGTGATGCTCTCCATGTGGACTCCAGTGGGTGGGAGCAGCGCCGACGGCGGGGCGCGGCCGGGTGGGGCGAATCGCTGATCCTGTTGCTCGTCGTTTCCACGGTACCGGGTCGAGGGCATCGCGAAAGGGGCGAGCGTTCCCGGGCAGGGCCGGCCGCCGCATGTGTGCGGCAGCAGCACCGGCAGGCGGCCGATGTCGCGACCGTATCCGGGCTCGGCGCCGATCGTCGGGCACTCGACGGAGGCGTCGACGCGCTGCGTCCCGATTGCGCTCCGGCTGCCCGATCTACCTCTGGGGGGGTGGCCGGTGCCCGGCCAGGCGGCGCGGCTCCGGGCAGGACATTCCGCCGGCGCACGCGTCGATCAGCGCGTCGGCCTCGCTCCGCGGCAGGTGCTCCAGTCGCGTAGGAGGCACACCCCGAATCAACTGCTCGGCGCGGGCGAGCCAGGCGCTCGCCTCCATCTCGCCCGACTCCCCGAGCTCGAAGAAGGCGGCGATGTCCTCGAGGATGGGGCGTGGCTCGCGCACCAGCTCCTCGAAGCGCACACCGAGCACGCGCGACTCCGGCAGCTCGGCCAACGCCGGGGTCCCGCGCTGCATCTGATCGCTGTAGTAGCGACCGAAGTACTCCGCCGGTGGGCGGGCGGCGAGGATCCGGCTGATCGTATCCCCCGCGTCGGGCGCGCGCTCGACGTCCAGCGGCGGAAGCTCCGACACGCGCTGGCCCGAGGCGAGGGGCACGTCGTAGATCAGACCGATGGGCAGGCGATACGCGTGGTGCTCGCGCATGCTGAGCGCGACCTCCGGCCCGTCGCGGCGGATGTGGACGAAGCGGGCGTCGGGGAACTCTTCGATCAGCGCAGCCGCGTAGTCGATCGACGATCCGGAACGCTCGATCCAGCAGTGCCTGCCCATCTGCTCACAGAGCCAGCCGAAGAGCGCACGATAGTGATCGGCACGGGTCTGTCGCGGCTGACCCCTGGCCTGGACGAGCAGCGCGTCGAAGAGGGCATCGGGGTCGTCGATGAGTCGGGGGAGCACGGAGACGAGCAGCCAGGGGAGGGGATCACCGGCGTGGAAGCGGCCGGCCTCGCCCCCAGCCCGATCGGCTCCTTCGGCGACGTCTCCTGCGGGCTCTTCGTCGGCCCTCTCTTCGGCCCTCTCGTCGGAAAAGGGATACGTGATCTCCTCCACCCGATAGCCCCGTCGCAGGACGGCCGTGACGAAGGGCTGCTCGCGACCGATGATTTCCGCGAAGGCTTCACCTTCGATCTCGCCCGGTCCGAAGCGATCGCCCTGATGCAGCCCGGTGAAGAACTCGAAGAGCGAGAGGACACGTGGATGCTCGGCGATCATGCGCGAGAGCAGGGTCGACCCGCAGCGGCCCGTGCCGACGATGAATCGCTCGCGAGCCTCCTCCACGCTGCCGAGATCCTCCTTCGCGGTCGGCCCGGGCAGTGTGCGGTCCTGCCGATGCTGGTCGCGCGCCGCCCGTCTCGAACACTACTCTCTGTGAACGATCGCCGTCCACGACATTTGTGCAGTCGCGGGCATGGGAGGGATCGGGAAGATGCGGCATGACTGACGGGAGCGAGAGCCGGGGGCGTCCCGCCGCCGCGGCCGGGTGTTCCGATCCCGACGATTCGAGGCTCGGCTCGGGGCAGGCGTGGCGCGCCTTCTGCCGGGCCCTCGAGGCGTCCGCGGAGCTGGTGCTGGCGGACCACGTGCCCGATACGCCGCGCCATCGCGCGGAAGGGTTCCGCTATCTGACGCGCTTCCTCGCCGCCGGGCTGATCAGCTGTGTCAGCCACGACGATCCCGAGTATCCGGTCTTCGGGCGGATGATGGACTACACGGCGCCGTGGGGCCTGGACAATCCAGACTGTCTCTATCTCTACGCCCCGCTGACCGGCGGAGAGGTCTATCGCGTCGAGGGGCTGCGGGGGAGCGCTCATCATATCGACTTTCAAGTGAATCACGGCCACTACGCGAACGGCGACATCAGGTCCTGGGGCACGATCTCCTCCATGGACGGAGACGCGCTCGCCTGCGACGAGGAGGGCCGCTTCACGCTGGTGATCGGCGGTGAGCCTCGCTCGCGGAACTGGCTGCCTTCGGCGCCCGACGCCGAGTTCCTCCTGGTTCGCCAGTACTTCGATGATTGGGAGCGGGAGCGTCCCGCGGATCTGTTGATCGAACGCGAGGGCGAAGTGCTGCCCATCGCGCCGCCCCGCACCGATCAGGTGGCCGATCAGCTCGAGAAGCTCACGCGATGGCTCGAGAAGGGCGGGCGACTCTGGGAGCGGATGAGCATGGGATTCCTCGCCATGGAGCCGAACTCGCTGATCGTCCACAGGCCGGACGCCGCGGGCGAGCGTTCTGGCATGCGCGGCCTCGCCTACGGACTGGGGCACTTTGCGTGCCGGCCGGACGAGGCGGTGATCGTGGAGTTCGAGGTGCCGAGCTGCCGCCACTGGGGGGTCGCGCTTGCCAACTGGTACTGGGAGTGCGTCGAGTTCGGCAGCCGGCAGAGCTCGATCAACCGCGCTCAGGCCACCATCGATGCGGACGGTCGCTTTCGCGGCGTGATTGCGCACACCGATCCGGGTGTGCCGAATTGGCTCGATCCGGGGGGCAACGAGGAGGGCACGATCACCGCGCGCTTCCTCCAGGCCGACCGCGCACCCGTTCCCGAGCTCCGACGCGTGCGGCTCGCCGAGCTACGCGACGCTCTCCCGGCCTCGACGCCCGATGTCCGACCGGAGGAGCGCCGCGAGCGCCTGCTGCGACGGCGCCTCTCCGTGCTTCGGCGTTATCGCCGCTGAGCCGCGGCGATCGCCATCGCCCGCGAGGCGCAGTCGCCGCCGAGTCCTCACGGCGCGGTCCGGAGATCTTCCGAACGCGGCTGGCGAAATCGGAGGGGCCGATTGCTAGGCTCCCGCCGTCCCTGGCACTCGCCGCGTTGGCGCAAGGGCCGAACCCACTCGAGAAACCCACTCGAGGAGCAGGAGATCCGTGTGAAGTTCTACGACTCGATCGGTCCGAACCCGCGGCTGGTGCGAATGTTCATGGCAGAGAAGGGCATCGAGATTCCGAGGGTGGAGATCGACCTGATGGGCGGGGAGAATCGTCGCTCGCCCTATCTCGACAAGAATCCCACCGGTGAGCTGCCCGCGCTCGAGCTCGACGATGGCACGGTCATCGGCGAGACGATCACGATCTGCGAGTACCTGGAGGAGGTCCACCCCGACGCGCCGCTGATCGGGGCCGATCCGGTGGCGCGCGCGAACACGCGCATGTGGATGCGCCGGATCGAGTATCGCTACAACAACCCCATGACCGACGGCTTCCGCTCGGCCGAGGGACTCGCGCTCTTCAAGGATCGTCGCCACTGCATCCCCGCAGCCGCCGAGGACTGGAAGGAGATGGGCCGAGAAGGGCTCGTCTGGATCGACGGTCTGATCGGCGGCCGCGAGTTCATTGCGGGCGATCACTTGACCCTCGCCGACATCCTGCTCTTCGCCTTCGTCGACTTCGCGGGCACCGTCGGGCAGCCGATGGATGCCGGTCTGGCCAATCTCGGGCCGTGGTACGAGCGGGTGAAGGCCCGCCCGAGTACGGCGGCCTGAGCGCGTGACCGGGCCTGCTGGCTGGCCCTCCTGCCGCCGTGCTCTGCGCCAGGCCGCGCTCGTCCTGCTCGTGCTCGGCGCATCGTTGCCGATGGCGTCCCTGGCCCGGTCCAGCGACGAGAAGGAAGCGGAGGAGAGCGAGGAGGAGCCGCGCGAGGTCCTGCCGCCGATCGGGGTGTTCGGCGAACGCGTGCATCATCGCAGAGGCATCAAGCTCTCCTTCCGCTACGAGCACCTCTCGAATGCCGGGCTGCTCATCGGGGACGAGCGGGTCGACCCGGAGGCCTACCTTCTCGCCTCGAGCTACCAGGAGGTGCCGTTCTCCTCGAGCGAGGACAGAGTCACCTTCGAGGTGGCCTGGGTGCCGGCGGACGAGCTCACGCTGGTGCTCCGCGTGCCCTTCGTGGACAAGGAGGCCGTCCACCTGATCGAGGAAGGGGGGGGCGTCCGCGCCTTCGGTACACGTGCGACGGGCTTCGGCGACGTCAACCTCTCTCTCCTCTATCACGTCTATCAGGAGCGGCACGCCCGCCTGCACCTCAATCTGGGGCTGAACCTGCCCTCGGGCTCGTCGACCGTTTCATCGACTCGATCGGATCCGATGGTGCTCGAGCGACTCCCCTACTCGATGCAGCTCGGCTCGGGGACCGTCGACCTGATCCCCGGCTTCACGTACAACGGCGATTGGAAGCTGATCATCTGGGGCGCGCAGGTGGAGGGTGAGCTCCGCGCGGGGACGAACAACCAGGGCTACACCCTCGGCAATCGCTACCGGGCCACCAGCTGGCTGGGCGTCCGATGGGTGGAGTGGATGCACGCGGGCTTCCGACTGGAGTGGATGCACTGGTTCAACGCCGAGGGCGGCGATCCGCTGATGGACCCGACCCGTTCACCGGACTTCGACTCCATGCTCCTCGCGGGCCGACGACTCGATACGCTCTTCAGCCTGGATTTCTACGCACCCTTCGGGCCCCTGGCGGGAACCCGGGTCTCGATCGAGGGGGGGCTGCCCGCCTACCAGAATCTGGACGGGCCCCAGCTGCGAGCGGAGTGGCTCCTGACCGTCGGGTTGCAATACGCTTTCTGAAATCCGGAGACAGCCAGGAGAGGACGAGGGGATGAACTTCTTTCGAAAGAAGCCAGAGATGCCGACGGCGGAGACCGCCTTGCCGGGTCGCAGCCAGCGAATGTCCGTTGCGTCACGACACCACGTCAACGGCAATGCCATGGAGCCGCCCTTCGACGGCATGGAGATGGCCGTCTTCGGGCTCGGCTGCTTCTGGGGGGCCGAGCGTGTCTTCTGGCAGAGTCCCGGCGTCCACTCGACCTCCGTGGGCTATGCGGGCGGCTTCACGCCCAACCCCACCTACGAAGAGGTCTGCAGCGGCCAGACAGGCCACGCCGAGGTCGTGCGGGTGGTCTTCGATCCGCAGAAGACCTCCTACGCCGAGATGCTCCGCCTCTTCTGGGAGAGCCACGATCCGACCCAGGGCATGCAGCAGGGCAACGACGTGGGGACACAGTACCGCTCGGCCATCTACTACACCTCGGCAACGCAGAAGCGCTTGGCGGAGGCCTCGAGGGACGCCTACCAGGCCGAGCTCGAAGCGCGTGGCGCCGGGCCGATCACCACCGAGATCGCCGAGGCCGGCGAGTACTACTACGCCGAGGACTATCACCAGCAGTACCTGTCGAAGAATCCGCACGGCTATTGCGGCCTCGGAGGGACGGGCATCGCCCTGCCCGAAGGAAGCTGGGCGGCGGACGCCGGGTAGGCGCCGGTTCCGCCCGCCTCTCGAGGCTGGCAACCGCTCAGTCCGCCTGGGGCAGCTTGGCGTCGATCAGCTCGCGGGTGCGTTCCCTGGCCCGGTAGGAGACGCGCTCGGGGAGCGTCAGGACGAGGAGCGCCGTCGCCTCGCAAGCGCCCGCGTTGCACCATCGGCGCGCGACTGTGGCCTTGCAGTGGATGGCGTCGCCCGGCCCGAGTCGGACCTCCTCGTCGTCGAGCCAGATCGTGATCTCGCCGCTCTCGCAGAGCACGATCAGCTCGCCCGACTTCTGGCGCACCGGCTCTCCGCTCGAGACGCCCGGCCGCAGCACCGTCCGCCACATCTCGATCTCTGCATCGTGAATGCCGGCGACGCTCTTCTCGCCGCGGGTCCCCTCGGCGTCGCCGTGGGTGCGTCGCTCGGCCAGGCGTGTGATCGCGATGTGCTCCGGGTCGCCCTCGGGCGCGAGCAGATCGCTCGGCGTGCGCCCGAACCCCTTCGCGATCTTCAGGAAGACCGTCAGCGTGGGGATGGTCTGCAGGTTCTCGATCTTGTGGATCGTACTCGCCGACACGCCGGCGCGGTCACCGAGCTCCTGGAGCGTCAGGCCCGCCTCGTCACGCCACCGTCTGATCCGGACAGCGATCTGTTCCAGCTCGGCTTGCATGGCGCTGGCCTCGACCTTTCCCTTGGCCGAAGAGCATACCCGAGATCCTGGGTGGCCGAGACGAGGGGTCCCGGAGCAAGACGGGGCAGCCCATCGGGCGGCCAGGGCGACGAATCCGACGGGCAACCGGGGCGCTAGGCGAGATACATGCCGCCGTTGGCCTGGAAGACCTGGCCGGTGGTGTAGCCGGAGATCATGGGGTCGGCGATCGACGCCACCGTCGCCGCCATCTGCTCCGGGGTGCAGAGCCGTCCGAGCAGGGTGCGCCTCTTCATGGCTTCGATCCCCTCCGGCGGGACGGCGGCCAGCATGGACGTCTGCACCGGACCCGGCGCCACCGCGTTCACCCGGGCGCGATAGCCGGCGAATTCGAGCGCGGTGGTGCGCGTCATGGCTTCGATGGCGCCCTTCGCCGCGGTGTAGTCGATCTGACCGACGTTTCCGCTGCGCGCGCTCACCGAAGAGAAGTTGATGATGAAGCGGTTCTGTCCGTCGTCCAGGGGTTGATTGCCATTGGCCTTGAAGAGCGGATGCCAGTGCTGGGCCGCAACCTCGCGCGTGAAGAGGAAGGTGCCGTGGACGTGGATGGCCATCACCCGCTTGAAATCGTCGAACGACTTCTTGGCGATCCGGGCGTCGCGGGTGATGCCGGCCACGTTGACCACGCCATTGATGGAGCCGCCGGCCTCGAGGGCAGTGGCCACGGCGCGCTGCACCTCGGTCTCTTCCGCGACGTTCGCCTCGGCGACGATCGGCTCGATGCCCGCCTGCTTCTTGATTTCGCCCTGCGTTTCGGCGAGGCGCCCGGGGTCGAGGTCCACCAGCACCACCTGGGCGCCGTGGCAGGCGAGGAGCGTGGCGATCGCCTGGCCGATGCCCTGGGCGGCGCCGGTGACGATATGAGTCTGTGCGAGGAACGCGCCTTCGCGCAGCACCAATTCCATGGCCTTGTCTCCCGAATCGGATGGCGAGCGTTCTCGTGCGGCGGGACCGGCGCTCAAATATCGCCAGCCGCAGGCCAGACCACAAGGGGGCGCCTTTCGGTACGCTCGCCGTGTGAAGAGGGCTGCAGGTCAGGATCGGGCTTCCGGGGACTCGGCTCAGCGAATCCGATGCCTGGGCGAGGACGAGATCTTCTCCGCGCTCAGCGAAGGGCGGGCGCTGCAGCTGGTGCTGCACGACCGAGACCACGAGGATGATCGGTCCCGGTTGCTGCTGGAGCGTCTCGCCGTCGCCGGCGTCGATACGCGGGCGGTGGCTTCGAGAGAGCTGGCCCGGCTCTGTCCACGGGGAAGGGTGGAGCGCTTCATCGGGCTCGTGGCCGCATCCTGCGAGGCCGGGCTCGATGCGCTGATCGCTCGGGGCGGTGCGCTCTGGCTGCTGGTCGGGACCGCGTATCCGGGCAACGCGGGCTTCGTGATACGCACCGCCGAGGGCAGCGGAGCGAGCGGCGCCATCATCGACGCGCCCTTCGATCGCGATCAGCGCAGGGATGCGGGGCGGGCGTCGATGCGCGCCGACCGCTATCTGCCCGTGCGCTTCGAGTCCGCCGAGCGGGTCGTCGCGCGCGCGCTCGAGTCGGGCCGGCGCGTGATCGCCATCGAGGACTCGGGATCACGAGCGCCCAGGGAGGTCGATCTTCGCGGCGACGTGCTCTTCGTCGTCGGCGGCGAAGCCGAGGGCATTCCCCGTCCGCTGCTCGGTCGGGCGACGGAAGTCGTCCGCCTGCCGATGTTCGGATTCATCCCGTCGTACAACCTGCAGGCGGCAATGGCCATGGTGGTGGCGGAGCGCCTTCGGCAGGAGGACACCGCTCATGGACAAGGAACCTGATTCGTACTGGAGATGCGCTGGATCTGCCGGTCTGGCTCTTGATTCGTCTCGTGAATCGGACTCCTGGACCCTCGGAGTCGAATCTGATCACCGGCCCACGGGGTACACGCGGGCTGCATGTTGCCGCCGCCGGGGATCTTCCGGATCCTATCGCGCGATCGGAAGGGGTCCTTCTTCGGTGTAGACCCCGAGCCATGGGCCCACGTGGATGGCCTGAGATCCCGAGATGGAGGAAGATTCAGCCATGGAGACCGAGAAGCTCAGCGGCAAGGCCGCCACCCAGGAGAAGATCCTCATCGCGGCCACCGAGCTCTTTCTCGAGCAGGGCTACGAGAAGACCACGGTGGCCGAGGTCGCGCAGCGTGGCGGAGTCTCCAGGGCGACGGTCTTCTGGCACTTCAGCGACAAGGCCGGCCTCTTTCGCGAGGCCTTCAATCGACTGATCGAGCCCTTCCGCGTCTCGCTCGAGCGCAATTTCGACGAGCTCGACCCCGAGAAGCGGCTGGAAGAACAGATCGCCCTCTACCAGTCCTTCGCGAGTCAGCAGCGCGTGGCCCTGGAGGGCTTCGTTCGCTGGGCCGTGGAGGCGCAGGACTTCCGGCAGTCGATGATCAATACGCTGCTCGATCTGCATCAGCGCTATGCCGGCACCCTCACCGAGACCATCGCTGAGCTCGCTCCGCCCGAGCACGATCCGCGCGCCCTGGCGATGAGCCTGATCGTCCTGCTCGATGGCGACCTGCTGCTCTCGTTCTTCGATCAATCGCCCCAGCGCGCTGAGGAGCGCCAGCTCGCCATCACGACGGCGGCCAGGCTGATCCCGCGGCGGGGCGATCTGCGCTGACGGGCAGGGCGCCCCGCCACCCCGGGCGCTACTGGATCAGCGCGATGATCTTGTCGCAGCGGTCGAGCCGCTCGATCGAGCCCTCCTTGATGCGCTGGCATCGACTCTCGAGGTCGACCATCTGTCGGTTGATCCAGGACGCCGCGAGGTCGAAGCGGTTGCGGTTCGCCTTGGCCTGACCCAGGAGCTCGGCGCCCACGATCACGCTCGAGACCACCTCGGCCAGCGACTGCGCGCTCATCAACGCGTAGTTGAAGTCCGCCAGCAGAGCGCTCGACGCGTCGAGGATCGAGTTCATGCCCGCGAGGACCTTGTCCGCGTAGGTCTTCAGCTCGGGATCGCTGAACGACTTGAGCTCGGCCTCGAGCGACTCGAAGACCACCGAGAGAGCGCCCTTGCCGATCTCCTTGAGCGCGAATGAGACCTGGATCTCGGACGTGCCCTCGTAGATGGTCGTGATGATCGCGTCGGAGTGGAGCTTGCCGACCTCGGTCTCCGCCATGAAGCCGAGACCCCCGTGGATCTGGATGGCATCACGGCTGATGTCGTCCGCGGCCTCGGTGGCCATGTACTTGGCCAGCGGCGTGAGCAGGCGCGTACACGTGTTGTTGCGCTCCCACTCTTCTCGCATCTCGGTGAGCTCGGGCTCGCTGAACTCGTGGCTGCCCTCGTCGACCCGCGCGAAGGCGAGCTCGAGGGCGCGGTTGCGGTCCACCAGCGCGCAGGCGCGGTAGAGCAGCGCGCGACCGCCTTCGAGGGCCAGCGTCATCCGGGCCAGCTTGTCCTTCATCAGGGGCTGCTGGGCGATCGGCGCGCCGAACTGATGCCGCTCGTTCGCGTAGCGATTGGCCACCGCGAGCGCGGCCTCTCCGATGCCGATGCCCTGGGCGGCGACCCCGAGCCTGGCGTTGTTCATCAGCGAGAGCATCGCCTTGAATCCCTCGCCCTTGGTACCGATGCGGTAGCCCTCGCTGTCGTGGAAGGTGATGGCCGCCGTCGGTGAGGCGTGGATGCCGAGCTTCTCCTCGAGGCGCGTCACCTCGACGTTGTTGCTCTGACCGTCGCGCGTAGTGCGCGGAACGATGTAGAGGGAGAGGCCGCGAGTCGTGCCCTTGCTCGCGTCGAACGAGTCGTCGTCGCGGGCGAGGACCAGGTGCACCTCGCAGCCGCCGTTGCTGATGAAGATCTTGTCGCCGTTGATGAAGTAGCGGCCGTCGCGCTCGGTGGCGCGGGTGGTGATGCCGCCGAGATCCGAGCCTGCCTGGGGCTCGGTCAGATCCATGGCGCCCATGACGTCGCCGGAGGCGAAGCGCGGCAGGAACTCCTGCTTGAGCTCTTCGGAGGCGTACTGCTGGATGTCCTCGGCCACGCCGGCCTGCAGGCCGATCATCACCATCAGCCCGGCGTCCGCTCGCGCGATCATCTGCATGACGATGTTGGCGACCAGGCAGGGCAGCTCGAAGCCTCCGTACGCCTCCTTGACGCCATACGAGATGAGTCCCGCTTCTTTCAGCTTGTCGTAGGCCTTCGCGATGTGGGGCGGATACACGACGCGATCACCGTCGAGGGTCGACGCCTCGCTCCAGCCTTCGCGCATCGCCTCTTCCATCTCTTCGCAGATCTGTGACGCGGTCTCGAGGACGTCGACCAGCGCATTGCGGTCTGCGTCGAGGTCCGCGTCGGGGCCGCGTCGCCAGCGGTAGTAGGACTCCCAGTCGACGAGCTCGTGGAGATAGAGGCGAACGACGTCGTTCATGTAGTCACTCATCGGTGTATTCCTCATGCGTCGCAGGATCCGTCGCAGGATCCGTGGGCTTGTCGTGCACCGCCCATCCGGCTGCGTCGACGTGGGCGAGTCCGCGGGGCGGTGCGTTGGAGCGCCGCCAGTCGGCAGGCGACCATCCTATTACGAAGGCATCCGACTCCAAGTCAGAAGCGTGTCCGAAGACGGCTCGGTACGCGATCCCGCAATCGCCCCCTTCCGCACAGATCGGAACAGCACCACAACGGCGGACCCGCAGTCGATTGGACTCGGAGTCAGCCTGCACGATCATGCGCAGCGGGCTCGCATCGAAGGATCGGACGCAACCTCGGTCCGCTTCGCCGATGCGCAAGCCGATCCGAGGTCGACGAATCGTGCCGGACTCGTGGTCACGCGCGTGAGGCGTCGGCTCAGCGACCCAGGGCGGCCGCCGCCGCGGCTTGGCCGCCCGTGGCATGCGTGGGCGCGCTGGCGTGCCGGGGCTCAAGGCGACGCTGTCCGCGTACACAGCTGAGTGCGGCGCCGGAGATGCGCGCGACGCGCGTGTCGCCGAAGGGTGTACCCATGCCGCAATTCACGATCAGGGCCAGCGAGAGCTCGCGCCGCGGATCCGCCCACGCCCCCGATCCGCCGAAGCCGAAGTGACCGAAGGCCCGGCTCGGGAAGCCGCGCGTCGTGATGACGCCGTGGTAGCCGAGCCTCCAGCGCATGTCGAAGGGCAGCACCGCGAGGCCGGGGGTGCGGTCCTGTCGCTGCACGGCCTTCTCGAGCGTGGACCCGGAGATCAGGCGGACGCCGTCGATCTCGCCGCCGCCGGCCAGGGCGGCGTACATGCGAGCGAGCGAGCGTGCGGTGAAGAGGCCGTTGCCGGCCGGGATCACGGCCTTCAGCGTCTCATGGGCATTGAAGTCGAAATTGCTGATGCCTCGCGGCGCCAGGGCATCCATGATGCTCATCAGGTCGAGGTCGACCCCGACGAGCCCGAGCGCTCCACGGAGAACGGTCGACGCGCCTTCCGCAATGCCACCCAGCTGCTTCGAGTAGGGCACCGAGGGGAGCATGTCGCCGAGCTGCTTGCCGGCGGGCCAGATGAGCTCCGCAGCGCGGTGCAGCTCATGCTCTGGCGCGCCGATGTAGAGGCCGTCCGCGCCGAGGGGCTCGGCCAGCTCCTCCTGGACGAGCTCGGAGAAGGAACGGCCGGTGACGCGCTGAAGGATCTCGCCCACGAGATAGCCGTAGGTGAGCCCGTGGTAGCCGGTCCGCTGCCCAGGTGGATGGAGCGGCGGCGTCTGCTCGATGGCGCGAATCATGTGATCCCAGTCGAGCATGCGCTCGGCGCGATCGATCATCTGGCGGATGTGATAGAGGCCGGATTGGTGCGAGAGCACCTGTCTGACCGTGATCTCCGCCTTGCCGGCGCGCGCGAACTCCGGCCAGTAGGTACACACTCTCTCGTCGTAGTCGATGAGGCCGCGGTCGGCCATGATGTGAACGAGAGTCGAGGCCACGCCCTTGGTGGTGGAGAAGCTCGGCGCCATCGTTTCCTTGCGCCAGAGGTCTCCCCGCGAGTTTCGCTCGCCGCCCCAGAGATCGACGACGCACTCGCCACGGTGGTAGATGCAGACCGCGCCGCCCCCGCGATGCGTCTCCAGCTGGCGCTTGAAGGCCCTCGCGACGGGCATGAAGTCGGGGTGCAGGTGCCCACTCAGCTCACGTACATGGTTCCGAGCCAGCTCGAACCTATTCCAGGCCAATGACTGCCCCCTTGCGCCGGTGCCGCGGTCCCGCACCGATTTCTTCCCTCGACGATTTCATCATTCCATCCGTCGGCCTGACCAGATGTGCAGAGAAGGAAAATCTCGTTCCCCACTCGACGACCCGCTTGGTGGACTCCCGGCTCAACGCTGCGACTGTGAGAATCGGGGGGTTGGTCGTGGGATTCTAACATCGGGCGTCCCATCGCGGATAGAAGATTCGCCGGACGCGAGCACACTCTAAGGGCCAATGTGGCTCGCGGGGAATCCTTGCGACGAATCGCCACAGCTGTACATGACTTGCACAAGCGCGAGCCGCTTGCGCGGCCGTGCGTCACCGCTCGCGACTACGTCAAGATCGCGCGTAGCAGGGGCGGCCCGAGTATCAGCAGGCCGATGCCAGCGGCCGCCATGGCGGCGATGAGCACCGCGCCCGCCGCGACATCCTTGGCGCGACCGACGAGCGGGTGCTCGTCCGGATGAACCGCGTCCGCCAGCGCTTCGATCGCCGTATTCATCGCCTCGCCCATCCATACGAGTGCTGCGGCGGTGATCAGCGCACAGGCATCCCTCAGCGCCACCTCGAGCCAGATCGCCATCGCCATGATGGCGACGCTGATCCCGGCGTGGATCCAGGCGTTGTGCTGCGTCCTCAGCATGAAGGCGATGCCTGCAAAGGCATCGACGAAGCTCCGCAGGCGGCGGGTGACGCTGAAGGCTTCGGGCGCTCGGGTCTCGGGCACGACGGTCAGCATATCAGCCGCCCGTGGCCTCCGCGCGCGCTACCAGAAGCGCTCGTCGACGGGGGCCTCGGCGGGATCCTCCCAGCGGCCGGGTGTCGGCTGGCCGACGGGCGCGGGCGAGGCGGGTGGCGAGCTCTTCCGGCTCACGTCGCGGGTCTCGGCGGCCGTGTCGCGACTCGCGGCGTCGCGCTTCGCACCCAGGGTGCTGGCCTCGGCACGCGCCTCGCGATGCATCCGCCCGGCGGTGATCCGCCCCGCCGGCGGCGCGGTTCGCAGATCGGTGTCGCTTCGCGACGGCGGAGTCGACGCGCGCGACGGGCTCGATGCCTGGTCGGGTGAGGGGCCTGCAGGCCTCGACGTTCCGGAGACCGTTGTGTCGGCGGCCCGCTCGCGCGCGAGCGCCCGGCTCGCCGCCTGGGCCCGGGCCCGCGCCTCCTCGCCGAAGTGCACGATCTTGCGTTCAGGGCGAGGCGGAGGGGGCGCCTGGGCGACGGTCCCCATCTCATCGAGACCGGGGATCAAGCCGAGGGTGTAGGCCGCTGCGCCGCCGCCGCAGACGATCAGGATCGCGGCCGCGAGCATCAGACGATGACCCAGGCCGCGGCGCGGCTCCTCGAGCGGCGCCGCCGCGGGCCCCTCGACACCTTCGTCCTGCACGGGCGGTTCGGCTGCCTGGAGGTCGGCTCCACCGAAGAAGGCGTCCAGCGAGAGCGGCGAATCGACGGCGACCTGCCTCGGCGGCGCTGCAGTCGTCGTCGGCGCGGACTCGATCCGACGCCCGGCGTCGGCGACAGGGGCCCGAGCGGCGGCGCTCGGCGCGGCTTCTGGCTCCGGCTCGGGCGGTGCGCTGGGCCGCGCGGCCGGGTCGCCTTTGAGATTCTGCGGGCTGGGCGTGCTGGGAAGGTCGGGCGCGAAACGCTCCGAATCGGGGAGCGCACGGGCGCCCAGCTCCTCGACCAGCTCCGGCTCGATCTGCATCACCTCCCGCTCGCCGGCGACCGCGAGGACCTCTTCACAGAGGCGACTGATTTCGCGTGGCACACCGCCGGTGTGGTGATGGACGGCCGCGGCGGCGTCGGGGGTGAAGAGCTCGCCGCCCTTCCAGCCGGCGCGCTTGAGGTGCTTGCGGATGTAGGTGTGGACCCCGGAGACGGGGATCGGCGCGAACTCGAGCTGCAGCGTGTTGATCTTGTCGAGCCACCAGAGGAGCGGGCAATCGTCCATCTCCGCCGCTGCAGCGAGGTTCGCGAGCAGGATGCAGGTGAGCAGCTGCTCGTCTCCGTCGCTGCGATACGAGAGGAGGATGTCCAGATGCTCGAGGGTCTCTCGATCCAGCTTCTCGGCCTGGTCCAGGACGATCACGAGGCGTTGTTCGCGGGCGGCCTCCATGAGGTTCTTCCGCGAGATGATTCCGCCCTGGAGACCGAGCTGCCTGATCAACGCGGCGCGAAGGGTGTCCCAGGGCAGAGCCGGATTGAGCAGCAGCGCCACGCGGCTCTCGGCGCCGAGCAGCTTCGGCAGCGCGCGGGCCAGACTCGTCTTGCCCATGCCGGCGGCGCCCGAGACGCAGATCCGCGCCGTGCCCTCCGCCAGGCCCTGCTCGATCTGGGCGAACGCCGCGCGTAGCGCCTTCGTGCCCAGCACCAGCTTCGATTGGGCGCTCGTGTCGAAGGGCGATTTCTCGAGCTGGTAGAATTTGAGGTAGCTGGACATCTCGGACTCGGCGCGGCGTGACGCTCTCCAGCACAGGGCATCGGCTGGCGGCACCGCCTGGCTTGAGCGCTTCGGCGCGGCCGCCGAGCCTTCCGTGTAGGCGGAGTCGGGTGATCTACCTTCACGGCGAGACCCACGACCTCGGGAGGCGGGCTCAGGCGAAGGGAAAGAGTCCGATCAGGCGCTCCAGCGAGCGCAACAGGGCGCCCTTCTGATCCGTCTCGCTATCGCCGAGGCGGACCAGGACGAGATCGCGCGAAGGATCGATCACGATGTACTGCGAGCGGAAGCCGTTTGCGGAGAAGAGGCCGGTGCCGTTCTGGGCCAGCCAGAAGTGAGCGCCGTACTCGCCGGCGCTCGGAGGCGTGGGCGTGCGGGCGTAGTCGCCCCAGCCCTCCGGCAGGATCCGTCGATCGCCGTAGACCCCGTCGCGCAGGTAGAGCAGGCCGAAGCGGGCGAAGTCGCGCGCCGTGGCAAAGTTGAAGGACGAGGCGATCCAGGTGCCGCGCTCGTCGAAGAGCGGCTTGCAGCTCCGCATCCCGAGCGGATCGAAGAGCGCCTCCTTCATGAAGGCGAGGTAGTCGTCGCCCCACTTGTCCAGGACGCGATGGGTGACCTCGGCCAGGATGTTGGAGGTGCCGCTGGAGTAGTTCCACACGGATTCGGGCGGATGGTCGAGGGGCAGCGCAGCGGCATGGCCCGCGACGTCCGCCTTGCCCGATCCGAAGAGCATCTCGATGGTGTCCGAGCCCCCGCCCTCTTCGTAGAGCTCGACGAAGCGCAGCCCGCTGCTCATGCGCAAGAGCTGGTCGATGGTGAGTTCTCGGCGCGGATCGCCCTCGCCCTGCCAGGCGGGGAGCCCGCTGCGCTGGCTGGGGTGGAGCAGCCCCCGGCCGACCAGTACGCCGATCAGGGCGTGCAGGATGCTCTTCGCCATGCTCCACGAGGGCAGCGTGCTCGTCGCGTCGTGCTCCTCGTCGTAGCGCTCGACCACGAGTCGCCCCCGATGAACGACCAGCAGGGCGTGTGTCCGCCCGATCTCTTCCGGGCGGGCGAAGGCATACTCGAGGCACTCGGCGAGCGACGCGCGGTCGACGCCGTCCGCGGGCTCGGACTCGGACCAGCGGTGCGTGGGCCAGGGCACGCCCGCGGGTTGCGGGGGAAGGGGCCGCAGGTCGGGGGGAGGCGCGATGGCGCCGAAGCGCGTGCTTTCGTGGTCCTGCTGGGTCAAGCTGGAGCTCCGGGCGGATGGCGCCGAGAATCTAGCAGCCCGCCCCGGGCACCCGAGCGGTCGAGGCGGTGACTCAGGTTGCTGCATGTGGGCGCCGATTCCCGCGTGGGGCGACACGTGTGCGTCGCGGGCCCGGAGGAGCGATGAAGGCGGATCGGAGCGAGGGCGGAGAGCTGGACGTCGAGGCGGTGCGCCGCGCGCTCGCTGGCGTGGTACGCGGAAAGTCGACGCCCATCGAGCTGCTGCTGACCGGCCTCGTCTCCGGCGGGCACATCCTGCTCGAGGACGTCCCCGGGGTCGGCAAGACCACGCTCTCGAAGGCCCTGGCGCGTTGCTTCTCGGCCGACTTCGCGCGGGTCCAGTTCACGCCCGATCTGCTGCCCGCGGACATCATCGGCTCGCAGGTCCTGGATCCGACCACCGGTGAGTTCCGCTTCCGCGCGGGGCCGATCTTCACGAACGTCCTGCTCGCGGATGAGATCACCCGCGCTTCACTGCGGACCCAGTCGGCCCTGCTCGAAGCGATGAACGAGGCGACGGTGACCGTGGAGGGCACGAGTCATGCGTTGCCCCAGCCCTTCTGCGTGCTCGCCACCCAGAACCCGGTGGACTTCCAGGGCACCTATCCGCTGCCCGAGGCGCAGCTCGATCGCTTCGCGCTGTGCTTCGGACTCGGCTATCCGAGCCCCGAGCACGAGCTGGAGATCCTCTTTGCGCACCAGCAGTCCGATCCTCTGGCCGAGGTCGAGCCCGTCGCGGCGTTGGAGGACCTCGTGCGGGTGCAGCAGGCAGTGCGCCAGGTGATGGTGAAGCAGGACGTCGCGCGCTACATGCTGCGCATCGTCGAGGCCACGCGCAGTCATCCGCTCATCGAGCTGGGCATGAGCCCCCGGGCTTCGCTGGCCTACTTCCGGGCCGCCCAGGCGCGCGCCTGGCTCGAGGGGCGAAGCTACGTCAGCCCGGACGACTACGTCGAGCTCGCCGTGCCGGTCATCGCGCATCGGATCGCCCTGGCACAGGAGGCGCGCTACGGCGGGCGCACTGCGGCCTCCGTCGTCGAGACGCTGGTCGCCGAGGTGGTCGTTCCCCTGTGAGCGTCGGGGGCGCCGAAGGCCTGGCTGATGCGCGCGGCGGCGCCTTCAGCAGCCGCTCGGCGCGACGCCGGCCCAGGAACTACGCGCGCCTGAACCACATCCTGATCCCCAGCACCAAGGAAGGGCGGGATCGCTTTCGCAACACCCGGCTCGCCCGCTTCGTGATCGGGCCCATCTCGCGCACCTGGTTCTCACTCACCGAGGCGGGCATCGGCCTTGTGCTGCTCTCCTTCGTCTCGAGTCTGCTCGGGCTCGACGTGATCCGCGGCCAGAACTACCTGCTCTGGAGCGTGATCTTCTCGCTCCTGGTCTCGAGCCTGCTGCTGCGCTTCCTCTTCGACCTGAAGGGAGTCGAGATCCGCGTCGAAGGACCGCTTCGCGTCGGCGTCGGCGTCGAGGCGGAGTTCCGTGTGCACGTCGAGAATCAGGGCGATCGGGTCCATCGGGATCTGCAGATCCGCAGACCCTTCCTGCCCTGGGACGGCCGCTTCACCGATGAGGGGCCGCAGATCGACGAGGTGCGTCCTGGCCAGCTCGAGACGGTCAGCACGCGCGCCCGCTTCGTTGCTCGTGGCCACCACCACCTCGATGCCTTCGCGGTGGGGGCGCTTCTGCCGCTCGGCCTCGCGGTCGGTCCGCGGCGGGAGAGTCGGGGGACGCGCTTCGTCGTCGTTCCCCGCATCGCGCCGATCAGTCGGATCGAGCTCGCGGAGCGCGCGCGGCCCGTACCGGGCGGTACCCGCATGGCCGCGATGAGAGGTGATTCGATGGAGCTCGTGGGTCTGCGTCCCTATCGCCAGGGTGATCGGATCCGCGACCTCCACGCGGCGAGCTGGGCGCGGCTCGGCGTCCCGATGGTGCGCGAATATCAAGAAGAGTACTTCTCGCGTATCGGGGTCGTACTCGACTGTCACGCTGCGGCGAGCGACGAGGCCCGCTTCGAGGCGATGGTCAGCCTCGCCGGCGGCATCGTCGATTACCTGCGGCAGCGAGACGCCGTGGTGGACCTGCTGACGCCCGGCGGACCGGAAGGCGTCGTCAGCCTCGGCCCGGGACTCGGGAGCCTCGAGCTCGCGCTGGATCGGCTCGCCGACGTGGAGGCCCGGGGCGAGGACGACGCCCTCGAAGCGGAGCCCGCCCTCGAGCTGCTGGCGCCGACGCTCGAGCATCTCTCTGCGCTCGTCGTCGTGATGCCCGCCTGGGACGGCGAGCGTCGATGGCTGCGCCGGCGGATCGCGGAGTACGGCGCTCCGAGCCGGGTCCTGGTCGTCTGCGAGCACGACGAGGCGCCCATCGGGATGGAGCCCGGTCTGGGCTTCATCCAGGTCGAGGACATCGAGCGCGCCTGCGACCGCGGGGAGGCCCTCTCGCTATGACCCGCCTCCGCGCGCTCCTGTGTGCTCTGCCGATCTTCATCGCGGCCTTCTACTACGGTCGGACCGTGGGCAGCGGCCAGCTCGCGCTCGTGCTGCTCGGCCCTGCGCTGCTCTCGCTGGTCCGCCCGGGTCGTACGGCGCTGACCGTCCCTGCGCAGGTGCTGCTGCTCGTGGGCAGCGGGGGTCTGGCAATGCTCCTGGCTGCCCTCTTCCCCACCGACAAGGGCTGGTCGTCGGAACCGCTGGAGCCCGCCTACCTGGTGCTGGGCGCCGGCTCGATCCTGCTGGCGGGGGTGAGGCTGCACCTCCGCGCGCCGGTCTTTTCGCACGCGGGAACGATGGGGCTCGGCCTCCTCGTCTTCCTGGCCTGCGGCACGGTGAAGACGGGTGACCGCTACCTCGTCGGACTGGTGACCTATCTCGTCGCCGCTGCGTGGGCGATCCACGAGGGGGCCGTCGCCGACGGGAGAGTGGCCGCCGGCCGCGACGTGCGGGGTCGTACCGTGCTCGCCGTTCTGGCCATGGCCTCGCTCTGCGCGGCCATGGCCAGCGGCTTTGCCATCACGATTCCGCGGGTGCATCAGTTCGTGTACGGCATGGCCCTGGATTGGATCCACGCGCGATCGGTGACCGGCTTCCACGACGGGCCGATGATGCTCGGTGCGCTGGGTGGGATGCTGCAGTCCGAAGAGGTCGTGATGCGCGTGGAAGGCGACCTCGGGACGCACCTGCGTGGCAACGTCTACTCGCGCTATCGCCGCGGGCGCTGGCTGCCCGTCTCGGGGCTGGAGGAGGCCGTGGTGGAGCTGCCCGCGCTCGGAGATGATCCGGGCCGGCCGCCGG
>CAZQMY010000058.1:0-20752 GCA_964594405.1 uncultured Spirochaetaceae bacterium | reverse complement strand
TGGACTGCGCCGCCGCCGGTGACGGCGCGGCAGTGGCCGCGGCAATGGCCGCCACGTGGCTCGACCCGTCCCCGGTGTAGATGTCGGTGATGTAGAGCATCACGCCGGTGAGCGCGCAGCCGATCACGCTGCAGAACCACAGGCCGAGGGTCGAGAGGCTGTGGCCGGTCGCATCGGTCTCGGGGACGTCGAAGAAGAACGTGAGCACGAAGAGCGAAGCGATCAGGATGCCGGCGGCGATCGCGAGACCGCGATACATGGCCTCCATCACGGCGGGCTGCTGCCCCTCGGCGGGCTCCCCGATGTTCACGAAGGGCAGCGCCATCAGCGATCCGGCGATGCCGGCGACGCCGACCATCAGCGGGTAGAAGAAGAGGCTGTCGTTCTCGGGGAAGATGATGTGCGCGAGCAGCATCACCGCCGCCGCCGTCACGCCGTAGGTCTCGAAGAGATCGGCGGCCATGCCCGCGCAATCGCCCACGTTGTCTCCCACGTTGTCCGCGATGGTGGCGGGGTTGCGGGGATCGTCCTCGGGAATGTTCGACTCGACCTTGCCGACCAGGTCGGCGCCCACGTCGGCGCCCTTCGTGAAGATCCCGCCACCCAGACGCGCAAAGACGCTGATCAGCGAGCCACCGAAGGCCAGGCCGACCAGGGCGTTCGAAGTGAGCCCCATGAGCTCACCGTGCTCGCCCGTCCCGAACATCTTGACTGCGAGGACCACCACGGCCAGCGCCAAGAGGCCCAGGCCCACCACCATGAGCCCCGTCACCGCACCTCCCTTGAAGGCGAGGTCGAAGGCGGGCGAGAACCCGCGGCCCGCGGCCTCCGAGACGCGCACGTTCGCGCGGACGGAGACGTTCATCCCGATGAAGCCGGCGGCAGCGCTCGCGACGGCGCCGAGCAGGAAGCCGAAGGCGTACCACCAATTGAGCGCAGCGCCGACCAGGATGAAGATGGGGACGCCGACCATGGCCACGGTACGGTACTGGCGGCTCAGGAAGGCCGTCGCGCCGTCGCTGATCGCCGCTGCGATTTCATTGGCCTTGGCGTGGGTCGCGGGGGCCGCCATCACCTGGCCGTAGAGCTTTCCGCCCCACACAACGGCGGCGGCACCGGCCAGGAGGGCGAGGATCGTGACGAACATTGGGTTCTCCTAGAAGCAAGAAGGCTCGTGAGTCTCTGGCACTCGAGCAGGGCGTGATGTGCACAGGGCCAGCTCGGACCGCGCCTACACTGCGCCGCCGGGCGAGCGGGCCAGGCTGACCGAATCGCCCCGTTTCGCACGCCCACCGGGCCGCGGATGCGGCGACCGGAAATCGAACCGGGCTCTGAACGGAATTGAGGGTCACATCGACGGAGAGGGGCCGCGTCCTCGGACCGGGGATGGCCGGCGCCGGCCCCTCTTCGGCGGCCGGTAAACTAGAAGGTGAGCCACGAAAAGTCCAGACTCGATTGGGGTTTCCAGCGCGGGCGGCAGCTGGGCGAAGTGATCGGCCCACGGGGCAGCTGGGCCGTTGCGGATGCCGTCCGATCGCCGGCAGCGGCTATGCTCGCGCCATCGAGGACCACCCCCATCCGAATCGCTCGCCTTCCACGAGGTTCCCATGAACGCCGCCGAGAGTCTCTTCCGTACGGCCGCCCGCGCGGGCGTGCGCATCTGCTTCGCCAACCCGGGCACCACCGAGATGCCGCTGGTGGCGGCCCTCGATGCCGTCCCGGAGATCCGCTCGGTACTCTGCCTCTTCGAAGGCGTTTGCACCGGCGCTGCAGATGGTTGGGGGCGGATGACAGGAAGCCCCGCCACCACGCTCCTGCACCTGGGACCCGGCTTCGCCAATGGCATCGCGAACCTCCACAACGCGCGCCGGGCCCAGAGCCCGGTCGTCAATCTGATCGGCGACCACGCCAGCTGGCACCTGGGCTACGACCCTCCCCTCACCAGCGATATCGAGTCCCTCGCGCGGCCGGTCTCGGCCTGGCAACGCATCACGGAGAGCGCGGACGCGATGGCCCGAGACATGGCCGATGCGGTGGTGGCCGCCAGCGGCCCGCCCGGGCGCATCGCCAGCCTCGTGCTCCCCGCCGACTTCCAGGCGCAGACGACCGCAAGCGCGCCGGCCCCGCCTGCGTCCACGCCCGAGCGACCGATCGATGCGGCGCGCATCGAGGACGTGGCCACGCGCCTGCGCGGCCTCGGCGAGGAGACATCCGTCACGCTGCTGCTCGGCGCGGAAGGCCTTTGCGAGCGCGGGCTGCACGCCGCTGCCCGGGTGGCCGAACGTTGTGGAGCGCGGCTCGTCGGTGAGACCTTCCCCGCGCGCTGGGAGCGAGGCGCCGGGCTGCCCCCGGTGGAGCGACTGCCCTACTTCCCCGAGCAGGCCATCGACTTCCTCTCCGGCGACGCGCTCGTGGTGCTGGCGGGCGCACGGCCTCCCGTCGCCTTCTTCGGCTACGAGGGCGTAGACAGCGAGCTCGTGGACGAGGCCCGGTGCGAGGTGCTCGCCACCCCCGGTGACGACGCCACAGCCGCCCTCGAAGCCCTGGCGGACTCGCTGGCGGAGGACACGGCGCGCCCGGGCCCATCCCCGGCGCCCGCGCCGCCCGCGCCGCCGATGGCGGGCCCAATCAACGCATTCAACCTTGGCGCCTGCCTCACCGCGCGGCTACCGGAGGGCGCCATCGTGGTCGACGAAGCCGCCACCAGCAGCTTGCCCCTCTACCTCTTCGGCGCCGATGGGCCGCGACACAGCGTGCTCACGCTCACAGGCGGCGCCATCGGCCAAGGGCTGCCCTGCGCCACGGGCGCGGCCCTCGCCTGCCCGGATCGTAGGGTCATCGCTTTTCAAGCGGATGGCAGCGCGATGTATACGCTGCAGGCGCTCTGGACCCAGGCCCGCGAAGGTCTCGATGTCACCACGCTGCTCTGCTCGAACCGCGCCTACAAGATCCTGCAGGTCGAGCTCGCCCGTGCGGGCATCGCGGAGCCTGGCGCGAAGGCCCGGGCCCTGACCGGCCTCGATCAGCCCGAGCTGGACTGGTGCGCCCTCGCCCGCGGCATGGGCGTGCCGGCGACGCGCGTCGAGGACGCGGGCGCGCTGGACGCGGCGATCGCTCGCGCACTGACCGAGCCCGGCCCCCAGCTGATCGAGGTCATGCTCTGACGTCTGGCCCCGAGCACGAGCCGCAGGCGCTCGATCACCGTCGCAGCCGGGCCAGGCCGAGGAGCGCCAGCAGCACGGCGAGCTGCGAGACCACCGGCCCGGGCTCGGGGATCGCGGATGCCTGCGCCACGCCACACTCGAAGGTGTCGCCGTCGTCCCGGGTCATGGTATCGAGGAGCGCGCCGCTGAAGTCTGCCGGGAAGGTCGTCGACGCATCGTAGATGGTGCCTTCGTCGACGCGGATACAGCCCTCGTTGAAGTGCAGCGCCTGGGCGAGCAGCGCGCCCTTCAGATTGGCGCCTCGCAGATCGACGCGATCGCCCTCTTCCACATCGGTGCAGAAGCCGTCCGCGTCCACGCTCGCCCCGGGCGCGAAGTCGGCCGCCTGCAGATCCGTGGCGCAGAGCTGCGCGTTGCCGAGATCGCTGCGCGGCAGGCGCGCCCCCTGTGCGCGCGCATCGGTCAGCAGGGCGCCCGCGAGGTTCGCGCCGTCGAGGGTGGCGTCGTCCAGCGTGGCCCCCTCGAAGTCGGTCATCCTGAGGTCGGCCCCCGAGAGATCCCCATCGACCAGGCTCACCGCAATGAAGGATGCACCTTCGGCCCGCGCGCACGTGCCATCGCCGCGGCTGCCGCAGCGCACTCGGACGCCATCCATGATCGCTCCGTCGAAGACGGCACTCTCCATGAGCGCACTATCGAGGATCGCCTCGCTCAGGTCCGTCTTGGCGGCGGGGTCGGCGCTCATCACCATGGCCTCGTCGCCGGCGATGGCGTCTCGCAGATCGGCGCCGGTCAGATCGGCCATCGTCAGCGTGGCGCGCAGCAGGGTCGATCGCGTGAGGAGCGCACCCGCCAGGGTGGCCTCGGACATCGTGGCGTCGTTCAGCATCGCATCGGTGAGGTCGGCGCTCCGCAGGTCGGCCATCGTGAGCGTCGCGCCCGACAGGCTGACGCGCTCGAGGTCCGCGGCGACCAGGGCGGCCTCGGTCAGATCTGCGCTGCTGAAGACCGCGTCCTCGAGGTCGGCTCGGGTGAGGTTTGCGCCCTGGAGAACCGCCATGACGAAGGAGGCGTTGTCCGCCGAGACACAATCGTCGTCCTGATTCACGCAGCGCAGCAGGGCGCGGCGCAGCGTGGCCCCATCGAGATTCGTACCGTCGAGCGTGGCTCCGTCCAGGAAGGCGTCGCTGAGGTCGGCGCCGCTGAGCAGCGCGCTCGACAGATCCGACTGCTGCAAACGCGCCAGACGCAGCGATGCGTCCCTCAGGTCCGCGAAGGACCAGTCGGCACAGTCGGATCCGCTCTCGTCCACGCATCCGCCCTCGATCCGATCCAGGATCGCGCGCCGCAGATCGACGCGTGTCTCCGTGCTGCCCGAGAGGTCCGCGCCCTTCAGGTTCGCATCGCTCAGATCGACGCCCGCTGGCGCATCGAGGCTGAGCCGCATTCCGACGAAGGAGCCGCCCTCGAAGCTGGCGCCGCGCAGATCCGCGAACGTCGTGGTGCCCTCGCCGCCGGGCCTGCTGGTTCGCGCGACGCGGTCGATGAAGTAGCCGGAGCCGTTGAGCTGGTCGAAGTGCGAGAGGCTCACCCCATCGAAGTTCACGCCTCGCAGCTGCAGGGGATCCGTCGTCTCCCCGAGGTCCGCGCAGGCCGTCGGATCGGAATCGGAATCCAGGCTGCAGAAGGTCGCGCCGGAGAAGCTCGCATCGGTGAAGCCGAGCTCCGGAGACCCCGCGACCCCACCCAGCCTCGCATCCCTCAGATCCGCCGAGGAGAAGTCGGTACGCTCACCCCGTACGCCGATCAGGACGACCCCGGAGAGGTTCGCGGAGGAGAGATTCGCGTCGCGGATGGAGGCCTGCGAGAGGTCTGCGCCGGAGAAATCCGTCTCCGATCCCGTGACGTTGTCGAAGACGACATGACAGAGCAGCGACTCCGAGACGACCGACTCGCCCTGATCATCGAGGCGATCCCCGAGCCGCGCGCCCGAGAGCAGCGCCCCAGCAAGATTCGGTGCCGTCGCATCGCTCACCGCGCCGCACAACGCGCTGTCGTCGAAGTCGAAGTCGAAGCCTCGGAGATCCGCGCGCTCCAGGTTCACCTCACGCAGGTCGGGGGCGCCTTGATTCCGGGCCACCCTGGCCAGCAGATCGCCCGTGAAGTCGAAGCCGAAGTCGTTCGCCCACATGACGAAGTCCTGCTCGCGCAGGCTCGCTCCGCGCAGACGGGCCCCGCCTGGATCGGCGCCCGGACTGCTGTCGAAGATCGCGCAGCCCGGGCCCTCGCCCGAGCAGAGGAGCGCGCCCTCCAGATCGGCGTCCCTCAGGAAGGCGTCGGTCAGATCCACGCTCGCCAGCTCGGCGCCCGTGAAGTCGGCGCCCTCCAGGATTGCGCTCACGAAGCTGGCGCCCTCGAGCGCGACACTGACGAAGATCGCTCCCTGCAGATCCGCGCCGTCGAAGCTGCGACCGCTGAAGGGCGCCCCCCCGACCTTGCCCGCGTACCCCTGGAAGTCCCAGCGACGGAGGCGGGTCTCTTCGAAGAAGTCCGGGGCAGCGGAGGCGGAGGGGAGGACCGCGCAGCTCGGCGTGTCGCCGCTCGAGCAGAGGCTCGCGTCATCGAGCCTCGTCACGAAGACATCCTGCATCTCGGTGACGACGAGCTGCGCGAGGCTCAGATCCGCGCCATGCAACGTGGCACCGGTGAGGTCCGTGCCCTTGAGGATGGCATCACCGAAGCTCGTGCCCGAGAGATCCGCCTCGACGAGCAGCGCGTCGCTCAGGTCCTGGCCGGTGAGGTCCTTGCCCGAGAGCGTCGCCTCCGTCAGATCCAGGCCGGCCAGCGTCAGCCCGAAGAAGTCGGTGTCCAGCGGCGGATCATCGACTTCGAGATCACTCTGGGACGGACATCGGAAGTCGACGCTGGCAAAGCTCGTCCGCTGCCCGGGGAAGAGCCCGTCCTCGAATGTGGCTCCACTGAAGTCGGCGGGGCTGGGATCCTCGGCTCCTGAGTCGCACAGCACGACGTTCGAGAGGTCGGTGTTGCGGAAGCGGGCCATGTCGAAGCGCGTTCCGACCAGGGTGGCCCCGGCGAAGTCGGCGTCGTCGAGCGCGGCGCCGCCCAGGTCGGCGCTCGTGAGGTCGGCGCTCCTCAGCAGCGCTTCCCTGAGATCCGCGTTCCGGAGGTCGGCGACGTAGTCCGCGCTCGACACGATGGCCGCGACGAGGTCGGCGCTCGCCAGGTCCGGACCGCTCAGACCGGGGTCGGGGGAAGCCGCGAGGCGCTGGAAGTCGAAGGGCTCGAGCTCCGTCTCGCTCTCGAGCGGCTCGCCGGCGGCCAGCTCGGTGAAGTCCACCCCGCGCATGCGCGCCCCATGGAGCCGCGCGCCGTCGAGGATCACGCATCGGGTCACCGCCGCGTCCCCTTCGCCGTCCGTGTAGCAGGGGCTGCTGAGCCCCGATCCGCGGGAGAGCGTCGCGTCGGAGAGGTCGGCGAAGCGCAGGTCGGCCCGCGCGCCCACCGACTCCCTGACCTCGGCGAGGGTCGCCCCGTCGAGGTCGGCGCCCTGCAGATCGAAGCGCTCCGAGTCCGTCCCGGTGAGCCGGGCGCCCACGAGATCGGTGAGGTCGTTCTCGATGCTCGACAGATCGACGCGCGCCATCGAGTCGACGTTCGCGAAGCTGCACTCGGCGAGGCTGCTGCCGCGAAGACTCGCCCCCACCATGGAGATGCCCTGCCAGCTCGCATTCCAGAAGCGCGAGAAGTCCACCTGCTCGAAGTTCGCCGCATCGAGCGTCGCCCCGTCGAAGTTCACGCAGCCCTGCGACCCATCGTTCGCGCAGCCGCTCTCCTGCGGCTGCTCGCAGGGATCCCACGGATCTTCCGCGCGCCCCACGCCGAAGGTGAGCCCCCGGAAGCGCGCGCCCGTGAGGTCCGCCCCCGTGAAGTTCGCGTTCGTCAGCACGGCTCCCTCGAAGTCGGCGAAGGGAGCCTCGGCGTAGGACAGGTCGGCGCCGACGAAGGACGCGCACAGATCCGCCATTCCGTCTTCGAAGGTGGTACAGGTCGCATCGACGTTCTGGAGCAGCGCACCGGGCATCACGGGAGTGCTGTCGTCGATGAAGGTGCCCGAGAAGAGCGCGCCGTCGAAGATCGCGCCCCGCAGCTCGGCGTTCAGCAGAGAGGCCGGGCTGCCCGAGCTGTCGGAGAAGTCGGCGAAGCGGAAGTCCGCTCCGATCGCATCGCTGAAGTCGAGAGAGGCCCCGGAGAGGCGGACACGCAGAGTCTGTGGCCCTGGTGGCTCGGCGGGCGTCGAAGAGAAGTCCGCATCGCGCAGGATCGCGTTGCGGAGATCGGCGCCCTCGAGGTTCGTCGCGACCTCGTCCGGGCCCTCCGGGCAGACCTGCGGCGTTGCCTGCAGACCGGAGAGGTCGACGAAGCGGAAGATCGCAGCGTCGTAGTCCCGGCCCGAGATGACGGCATCCTGAGCGTCGATCTCCGTCTGCTCGAATCCGCTGCAGGGCCCGGGATTCGTCCCCCCGTCCCCGGCGGTGCAGCTCGCGTCGACGCCGGGAGAGAGCGCGCACTGATCCTGCGCGAAGACCCGGCCGGGCAGCAGGGCGACGAGCACGAGCCCGGCGAGCGGGACGAGAGCGGAATGGAGCTTCATCTTCTTCCGATTGGGAGCGACGCGGGACGAGGAAGACGGGGGCATTCAGGCTACGAAGCAGGCCACGGCCCCCGGGGCGCACCACTGAAGGCGGCCGCGCAGCCGGACGCCGGAAGTTCGCACAATTCATTGCCCGCGGCGAGCTGAGTCACCTGCAGGGGGGCTTCGGTTCCGCGGCGAGCGTCGGCCCTTCAGCCCAGCACGAATCTCGTATGGCTGCCGCTGCGCTCGGCATGAACCTCGAGACGCGTATCGATGCGCTCGCGCAGCTCGCTCACGTGGCTGATCACGCCCACCAGACGCCCGCCCCGCTGCAGATCGAGCAGCGTGCGCACGGCGAGATCGAGGCTCTCCGCGTCGAGCGAGCCGAATCCCTCGTCGATGAAGATCGCCTCCAGGCGGATCCCGCCGGCGTGGCGCTGCACCACCTCGGCCAGGCCGAGGGCGAGGGCCAGCGCGGCGACGAAGCTCTCGCCGCCCGATAGGGTCGCGACGGGACGCTCGCCACCGGTGTGCGCATCGTCCACCACCAGGTCGAGGCCCGCCTGACTCCGGCCATCCCGCACGGCGCGGGCTCGCCGAAGCACGTAACGGCCCCTGCTCATCTGGTGCAGGCTCGTGGAGGCCAGCGCCAGCACCTCGTCCAGGAAGGCCGCCAGCACGAATCGCTGGAAGGTGAGGTTGCGGGCGTTGCGGCCGTTGGCCACCTCGGCGATGTGGCCGAGCGCGGCGAAGCGATCCCCGAGCCGCGAGAGCTCGATCTGCAGCGTCGCGAGCTGCTCGCGCACGCGGGCCAGCTGCGCGAGATCGCTCTTCGCCGCACCAAGGGCGGTGCCCGCCTGCTCGAGCGTGGCTGCGGCCTCGACGTCGGCGCGCTCGAGCGCCTCCAGCGCGGGCGCCTCCTCCCCGGCCTCGGCGCGCCAGGCGGCCTCGCTCTGCGAGCGTGCCTCGCCCGCCTGGGCGAGCTGCCCCTCGGCGTGCGCGCAGGCCTCTTCGTACTCCTGGATGCGCCGGATCAGCGCCTCGCGCGCCGGGGCGCCCAGGCGCGCGTCGCGATGCGCCCGCTCGTCCGCGAATCCCGCGGTGAGCAACGCCTCGCGAAGTCGGCCCTGGGCATCGTCTCGCGCCGCACGCGCCAGCGACACACGCTCGGCGGCGCCGGCTCGCGCCTGCTCGGCCGCGGCCGCAGCCTCGTCGGCGGCGGCCGCCAGCCGGCTCGCCTGGTCGAAGGCGTCCTGCAGCGCCTCCGCGCGGCCGCGCGACGACTCGAGGGCGCGGTCCAGGGCGCCTGGAGGTCTGAGAGCTTCGGGGATGGATTCGAGGAGGGCCGTGAGCTGCGCCTGGGCGGCCGCATGCGCGCGCCCCGCGACCTCGGTCGCCTGCCGCGCCTCGTCGACGCGCACATCGATCGCCTTGCGGGCCTCGCGCCTGGCGCGGCTCTCCTCATCCAGCCGCTCCAGCTGCGACACCGCCTCGGTCGCGCGCTTCGCGTCCTGCTGCGCGGCCGCCCGCTCCTCACGATGGCGCTCCATGAGCAGCTCCGGGGCGAGGGCGCCGCCGCTGCTCTCACCCGTCGCGTCGAGGGCATGCGCCAGGGCCTCGATGCGCGCCTCGAGCGCGTCGAGGCCGCTCTGTGCAGCGCCGAGCCGCTCGGCGCTGCGGCGCTCCGACTGCTCGGCGGCCGCGCGCCCGGTCTCCGCCTCCGCGAGCGCCTCGTCGTCGGGCACGTCGACGGCTGCCTCGCCCGGCCGCAGGTGAGCGGGATCGGGATGGTCGGCGGATCCGCAGACCGGGCACGGCTCACCGTCCTCGAGCTGCGCGGCCAGCGATGCCGCGCGACCGCGACGCCAGGCCTCGCGAAGCGCCTCGTCCGTCTGTACGGCCTTGCGCAGCGTCTTCTGCGCAAGGGCCAGGGCGCCCTGCGCCTCGTCGCGCGCCTGCTCCTTCGCCTTGCGCCCGCCGACGGCGTCCAGCAGCTCGGCGAGCCGGAGCTCGCGGGCGCGAGCTGCTTCGACCCGCGACCGTGCCGCCTCGACGCCGCTGGTAAGGCGGGCGAGCTGCTCCCGCTCGCCCGCCAGCGCTTCGAGCCGCTCGTCCAGGGCGGAGCGCTCCTGCTCCGCGGCCTCTCGCTCGCGCGCCCGCTCGCCGGCAACCCGCTCGGCGGTGGCCACCTGCGCTCGCACATCGCCGAGCCTGGCGATGGTCTCGCGGAACCCCTCGAGCCGGGTGCACTCGTCGAAGGCGGCGCGGCGCTGCCCCTCCTCTGCGCGCCGCGCTTCGAGCGCGGCGCGCGCGCGATCCCTCGCCGCGCGCGCCCCCTCGAGCGTGCGCCCGGACTGCTCGGCCTCGCGCTCTGCGACCTCGAGCTCGCGCGCGCGCTGGGCGCGATGATCGACGAGGGGATCGAGCGGCTCGGCGCGCCGGGCAGCCTCGAGCGTCGCGCGCCCGTTGGCGATCTCCGCCGCGCGGGCCCTCAACGCCTGCAGCTCGCGGTCGCGACGCTGCCACTCCTCGCGTGCCTGCACGAGCGCGCGGCCCTTCGACAGCCGCTGCTGGGCTGCGTCGCGCACCCGGCGCGCGACGGTCTGCGCCTCGCCGAGCGCCCGGCACTTCGCCTCCCCGGCCGCAACGCGCTCGGCGAGGACGGACTCCTCCTTCGCTTCGACCTGCTCGAGCAAGAGCGTGCGCCGCTGCTGCAGCGCTTGGAAGCGGTCGCGCTGCGCGTCGGCGCCAAGCTTGAGCGCGTCCTGTACGGCTTGATATCGCTGGACGTCGAAGAGCCGCTCCAGGATGGTCTCGCGCTCGGCGCTGCTCGAGTCGAGCAGCCGCCGGAACTCGCCCTGGGGCAGCACGACGACCTGGCGGAACTGCGCGCACTCGAAGCCGAGCAGGCGCTCCACGGCATCGGTGACCCTGGTCGGCTGCGTGGCCAGCGGCTCGCCCTCCATGTCGTCTCCGGCGTCGGCCACCCTGGTGCGCCGCCACAGCGTCGCCTCGGCGGAGATCTTCGTCGTCCCCTGCCCGCGCTTCTTGGCGCGCTCCTGGCTGGGCTTGCGCGCGACGCGATAGCGCTCCTCGCCGAGGCCGAAGTCGAGGATCACCTCGCTCTCCAGGGACGGATGCGCATGCGCGCTGCGCAGCTGCTCGCCCTGACGCAGCGCGCCGGTGCTCTCGCCGTAGAGGGCGAAGCACATGGCGTCGAGCAGCGTGGTCTTGCCTGCGCCGGTCTGCCCGTGCACGAGGAAGAAGCCGCGATCGCCGAGCTCGCGGAAGTCGACGACCTCCTCCGCGGCGAAGGGGCCGAAGGCGCGCATCACCAGGCGGATCGGCCTCAAGCGCCCTCCCCCTCCGGCGGCGCCCCGTCGGCAATGAGCGTCAGCTGCTCGCGTGCCGCGCCCGCGTCGCGATCCAGAACGGCGGCATAGGCGGCGCGCTCGGTGGCGCTCATCGCCGCACCCGTCACCTCCCGGAAGAAGTCGCTGAAGAGCTCCGCCTCGCTCTTTCCTCGCTGCGCCGTCGAGTGCCCGGAGCTGGAGGGACCGCCGAGGGCCGGCCGCTCGAGCTGCATCACGTTCGGATAGACCTCGCGCAGGCGATTCATCGGCGCGAGCAGCGCCCCCTCGTCGAGCAGCCGCACCAGCAGATAATCGTCGCGACGCTCGCCCGGCCCCGGCCCCTCGAGCAGCTCGGCGAGGCGGCCCTCGATGCAGCGGAGCTCGCGCCGCGGCGTGAGCGGCCCCTCCTCGATGCTGCAGCTCCCCTCGGCGTCCATCTCCACCACGCTCACGGACTTGCGGTGCTCGAGCTCGGAGAACGAGTACTTCGCCAGACTGCCCGAATAGCGGATGCAGTCGCCGAGCTGCTGCGGTCGATGGAGGTGGCCCAGGGCGACGTAGTCGAAGCCGTCGAAGGCGGACTTCGCCACGGCACCGCTGCCCCCGACCGAGAGCGGCCGCTCGCTCTCGCACTCTTCGCCGCCGGCGACGAAGGCGTGGGCGACGAGGACGCTGCGCACGCCCGCTGCGCTGCGTGCGCGGAGCTGCCCGGTCTGGGCCCGCATGCAGGCGTCGTGGCTGCGCAGCTCGGCGATGGCGCTCACGTCGGCCTCGCGCTCGCGCTTCGAGAGCAGATGCGCGCGCACCATCGGCGGGTCCGCGTAGGGGAGCGAGTACACGTGCACCGGGCCCGTCGCATCCTCCAGCACCACCGGCTCGCCGACGCCCTCGAGTCGCCCAGCAAGATGAATCCGGCTGGCACTGAGGAGGCGCGAGGCGAAGCCCAGCCGCTCGGCGCTGTCGTGATTGCCGGCGATGCCCACCACCGGCACGTCGAGGTCGAGCGCCATGCGGGCCAGGAAGTCGTCGAAGAGGGCCACGGCCTCGGCCGGCGGGATCGCGCGATCGTAGACGTCACCGGCCAGAAGCACCGCATCCACCGCCGCCTCGCGGGCCAGCTCGACGAACTGCTCCACCAGATGGGACTGGTCCTCGAGCAACGATGTGCCGTGGAAGATCCGCCCGAGATGCCAGTCCGCCGAGTGCAGCAGTCGCACGCCCCGCTCCTTCGCCGTTCCAGCGTACCGGCGGGATGGGCGGGCGTCGATCGCCCATCCCGCCAGATCCGGGCAGCCCCCCTCAGTCGCCCTCGACTTGCGGCGGGTGCTGTGCGCGATTGACCGCGCAGAGCACTGCGCGCAGACAGGCCCATACGATGGAAGGATCCTGGCCGGCGCCGAAGTGCGAGTGCCCGGTGTCATCCATCACCTCCACGTAGGCCATCGCGGTCGCGTCCGCGCCGCTCCCCAGCGCGTGCTCGCGATAGTCGGCCAGCCGCAGCCCATCGCTGAGGCCGGCGCGACGCAGGGCGTCGAAGAAGGCGTCGATGGGCCCGTTGCCCACGCCCTCGATGCGCTGGCTGTCACGGCGTGCGTGCACCGTGGCGTGCACCTCACAGCGCGTGGCGTCCCGCTGACGGACGTCGCTCTGGGACTCCACCAGGGCCAGCGGCTCCGTCCAGCCCAGATAGTGACGCTGGAAGATCTCCCAGATCGCGTCGGCCGCCACCTCTTCTCCTGTCTGCTCGGCGACCGCCTGCACGGTGCGCTGGAGCTCGATCTGCATGCGCCTCGGCATCTGCACGCCGTGATCGCGCTCGAGCAGATAGGCGACCCCGCCCTTGCCCGATTGACTGTTCACACGGATCAGGGCGTCGTAGCCCCGGCCCACGTGGGCGGGATCGATGGGCAGATAGGGGACCTCCCAGATCTCGGACCCGCCGCTCTCCAGCGCCGTCAGCCCCTTCTTGATCGCATCCTGATGCGAGCCCGAGAACGCCGTGAAGACCAGCTCGCCCGCGTAGGGATGGCGCGGGTGGACCGGCAGCCGATTGCAGCGCTCCACCAGCCGCACCAGGCTGCCGATGTCCGAGACGTCCAGGCCCGGGTCGACGCCCTGGGTGAACATGTTGAGGGCCAACGTCACGAGATCGACGTTGCCCGTGCGCTCGCCGTTCCCGAAGAGCGTGCCCTCGATCCGATCGGCGCCGGCCATCAACGCCAGCTCGGCCGCCGCCACCGCGGTCCCACGATCGTTGTGGGGATGCACGCTCAGAATCAAGCTGTCGCGCCGCGGGACCTGACGACCGAAGAGCTCGATCTGATCCGCGTAGACGTTCGGCGTGGCCATCTCCACCGTGGCGGGCAGGTTGACGATCATCGGCGCCTCCGGCCTGGGATCCCAGGCGTCCACGACCGCCTCGGTGATCTCCAGGGCGAAGTCGAGCTCGGTGCCCGTGAAGCTCTCCGGCGAGTACTCGAGCACGACCTCGGTCTCGGGCATCGTGCGGGCAATCTCCTCGATCAGCTTCGCTCCGGACACCGCGAGGGCCGTGATGCCCTCGCGGTCGGCGCCGAAGACCACACGACGCTGCAGGCTGCTGGTCGAGTTGTAGAGGTGCACGATCGCTCGACGCGCCCCGCGAATCGCCTCCATGGTCGGGCGGATCAGCGCCTCCCGCGCCTGCGTGAGCACCTGGATCGTGACGTCGTCGGGGATTCGGCCCTCCTCGATGAGTGTGCGCACGAAGACCCGCTCCGTCTCGGCGGCGCTCGGAAAGCCCACCTCGATCTCGCGAAAGCCCATGGCCACCAGGCGATCCCACATCTCGAGCTTGCGCTCGGGGCCCATGGGCTCGATGAGCGCCTGGTTGCCGTCGCGAAGATCGACGCTGCACCAGATCGGAGGCTTCTCGATCACGCGATCGGGCCAACGTCGATCGGGGAGATCGACCTTCGGATAGGGCTGGTAGTGATGCGAGGGCATGGCCTTCGCGGCGGGACGCGCTCGATCGGCTCGTACTTGCATGACACGCTCCTGATTCGCACCCCGTCGAGCGGGCGCGGGTTGGGCCTCGATGGCCGGAGCGTCGTTCTCTCGAGTCGTCTCGCCCCGCTCGCCGATCCGCCCGCGAAGATCGCGGACCAGAAGAGAAAACCCTCTCCGGCCGGTGAGGCGGGAGAGGGTTTTTCGGTCGCTTCGTTCAGACCCGGCGATTCGCCAGCTACACCCCTCCCGCCCTGCCAAGAAGCAGGCTCGAGAGAAGCAGGCCGAGCGAGACGCTGGCGCAGCTGGATGATCGGTCGATCATGACGAAGTGGGTACACGAACGGGTGGGCGAAGTCAAGCTCGACCGGTCGCGAGGTCGCTCAGCGCCGCCCACCCACCTCGCCGGCGCGGACGTCTCGCTCGGGCTTCCCTGCGCCCTCGCCATCGGGGGCCGGATGCTCCGCCAGGAGCGTGAAGTGGAAGGTCGCACCGGGCCCGGTGTGATCCTCCACCCGGATCTCGCCACCGTGGACTTCGACGATCCGCTTGCACAGGGCCAGCCCGATGCCGGTCCCCTCGTACTCGTCGCGCGTGTGCAGCCGCTGGAAGACCATGAAGATCCGCTCGCGGAAGGCGGGGTCGATCCCGATCCCATTGTCGCGCACCCGGAAGTGCCATCGATCGCCCTCTCGCTCGGCATCGATGCGGACCTCCGGCGCCTCTGCGCGGCGGAACTTGATCGCGTTGGAGACCAGGTTCTGGAAGAGCTGGAACAGCCGCGTCGGATTGCCGTCGAGGGTGGGCATCGGACCGACGTCGACGCGCCCGCCGCTCTCCGTGATGGCCACCCGGAGCGCGCCCGTGACCTGCTCGAGGATCCGATCGAGGGCGACGGGCTCGAAGGCCCTGGCGCTGCGGCCCGCACGCGAGTAGTCGAGCAGGTCCTGGATCAGATGACGCATGCGACCTGCGCCGTCCACCGCGTAGTCGATGTACTCGTTGGCGCTTGCGTCGAGGGCGGGCCCGTACCTGCGCTTCAGGAGCTGCGTGAACATGGTGACCATGCGCAACGGCTCCTGCAGATCGTGGGAGGCCACGTACGCGAACTGATCCAGCTCGATGTTGGACCGCTCGAGCTCGCGGCTCTTGACGCGGAGCTCGCGCTCGGCCCGCTCGTGCTCGACGATCTCCACCTCGAGCTGATCGTTGGTCTCGTGGGAGACGTCCAGCAGCGCGGAGAGCCTGACCGCCGCCTCCTCCGCCTGACCCTTGGCGATCACCAGCTCGACGTCGCGCTGCTCGATCTGCGAGAGCATGTCGTTGAAGGCGTCCACCAGATCGCCCACCTCGTCCGCCGAGGTGCGCGGGGCGCGCAGATCGAAGCGCTTCTCCTCGGAGACGCGGCGCGCGAGGTCGGCGAGGTCTTCGATGGGGCGCGAGATCCAGCGGCGCAACAGGGCCGTCAGTACGATCGCAACAACGATTGCGCCCACGGCGATCAGCCCGCCGGCCGCCACGTAGCTGCGCTTGCGGGCGTCGATCAGGCGGAGGTCGCTGCGGATGGTCATCCAGCCGAGGCGCCGGCCGTCGAGCAGAACCGGGACGTGGACGTCCAGCGACTCGGCATCGAAGTGATGTCCGGCGGTCAGCCACGCGTGCGGCTCCGTCGCCTCGACGTCGGCGCCCTCGCGGACGTATGCGGCGAAGGGCGCACCGTCTGCATCGAGGATCTGGGCCGAGATCACCTGCGGACGCACCGCCAGGGCCCGCAGCAGCGTCGCCCCCGCGCCCGGATCCTCGAAGGCGAGCGACGCAGTGCTGTTGCGCGCCAGCACTTCGGCGAGGAGGGTCGAGTCGCGCGCCATCGTGGCGCGCAGCGTCGACAGATCCGTCATGATGTAGAAGAGGCTGCCGAGCGCCGTCAGCGCCATGCTCACGCCGAACACGATCAGCGTGATCTTCCCGCTGATCGAGCCGAAGCGCACCCCAAGGCGCGCCCGCTCGCCGGAGACCAGGTCGCCCTGCTCGCCTCTGTGGTTCATGTCCGGCGCGCGCCTCCATACCGGACGACCGCCACGCCACGCCGCCGCGGCGTACCGGGCCCAAGCGCCTCGGCGGACCAGCAATCCGTGTGCAGAATCCCGCAAGGACCCAGACGTGTCGACCGGCGGAAGGCAGGAGGTCCGCTGGGGATTTGCCCGGAGCTGTGAGAGATGCACTCGGGTGCGTCGGGCGAAGCGCCGATGACCCGGGTGGTGGCGCCACACGAGCCACACGCGCCCATCCTCAATCGAACGCGCCCGGAGGTTCGAGTGCCCGTTGCGCTAGAAGCCAGTGGGGGCCCCGCCGCCGACATCCTGCTGGTCGAGAACAACGAGGGAGACATCTTCCTCGCCCAAGAGGCACTCAAGGACTCCGCCCTCGAGATCCGACTACACGTCGTCCGGGACGGCGTCGACGCGCGGGCCTTCCTGCGCCGAGAGGGGCCCCATGCCGCCGCGCCGCGCCCCAAGATGATCCTGCTCGACCTCAACATGCCGCGACTCTCGGGACGCGAGGTCCTCCAGCAGATCAAGCAGGATCCGGAGCTGATGACCATCCCGGTCGTCGTACTCAGCACCTCGTCGACCGCCGAGGACGTCAGACTCAGCTATGAGCTCCACGCCAACTGCTACATCACCAAGCCGCCGGAGCTGAGCGCGTACCTCGACATGGTGAAGGACATCGAGCGCTTCTGGCTGAGCCAGGTGGATCTGCCGTAGGCGGGTCGAGGTCTCCCGGACTGCTCCCCCTACCCGACGTCCGCCAACGAGAGCCGCTCCCCCCAGCGCTCCGCCACGGCTCCTCGCAGCTCGCGCTGTCCCGTCAGTCCGGGATCCGTCTCGACCGTGGCGAGGGCGGCCTGCCGGGCCACCTCGACGAGCTTCGCGTCGCGCAGCAGGTCTGCGATGCGCAGGTCGGGCATGTGGCCGCTCTGGCGCGTGCCCAGGAACTCGCCCGGGCCACGGATCCGGAGGTCCGCCTCCGCGATCTCGAAGCCGTCGTGCGTCTCGAGCATGGCGCGGAGCCGGGCCTCGCCCTTCTCGCTCCCGCCGCGCGCCACCAGGATGCACTGTCCGGGCTTCTCGCCGCGGCCCACGCGGCCGCGCAGCTGATGGAGCTGGGCCAGCCCGAAGCGCTCGGCGTGCTCGATGATCATCAGCGTGGCGTTCGGGACGTCGACGCCCACCTCGATCACGGTGGTGGAGACGAGGATGCGGCTCTCGCCGCGCACGAAGCGCGCCATGGTGTCGGCGCGCTCGGCGGCATCGAGGCGACCGTGCACCACGTCGACGCGCACGTCGGAGAACGCCGCCGCGATCTTCTGCGCCGACTCGAGGGCAGAGCGCAGGTCGACCTTCTCGCTCTCCTCGACGAGCGGATAGACGACATAGACCTGCTCGCCGCGCTCGAGGGCCGCGCGGACCAGAGCGGTGATCCGCCTGCCCTCGCCTTCGCGGAGCAGCAGCGTCTCCACAGGCTTGCGGCCCGGGGGCAGCTCGTCGATCACCGAGACGTCCAGGTCACCGTAGAGCGTCAGCGCGAGGGTACGGGGGATCGGAGTGGCGGTCATCACGAGGCTGTGGGGCAGTCGGCCTTCGGGGCCGCGCTCGGCCAGGGCCTTTCGCTGGCGCACGCCGAAGCGATGCTGCTCATCGATCACGGCCAGGCCGAGGCGCGCAAAGGCGACGTCCTCCTGGACCAGCGCATGCGTGCCCACCACGAGGTCCAGCTCGCCCCTGGCCAGCGCCTCGCGGATCGCGCCCGCGCGATCCTTCTTCACCGACGCCGTGAGCAGCGCCATCCGCAGATGGAGCGGTGAGGTCACTTCGCCGCTGAGTGCGGCGATGGTGCGGGCGTGCTGCTCGGCGAGCAGCGCGGTGGGCGCCATGAGCGCCGTCTGATGACCGGCGTGCGCCACGCTCGCGGCGGCCAGCAGGGCCACCGCCGTCTTGCCGCTGCCGACGTCGCCCTGGAGCAGGCGATGCATGGGCTCGGGTCGCGCGAGATCGGCGCGGATCTCGCGCAGCACGCGCGCCTGCGCCACGGTCAGCGCGAAGGGGAGCGCCGACTCGGCTGCGGCGGCGCGTGCCTCGTCGGGGACCAGCGCGAGGCCGGGCTGCCGCCGATCCCCCTGCCGGCGCAGCGCCAGGCCGAGCTCGAGCAGGTAGAGCTCTTCGAGCACCAGGCGCTCGTGAGCCGCGGACGCGAAGGCCCCGTAGGCCTCGACGTCGGCGTCGGGCGCGGGGGCATGGAGGGCCACGAGCGCCTCGGCGGCCGAGGGCAATCCGCGCTCCTCGACGAGCCGGTCGGGCAGATGCCCGGTGACGAGGTCTGCGTACTGCGCGACCCCCTGGCCGATCAGGCGACGCAGGGTGCGCGGGTTCAGGCCCTCCGGCACCGAGTAGCTCGGCACCACCCTGCGCAGGGCGCTCTGATCGACGGCATTCGCCGCGGGCGTCTCGCCCGCTTGCGATGCGCCCCCCGCCCCTTCGCTCGTGAGGGCCTCGGTGCTGCCGGCGCCCTCGACATCCACCGGATCGATCTCGGGGTGGACGAGCTCCTTGCTGAACCGGTAGCGCTTGACATCTCCCGTGATCAGGAGCCAGCCGCCCTTCCGGATGTTCGACGCGATGGCGTCGCCACCGCGAAACCACTTGAGGTTGACGCTGCCCGTTCCATCGCCGACCACCGCCTGCAGCATGCGCCGGTGTCGGCCGCCACTGCGCGTGGTGACGAAGTCGACGACCAGCACCTCGGCGAGGAAGGTGGCCCGCCGTCCCACCTCGAGCTCGGCCACGCGGATCAGGCTGCGGCGATCCTCGTAGCGGGTGGGGAGATGGAAGAGCACGTCGCTCACGCTCCGCAGGCCACGCGAGGCGAGGTGCTCGGCGCGCTTGGGGCCGATGCCCGGGAGCGCCGTCAGCGGGCGCCGCAGCATCGCCTCCGGCCAGCGCGGATCGCGAAGGGGCGCCAGGTCCTCCAGGGTCTGGCGGATCTGTCGGGCGAGCGACTCGCCTTCGAGCTCTTTCGAGAACTCATCGATCAACTTCTCGAGATAGCTCGATAGATCGGGCGGAATCCTCAGCGCCAGCAGACGCTGGCAGGCCCGCTGCACGGAGCGCCCCAGCTCGCTGATGCGATCGATGCGGGCGAAGTCGTCCCGGGCGGCGAACTCGAGGGGCCGGAGCAGCGCGAGGGCGGCGTCCGCGGCCGCGCTGCGCCGGGGCTCGCCCGCGCGCCCGCCCTGCCCCCCCACCGGGCTCACCCCATGCGGCCATGGGTAAGCTGCAGCGGGCGGACGCCGATGGACGTCAGGCGCAGGCCGCCGATGGCCTCGGCGGAGGCGCGCGCGGCGGACACGGTCGTGCAGTAGGGGATGCCGCGCTGCAGGGCCGCCCGACGCATGGTGAACGAATCGCTGATGGCCTCGGCCGCGGGCAGCACGGTGTTGATCACCAGATCCACGCGCCCCGCGTCGATCAGGTCGACGGTGGTCTCGACGTCCGCCTCGTGCGCCTTGGCCACGACCTCGGCGATGATCCCGTTGGCCTCGAGCACGGCGGCGGTCCCGGATGTGGCGTACACCTTGAAGCCCTGCTCCACCAGACGCTTGACGGGCTCGACCACGGCCTCGTGCTCGGCCGCACGCACGGAGACGAGCAGGCTGCCAGAGAGCGGCAGGCTGTTGCCCGCCTGGATCTGCGCCTTCGCGTAGGCCCGGCCGAAGTCCGAGTCGATGCCCATGACCTCGCCGGTGCTCTTCATCTCGGGGCCGAGCAGCGTGTCGACACCCGGGAACTTCACGAAGGGGAAGACTGCCTCCTTCACCGAGAAGTGGGTCGGCACGATCTCCTCGGTGAAGTCGAGCTCCTCGAGGGTCTTGCCACTCATGACCAGCGCCGCCAGCTTCGCCAGCGGGCGACCGATGGCCTTCGAGACGAAGGGGACGGTTCGCGAGGCGCGCGGATTGACCTCGATGACGTAGACCTCGCCGTCCTTCACGGCGTACTGCACGTTCATCAGACCGAGCACACCCAGCTCGAGCGCCAGCGCGCGGGTGGCCTCCACGATCCGGGCGATCACCTCTTCCGAGAGCGAATAGGGCGGCAGCGAGCAGGCGCTGTCGCCCGAGTGCACGCCGGCCTCTTCGATGTGCTCCATGATGCCCCCGACCACGACCCGTTCGCCGTCGCTGATGGCATCGACGTCCACCTCGGTGGCGTCGCTGAGGAAGCGATCCACCAGCACCGGGTGCTCCGCCGAGGCCCGCACCGCGAAGCGCATGTAGTTTCGCAGCGCATCGACGTCCTGGACGATCTGCATCGCGCGCCCGCCGAGCACGTAGCTCGGCCGCACGAGCACCGGATAGCCGATCCGCTCCGCCACGCCTTCGGCCTCATCGGCGCTGCGCGCCACGGCGCCCGCCGGGCGCTGCAGGCCGTGCTTCTCGATCTACTCGTCGTAGCGCTCGCGATCCTCGGCGCGGTCGATGTCGTCCGGGTGCGTGCCCAGGATCGGCGCAGCGGCGCGCTCGTTGGGCACGGCGAGCT
>CAZQMY010000057.1:0-20993 GCA_964594405.1 uncultured Spirochaetaceae bacterium | reverse complement strand
GTGACCGAGGCCGAGTATCTCCGGCTCTTCTCCATCCCGCTCCATCCAGGCCTCACCGACTGGGAGGTGCAGTACGTGATCGAGAGCCTCGCCGCGGTGGTGGACGAGATTCGCCGCTGAGCGGAAGGACGAAGCCGTGAGCGCCCGATGCTGCACTCGCAGGCGATCGGAGGCGGCGGGGACGCCACAGGAAGACCAGCCATGGACAATGCCGCCAGGCACCGGAACCTCCAGAAGAACCTCGCCCGTGTCCGCAGGAAGAACACGTCGCTGGCCGACGCCATCGCAGAGCTGGGCGACGAGGGGATCGAGTACGGGATCGGACCGCGCGGGCATCCGACCGTGGCGGTCGACGGGCAGCTCCTCGCCTCGGCCTACGATCCGGTCTCCGAGGGGCGTCGGCTCGCCGCCGAGATGGCCGGCGAGCAGCCCCCCGATGTCCTGATCGTCCTCGGCTTCGCGCTCGGGCATCAGCTGGAGGCCTATCGCGCCGAGCACGCCGGACCGATCGTGGTCTACGAGCCCTCCCTGCCGCGGCTGCGCGGAGCGCTGGCGGTGCGCGAGAACATGATGCTGCTCGGCGCGGACGACTTCGAGATCACCAGCGACGCGGACTACCTGATCGAGCTCTTCAACCGCTTCTATACCTCGGGAATCAGGCTGCAGGTCTTCCCGATGCCCGCGATGAGCCAGCACCGATCCGAGAAGGTGGTCGAGGCGGTGAAGCGAGTGCGCCGAGCGAAGGAAGCGTTCGACATGGGTGCGCTGACGCGCATCAACAAGTCCATGGTGTGGGCCATGCTCACGGCCGAGCACGCGGACCACCTTCGGCGCACGCCGAACCTGAGCGCCCTCTACGATGCCTTCGTGGGCGTGCCTGCAGTCGTCGCCGCCGCGGGCCCCTCGCTCAACAAGCAGCTTCCCCTGCTCGCGGAGCTGCAGGATCGCGTGCTGATCATCGCCATCGGCCAGACCCTCGGCGCGCTCCGCCAGGCCGGGATCGAGCCGCATCTGGTCCACATCCTCGAGAGCCAGAACGTGATCCAGCAGCTCAGCAAGTTCGGGACGTCCGACGACGTGAATCTGGTCGTGACGCCGGACACCAACACCGCGCTCTTCGAGGTGAACGTGCGATCGCGCTTCGTGGCCGTGCCGGTCTTCAACGAGATCGCGAAGTGGCTGGTCCGCCCGCACGGAATCCGGCGCTTCACCTCGGGCGGGGGAAGCGTCGCCCAGGGTGCCGTGGGGATCGCCCTCGCGCTCGGCTGTCGCGACATCCTCTTGATCGGCCAGGATCTCGCCTTCACCAACGACCGGATCTACGCCGAAGGCTCTGCCTACGACTGCGTCACCATGATCCCCGACGGCAACAACAAGATCCGGCTCGGCAACAGCAAGGAGAAGGGCCGGCTGCTGCAGATCGACCAGAAGGTCGACGAGGTCGAGAAGGCCACCATGTGGGTCGACGACTGGCATCAGGAGGGCCGGATCCGGACCTGCTACAGCTATGCGACGTTCATCGAGCAGTATCGGAACATCGGGCCGCAGCTCTCCCGCCTCGGCTGCAACCTCATCAACTGCACGGAGGGCGGGGCCCACATCCCGAACCTCGAGCACCGCGTCTTTGCCGAGGCTCTCGAGGAGCTCGCCGGTGAGCGGGTCGATCCCCTGGATCGCATCCTGGAGGCCCACGATGCCTGGGAGGCGCCGGAGGTCGAGGCCTATGAGGACATGCTCGAGAACGCACGGGAAACGCTGAGCCGGGTCGAACGAAATGCAGAGCGTGGACTCAAGGAATCCCAGAAGGCACAGCGTGAGCTGCCCAGGGCATCGGGGCCCAAACGCCAGATCGACATCCTTCGTCGAGTCGGAAAGATGGAGCGCCGGGTGAAGAACCAGCTGGTCGGCACGGCGTGGCTCGACCAGATGGTGCAGCCCCAGATCTACGGGGTGCGCGCCAAGCTTCGCAAGGCCGACGCCGTACTGCCTACGCCCGAGCAGGCCGTAGAGGAATCCATCTATCTCTTCGAGGCGACGCTGGCAGCGGTCGAGCTCGGACACAGGCTATTCGACAACGTCGAGCAGGCACTCTTCGAGACGCGGGCACTAAAGCCCGAAGCGGGTCCATCCGAAGCTGGGGCATCGGCCAACAGCCATCATCCATCATCCGGTGGCAGACAATCATGCGACCACCACGCGATAGAGGGTTAGCAACGTGAAGATTCTAATCGTCGATGATTCATCCACCATGCGCAAGATCGTGATGCGGACCCTCAGGCAGGCCGGCTACGACGGGGCCGAGGTCATCGAGGCAGGCGACGGCGTCGAGGGGCTCTCGGTACTCGACAACGGTGCTGTGGACATCGTCTTCAGCGACGTGAACATGCCGAACATGGGCGGCATCGACTTCGTGAAGGCCATCCGGGGACGCGCGGATGGGGCCGAGGTCCCGATCGTCATGGTGACCACCGAGGGTGGTCAGGATGCCATGGGTGAGGCCAAGGACGCTGGTGCCAGTGGATACGTGGTGAAGCCCTTCACCGCCGACAAGCTGAAGTCCGTCCTCGACGAGGTGCTCGCCTGAGGGCGGGGCCGCCAGCGGATACACATCCCATGATCCGCTCCCTCATGCGCTCCCGCGGTCGGCTGGAGAGTGGAGGGGGTGCCTCGTCGTGCGCTCGCACGCACGACCGGATGGCGCGCGATGAGTGACGAGCTCGACCTCGCGGCCATCGGCCTCTCCTTCGCGCGCGCGGTGTCCGAGGATCTTCGCGCTCTCGTGGGCGTCGAGATCGCGATCAAGGGCCCGACCGTCGAGTGGCTCGACCGCAGGGCGGCCCTGATCGACGACGACGCCGTTGGCTACACGCGATGCCGAGCGAAGGACGAGTCCGGGCACGGCTTCTTCCTGGTCATGCCCCGGGCCGAGGCCGTCACCCTGGCTTGTCTGCTCATGGGGCAGGGGGAGGAGCGCATCAAGGAGCTGCGCACCGAGCCCATGGACGAGGACAACCTCGACGCCTACGGCGAGGTGATCAGCCTCGCCAACGCCGTGCTCTCCCGCATCCTCAGCGAGGAGAATCATCTCCCAGCGGTGGCCATCGAGCAGACCGCCGAGATGGATTCGCCGATCATCGACCAGTCGTGGATGCCCGGCGACGAGTTCTATGTCGCCCGATATCGTGTGCTGATCCCGGGCTTCGAGGACGGACGGCTCGACCTGATCTTTCCGCCGGAGGTCGCGACCTCGTGGTTCGGGATCGGGAAGGGTGGCGTCAGGCGCGGTGCCGACGGCACGTACGACGACGAGGACGGCGAGGAGGTCGATGGCGACATCTCCATCGTCGTCATCGACTCTTCGATGGACGACCGCAACGAGGCGGAGGACCTCGAGGACGACCTGGGCTGGTCGGTCTGGGCGCTGGACCCCGTGGAGTTCGACCCCGACGACCTCGAGGAGATGGTGGAGGTGAGCGGCTTCTTCATCGAGTGGGACCTGAATGTGCGCTCGGGCATCGACCTGATGGAGACCCTGCGCTCGGATGACCGGACCCGTGGAATCCCCATCATCATCGTGTCGCGGGAGCCCACCGAGCGGATGGTGAAGGTGAGTGTCAAGGCCGGAGCCGACAGCTTCGCGAAGAAGCCCTACAACGGGGAAGAGATGACCGCCCGGCTGCTCCCCCTCCTGGCCCGCGCGCGCGCCCGTGCGAGGCAGGAGGCCTGAACGTCCCGCATCCAAGTGGGCCTCGTCCTCTGATCGTTCTTTCGCGTTGCAAGCCGCGGCATTCACGATGAACGTCTCGGCGCGCACCGACGACCAGCATGGCGCCGGTTCTCTCGATCCATCCGAGACCAGAGCGCGCTCGATCCCCTCTGCGTGGCTGGCACGGCGCTTGCTCGAGCCCTCGGCGAAGCGACGGGTCGATCTCGGGCTCCGTCGAGTACGTGCGACGGGAATCGAGGTCGCTGGCGAGGGGAGGGCGGCATGCGCATCGTGATGGATGGCGTGGCGAGCGAAGTCGATCGCAAGGACTTCGCCAATCTGCACGAGCTCATCGAAGGCTGGGGGAGCGATGAGGAGGAGCTGGACCGCGTCGTATTGAGCGTGAGCCTGGATGGGAAGACGCTGGAGGCCGGTGAGCTCGAGGATCCCGCCCTGGTCAGCCTCCTCGGGGTCGATGTCGTGTCCATCGAGTCGTGCAGCTCGCGGCAGGTCGCGCTCGACAGCCTGTCGAGCAGCGCCGAGTACGCGGACTCGGTCTCGATCGTGATCGACCAGTGCGTGGATCATCTGCGCATGGGGCGGATCGAGGAGGGCAATGGTCTTCTGGTGGACCTCGCGGACTCCTTGATGATGCTGACGAGCACGATCTCTTCGGGCGCGGAGATCATGGGCGAGGAGGGCGCCGAGGCCGCAGGGCTGCCCGGCGAGCTCACCCAGTGGATCCGTTCGATCTTCGAGGCGCAGCAGCAGGCGGATTGGGTCCGCGTCTCGGACTACCTCGAGTTCGAGATCGCGCCGATGATGGATCGATGGCACGCCGTGCTCGGCTCGCTGGTCCGACGCCTGGGTGGCGAGTCGGGAGGCGCGAGGAGTCTGCATGCATGAGGATCGTACGGAGCGTGCCGGGTCGGAGCCGTGGTCTGGCGATCATGCGGGGGCCGAAGCCTCGACGGCCGAGTCGTGGCGCTCCGTGCCCCTGGCGAAGCCCGAGTTCGACGGTCAGTGCCGGCGGGCGTTCTTCCGCGTCTCCGTGCGCCTGCCCATCCGCCTCGGCTGGCTGACCAGCGAGGAGGAGGAGGAGCTGCGCGCGGAGCTGGAGGCGCCGCGAGCCGATTGGAGCGCCTCGTCGGGCGACGAGCTGCTGCTCGCAACCCTCCAGCGCATCGAGGAGAAGCTCGATCTCCTGCTCGAGGGCAGGGCTCAAGCGCCGACCCCGCCCGTCGGCGAGGCGGACATGCGGACGGCCGTGCTCTCGGCCTCGGGCCTGCAGACCACCACCGACGAGCCCTTCCGTCCTGGCGACGCCGTCAAGGTCGAGATGCTGCTGCCCGATTCACCGCCCAGAGTCGTCAGAGCGCTCGCGCAGGTGGTCTCGGGGCCGACGCGTCGCGTGGATGGGGCGAGGCAGCGCGTTGCGCTCGCCTTCGAGTCGGTGGAGGAGGGCGGCCGCGACGCCATCGTCCGCTATGCCTGCGACGCTCAGCGGCGGGCGATCCGCTCCCGCGCCCAGCGGCCCGCCTGACCGGGATGGCCGAGCCCGCCACGCAGCCACGCCAGCGCCCGGCCGCGGCCCGCGCTGTGGCCCATGGATCGATCCATGTGTCGATGCTCGTCGCGATCGCGCTCTGCCTCGCAGCGACCGGCGCGGGGGCCGCGGAGCCGCCGCGGCCGATCCCGCCCTCGCCCTACGACATCCTCGACCGGCGATTGCTCGAGACGCCCACGCTCGACGGCGTGGATCTGTGCATCCCCGTCGGTCTGCCGGATGCCTACGAGTCCTTCGTCGCTCTGCTCGAGCGACGAGAGTGGCAGCAGGCGCTCGAGATCGTCGAAGCGCACCTCGGCGAGGTGGACGAGGTCCCCGCGGAGGCTGCGCTGCTCATCGCCTCGGTTCAGGCGCGCGTCGCCTCGGAGCGCGAGGAGATGCTGGTCGCGCGCGATGCGCTCCAGCGGGCGCTCCGTCGCTCCGCGCCGCGTCGCTCGAGGGCTTGCGGCCGACTGGAGATGGCGCGGCTCGCCCTGCTGCTCGGCCGCTACCCGGAGAGCGCCGCGCAGTGCACGATGGCTGAACGTCTGCTCGAGGACCTGGTGGGTGTGGACGGACGCTTCGAGGAGGCGAAGTTCTATCGCACCGAGGGGCTCTACCGGACCGATCGCGCGTTCGAAGCCCATCTCGGCTTTCGTCGGCTGGCCAGGAGTGCCAACGCCCGATTGGCCGCGGGGGCGCGTCTGCGCCTGACCGATCTGTCGTTCGAGGCGGGCAAGAGCGAACGCGCGCGCATGGAGTACGAGGCGCTCCTGCCGCGCGCCGAGGCCTTCGGTGCATCGCTCATGGGCTGGGCGCTGCGCGTCGCCGAGGCGGCGATGGACGACGGCGACTACGAGGGCGCGCTGGCGTGGATGGAGCGCTACCTCGAGGCGACGACGAATCGCGACGCCTTCGACCTCGTCACCATCCGCCGGGCGGACGTGGAGTATCTGCGGGGCGACGAGCGCAAGGCGCGCGAGCTGCTCGATCTCGTCTCGGAGCGACGGGGACGGCACGCCCCCGGCCTGATCGCCTCGGTGCGCCAGGTGGACCTGCGCCTGGAGCCCGGCACGGGAGACAAGCGTGTGGAGACGGTGCTGGCGGCAGCGAGCTCCTCGCTTCGTGCCGTGCGACTCTACGCGCTCGGCGTGTTGGTCTCGGAGCTGCTTCGACAGGGCGACATCGATGGCGCGCTGGCCGCTGGGACGCGGCTGGCGTACGAGGGCTACGATCGCGTGCTGACGCCGAACTTCCGGCGCGACCTCGACGAGATGCTCGCGCGCGCCACCAGCGCACCGAGAACCGAGGACGCGTGCCTGGCGGTGACCCTGCGGCTCGGCGGGCGCTACTCGATCCTGATGGATCGGGCCCGCGAGCCCGATCCCTTCCTCGCCCTCGGTGGATGCCTGGAGATCCTGGAGATGCCCTGGCTGGCCATCGATGTCTATCGACGGCTCACGCGTACCTTCGGCGCCGAGGCGGCGGGCGCGGTGGCGCTACCACTCGCGCGGGTATCGCTGAACGCCGAGGACTACGCGATGGTGCGTGCCGCCGCCCATGCGAGCCTCGCCCGCGAGGCAGAGGCGGAGGTCGAGCACGCCTCGGAGTGGCGGCTGCTGCTGGCCGAGGCCGAGCTCCGCGACGGGCAGCCCGCCGAGGCGGCGAAGCTCCTCCAGGGGCTGCTCGAGCAGGCGGACATGGGTGGGATCGAGCGGCGCCGTCTGCACGCCACGCTGCTCTACGCCGAGGCGGTGTCGGTCATCGGCTCCGACGAGGAGTCGAGGGCCCTGCTCGTGACGTCGCTCTCGAAGGTCCCGAGAGAGGCTCGCAGCAGATGGCCGCTGGTCCATGGCGAGGCGAGTCTCCTGACCGCGGAGGCGCATCGTGATGCCGGGGACGTCGATCGCGCCCGCGCGCTGTATCGGAGCGCCGCCGAAGAGCTGCCGAGCGGCGCGATGGCCTCTGAAGCTGGCTACTGGCTCGGTGCGCTCGGGCCCGATGCGGAGATGCTGGCAGACATCGAAGCGGGGCGGGCCGGTCGCGGTGACGTCTGGCATGAGGCGCTGGGGATGGAAGAGGCAGGGCCGTGGCGTTCGCTGGCCCAGCTCGAATCCGACCTGGATCCACTCCGGCGGGCGTATCTGCCCAGCACCCGATTCGCGCGCGGGGTCCTGCCTGCGAAGCAGGCCGCAGATCGATGACGATCCGGATGCTTCGGGGCGCGCAACGCGATCCACGCGCTCCCGTGGAGTGAACCGAACGGAGGAGACGGGATGGATGCAGAGCACTGGCAAGACGAAGGGCATCGAGACGAGACGCAGGACGAGGCGCTGCGCTCTCGTCAGACCTTCGCCGCCGCCATTGCGGCACAGATGAAGACACCGCTCTCTCGCGTCGAGCTGGCCGCCAGCCAGCTCATGCGCGACGCGCTCACGCCCGCCAACCGACGCCTGGCCTCACGCGTGAGTGACGCGGCGGAAGACCTCGATGCGCTGATCGGTCGGCTCCTCGCACTGCTGGCGCCCGGCGCGAAGGAGCGCGTCGTCGAAGGCGACCTTCGCGAGGTGATCGATTCGCTCCACAGACGGCTCTCGCCCGTCCTCGCCGCTCGGGGCATCGAGTGGGCGGAGCCCGCGTCCGATCAGGGCAGAGCGCTCGTCGGTGATCAGCGGCGCAGTCGGCGCGCTGCGCTGATGCTGCTCCGCAGCGCGGCGAAGCTCGTCGGGAGCGGCGGGCGGCTCGCCATCGAGGGCGTGATCGAAGGGTCCGAGTGCGCGGTCCGTCTGATCGCGCACGCGGGCGACCGTGGGCTGGCCACGACGGCGAGCATCGCGGTGGGCGAGCTGCGCACGGCCGCGCTTCGCGATGGCGGGCGCCTGGAGGAGCGCTACCAGGGAGAGGAGGTCCAGCTCACCTGGTGGATGCTCGCGCCTTCACCCGAACCCTCGCCCAGCGGGCGCCTGTCTTGCGCCGGAGCCGCGCCCGAGACGCTGGAGTAGGTCATGCCGCGACTGCTGCTCATCGAGGCCGATGCGCTGCTCGCAGGTGAGCTGACCCTGCCGATCGCGGCCGCCGGCTACGAGGTCGACGTGCTCGATCCGGCGGCGGCGGCGCTGAATCTGCGGGAGCAGCTGCACGCCACGCGCTTCGACATCGCCCTCGTCGACATCGCGGACGTGGCCGATCTGGCCACCATCGAAGCGCTGGCCGGCGCGTCCTCGCCGCCCGCCGTGCTCGCGATGACCGGCTGCGAGTCCATCGCGTTGATGGTCGGTTGTCTGCGCGCCGGCGCCCTCGACGTCCTGCGCAAGCCCTTCGGCGTGCCTGCGCTCCTGGATCGCCTGCAGGCGACGCTCCGCGATGCGGAGATCACCCGCGCGGGCGAGCGCGACGTTCTGGCGCGCTGCTTCGGCCTGGTCGGTGAGGACCCGGGCTTCCTGTCGGTGCTCGAGCAGGCGCGCCGGGCGGCGCTCTGTCGCGACGCGACGATCCAGATCGTCGGCGAGCACGGAACCGGCAAGCGGCGGATCGCGGAGGCGATCCATCGCATCAGCGCGCGGCGCGCGGGCCCCCTCGAGCACCTCGAAGGGGGGGATCCTGATGCCGACGCCCGCCACGCTTCGCACGAGCCGCGGTGCACGGGGCTGGATGTGTTGGCCCGGCGCTTCGCGGCGGCCGATGGCGGAAGCCTCGTCGTCCATCGCGTGGCCGACCTGCCGGCGGCCCTGCAGGTCGGTCTGGTCTCGCTGCTTCAATCGCCTGCGGGCGATGAAGGCGGTGCGGACGTCCGCGTGATCGCGACCTCGGATCGCCCCCTCGGCGAGCTCGTCGACACCGGCCGGCTCTGTGAATCGCTCCGCTATCGCCTCGACGTGGTCGTGCTCCGGGTTCCTCCCCTGCGTGAGCGGCCCCGGGACATCGTGCCGCTGGCGCGGCATCTGCTCGAGCGCATCTCCGAAGGGGTCGGCAGCGCCGCGCCGAAGCTCGGCCCGGCGAGTGCCGCGGCCCTCGAGCAGCTCCCGCTTCGCGGCAACGCACGCGAGCTCGAGAACCTGATGCGCAAGGCCGTGCTGCTCTTTCCAGGGGCGAGCATCGACTTCGATCGTCTGATGACGGGGCCGCCACGTGGCGAGCGGGCCGAGGCCGACCCCGGCCCCGAGGCCGAGGAGCTGAACCTCCGCAGCCTCGAACGCCGAGCCATCCTGCGCTCGCTCGCCCGGGCGGGTGGCAACCGCACGCATGCCTCGCGAGCCCTGGGGATCAGTGTTCGCACCCTGCGCAACAAGATCCGCGAGTACGGACTCAGCTGAGCCGGACGAGCGGCATCATCCGCTCGGCCTTGGCGCCGATGTCAAGCCGGAAGAATCGAACCCCTTCCGTCTTTCAGGCTGAACGTCGCATTGCGGACCGGCCTTTCAGGGTCGCGGGAGCCGGAGCTTCGGCATCGTCGAAGCGGCGCTCAGTTCGATCTGGGGCCCGCCTCGAGTGGCACGGCGCTTGCTCTCGACGAAGCCGGGGCCGCGAGGTCGATCGCGGCGCCTGGCATGGGGGGGAAGAAGTGATCGGGTTGATGAACGAGACCATGGCTCTGTACAAGTCGAGCCTCAGCTTTCGACAGGAGCGCGAGAAGCTGCTGGCGGGCAACATCGCCAACGCCGACACCCCGGGCTACCGCCGACGTGATCTCAGGTTCGAGGCGCTGCTCGCGAAGGAGACCGCTACGCCGGCGCGGACCCACGCGTCGCATCTCCCTGCCCCCGCCTCTGCGAGCGCGGCTGGCCCCGGTGGCTTCCAGCTCGAGCTCGGACCGCCCGGCACGCGTCCGGATCGCAACGGCGTCGATCTCGATACCGAAGTCGTCGAGGCCCATCGCAACGCCGGGGCCTTCATCCAGCAGTCGAACATGCTGAGCCGTCTGTCCACGATGCTCAGAACTGCCATGGGATCCAACGGCTGATCCGTCCCGGCCCGTGGGCCGGTCGACGTGAGCCCCGCATCGGGAAAGCAGGGAAAGCACGGAAAGCACGGAAAGCAGGAAAAGCAGAGAAGGCAGCGAGAGCAGCGAAAGCACCGAAAGGAGTCTGGTCTTGTCACTCTCCGACGTCATGGACATCGCGGTGGCGGGAACGATGGCGCAGCGCACCCGCCTCACCATCACCGCGTCGAACCTCGCCAACGCCGAGACCACACGGACCGCCGACGGCGGACCCTATCGCCGCCGCGATCCGGTCTTCGTCGAATCGCGAATCGCCGAGCCCTTCGACTCGCATCTGCGACACCAGATGCGTGCGGTCGAGGTCTCGCGCATCCAGGAGGATCCGCGCGACTTCGTGAGTCGCTACATGCCGGGGCATCCCGACGCGGACGAGACGGGCCACGTGCTCTTCCCGAATGTGAACATCGTCGAGGAGCAGACGAACCTGCTCTCGGCGCAGCGCAGCTTCGAGGCCAACGTCATGGTGATTCGCAAGGCGCGCGCCATGGCCGACGCCATCCTCAAGGTCGGGGCCTAGTGATGTCGGAGATCGAGATCGGACGGGTCGCCGCGCAGGCGCCCTCACTTCGCCAGGAGCAGACGGCCCGTGCGCCGCTCACCCAGCGATTCGGCGAGGTGCTCGGCGATGCGATCGGCGAGGTCAACGAGGCCCAGAACAACGCCGAGGACACCGCGGCCGCGCTGGTGCGCGAGGAGGTCGGAGCCCTCGAGGCCGTGGTGGCGATGAACGAGGCCGACCTCTCCCTGCGCATGCTGGTGCAGGTCCGCAACCGTGCCCTCAGCGCCTACCAGGAGGTGCTGCGCTCGATATGAGGGGCGGTCGATCGATGGGCGGCTCGCCTGGGGGGCCCCGTCACGAATCCGAAGCGAGCAGCGGGGACTGAGCCTTGCCCGAGTGGCTTTCGAACATGCTCGATCAGTTCAAGGAGCTGCCGCCGGCGCGCCAGGTCACCCTGGTGGCAACCGCGGCGGGCTCGCTCGCCTTCTTCCTCTGGCTCGCCAGCGGGACCCAGGAGTCCGACTATCGGCTGCTCTATCGAGGCCTCGAGGACGCGGAGATCGCCACGGTCACCGAGGCCCTCACCACCGAGCGCGTGGACTGGCGGCTGGAGGAGGGCGGCAGCGCCATCTACGTCCCCGCCGCAATGATCCACGAGGCGCGCATCCGTGTTGCGGCGCGGGGCCTGCCCTCGGGCACCTCCCCGGGCTTCGAGATCTTCGATCGCGGGAGCTTCGGTGTCACCGACTTCGTGCAGAAGGTCAACTATCGCCGCGCGCTCCAGGGCGAGCTGGCACGCAGCGTCGAAGAGGTGGACGCCGTCGAGCGGGCCCGCGTGCAGATCGCCGTGCCCGAGCGCAGTGTGTTCGTGCGCAAGGAGCAGAAGGAGGCGAGTGCGTCGGTGGTGGTCCAGCTGCGACCGGGGCGTGACCTCGACGATGGGCAGGTGGACAGCATCGTCCACCTGGTGGCCTCCAGCGTGGACGGGCTGAGGACCGACCGCGTGACCCTCGTCGACGATCGAGGCCGGCTGCTCTCGCCCCACGGCGGTGGCGGGGGTCGCCGGGGCTCGAGCGCCGGGCTCGCGCGACAGGCCAAGCTCGAGGGCCAGCTGGAGCAGCAGATCGAGAGCATCCTCGAGCGGACCGTCGGCATCGGGCGGGTCGAGGCCCGGGTTGCGGCCGAGCTCGACTGGACCCAGCGAGAGAGCACCGAGGAGGCCTTCGATCCGGATTCGCAGGTCGCGCGCAGCGAGCAGCGCACGACCGATGCCGCCAACGAGACGGCGCCGCAGAACGGCGGCGTGGTGGGCGTCGTCGCCAATACGCCCGAAGGCGGTGCCGCCGGCGACGCTCAGGCCCGACAGACCAACAGCTCGCGCAGCAGCGAGACCCTCAACTACGAGATCAGCAAGGTCGTCCGGCCTCAGGTGGATCCGGTGGGCGCCATCAAGCGACTCTCGATCGCGGTGCTCGTCGATGGTCAGCCGGCCACGGCCGAGGAGTCCGGCGAAGGGGCCCCCGGCTGGAAGCCCTGGAGCGACGAGCAACTCGAGGAGTTCGAGCGCCTGGCCGCGCTGGCGGTCGGCTTCGACCGCGAACGCGGGGATCAGATCAGCGTCGTGAACGCGCCCTTCGAGACCATCGCCCTGCCGGAGGATGAGGGCCTCCTGACCCCCGAGCTGCTGGTGCTGCTCACGACCCTCCTGCACGGCGTCGCCTTCCTCGTCGGCCTGATCCTCTTCGCGAAGCTGATGGTCAAGCCGCTGGCCGACGCGATCCGGCCGGACCACGTACCGGTGGCGCTGCCCGAGCCGACGAACGAGGAGTTGACGCCGCGTGAGGTCCGTGGGCTGGCGGATCGGGACATGATTCCCGGTCTGCTCGAAGAGAACACGGAGATGACCCTTCAGGAGCAGGTGGACATGCTGGCGGAGGCTCGGAGCGACGACAGCGTGAAGACCATCCGAGGCTGGCTGGCGGGCTGAACCGATGGCACTGCAGACCAAGAAGATCCAGTACGAGCTGCTGACGGGTGCCGAGAAGGCGGCGATCCTGATGCTCGCGCTGCCGGCGGACCGCGTCCGTCAGCTCCTGGCCAAGCTGGACGACAGCGAGGTCGAGCGCATCCTGGCGGCGGTGTCCCGCTTCGACGAGATCCCCGCCACCACCCTCGACAAGGTGCTGCGCGAGTTCCAGGAAGCCATCGGCAAGCACGAGCTCTCGGTGCACGGTGGTCGTGAGCGGGCCCTCGGGCTGATCCAGTCCACCCTCGAAGCCGGGCGCGCGTCGCGGCTGATGGAGAAGCTGGGCCGCGACGAGAAGCGCGTGGACTGGACGCTCCGGGAGTATTCTCCGTCCTTCATCGCGGAGACCATCGAGCAGGAGCATCCGCAGACCATCGCCGTGATCCTCGCGCAGATCCCGGCGGATCGGGGCAGCCTGGTGGTGGCGCAGCTCCCGGACGAGGTGCAGTCCGAGGTCCTGATGCGCATCGCCGGACTGGACAGCGTGTCCAGCGACGTCGTCTGGGACATCGAGGAAGAGCTCTCGCTGATGTTCGAGCGCAAGAAGTCCGCGCCCACGCCGCTGGGCGGGACGGAGGCCGCGGCGAAGCTGCTCAACGGCGTCCCGAAGTCGGATAGCCAGACCATCCTCGAGGGCGTCGACTCACGCGATCCCGACATGGCCGGTGAGATCCGCAAGCGGATGCTGACCTTCAACGACCTCTACGGCATCGACAAGCGCGGCTTCCAGACGCTGCTGCGCGAGATCCCGACGGAGGATCTGGTGGTGGCGCTGAAGACTGCCACCGACGAGATGAAGGAGAAGGTCTTCTCCAACGTCTCTTCGCGAGCCGCCGACCAGATCCGCGAGGAGTCCGAGCTGCTTCCGCCCATGCGCCTCTCGGAGATCGAGACCATCCAGCAGCAGATCGTCGACGTGGCTCGACGACTCGAGGAGGAGGGCGTGCTCTCCATCGACTCAGGCGGGAGCACCGATGATGTCCTCGTTTGAGCGCAGCTGGCCCGAGTCGGGGGGCGAGCGGTGCTTCGTCGGCGCAGGCGCGAGCCCCGAGGACGAGAGCTTCGTGCCGACCGCTCTGGATGGTCATCGGGGCGACGATCCGGTGGAGCCGGAGGAGGACGAGGCCGCGCTCTTCGGTGAGGTGGCGGCGGAGGCCTATGCCGCCGGCTACGGGCACGGGCGGGCGCAGCTTCCCTGGCAGCAGGCGGAGGGCCTCGAGCGCGCCATGGCGGGCTTCGAATCGGCGGCGGCGCAGCTCGCCGAGCTGCGCAGGCGCTATCTGCGCGCCCATCGTGCCGAGGTCGTCAGCCTCGCCCGCGCCATGGCCGAGCGCCTCGTCCGCGGGACGCTGCAGCAGGATCCCCGCGTGCTGGTCGAGCTGGTGGAGCGCGCGATCGAAGTGCTTCCGGAATCCCCGCGGATGGCCTTGCGTCTGTCGCCCGAGGACGCCGCCGTGCTGGAGCAGGGCGCGAGTGAGCGCCTGGCCCAGCTCCTCGAGGCCGGTGCCTTGGCGCTCTGCGTCGACGAAGCGCTCGGCACCGGCGACTTCGCGCTGGACTCGGAGCGCGCTGAGGTGGATGGAAGACTGAGCGCGCTGCTCGATCGGCTGGTCGAGGAGATGGACGAGGCGCTCGATACACCCGAGGCCCGATCATGAGCGCGCCGACGTCGTCCGCCGACACCGGGGCCTTCGACGAGGGATTCTTCGAGGCGCTCCGCCAGCGTCTGGATCGGCTGCCGGCTCTTCGCGCCGACGGTCGGGTTCGCGCGATGGTGGGAACGCTCATCGAGGGCGAAGGCGTGGACGCGCGGCTCGGCTCCATCTGCAGCGTGCACGGAGAGGACGGCGCACCGCCCTTCGCGGCGGAGGTGGTGGGCTTCCGGCAGGATCGCTTCCTGCTGATGCCGCTGGGCCGTCATGCGGGACTGGTCCCGGGTGCGCGGTTGCGACTCGAGCGCACCCGCGCCGAGGTTCCGGCGGGCGAAGCCTGCCTGGGGCGCGTGCTCGATGGGCTCGGCCGGCCGATCGACGGGCTCGGGGGGCTCGACGGAGCGGCGGGCGTGCCCCTCTACCGACCGCCGGAAGATGCGGTGAGTCGGGACCGTGTCTGCGAGCCGCTCGGGCTCGGCTTTCGCGCGATCGATGCACTCACCACCGTCGGACGCGGCATGCGGATCGGCATCTTCGCCGGCAGCGGGGTGGGCAAGTCGACGCTGCTGGGGCAGGTGGCACGCCACACCTCCGCGGACGTCGCGGTGATCGCCCTGGTGGGCGAGCGCCGGCGCGAGGTGCGCGACTTCATCGAGCGCGATCTGGGCGACGCCCTCTCGCGTTCGGTGCTGGTTGTGAGCACCAGCGACGAGGCGCCCCTGCTTCGGGTGCGCGCCGCACACGCGGCGACCGCCATCGCCGAGCACTTTCGCGATCGCGGGCTGCACGTGCTGCTGATGATGGACTCGCTGACCCGCTTCTGTACGGCGCAGCGCGAGATCGGCCTGGCCACGGGTGAGCCGCCCACCACGCGCGGCTACACGCCTTCGGTCTGGGCCGAGCTTCCGCGACTGCTCGAGCGCGCGGGCACCTCGCCGGGTGGCGGCAGCGTGACGGGCATCTACACGGTGCTGGTGGAAGGTGACGATCTCAACGAGCCCGTGGCCGATGCGGCGCGCTCGCTCCTGGATGGCCACATCTCGCTCTCCCGGAGGCTCGCGGAGCGCGGCCACTACCCCGCCATCGACGTCCTGGCGAGCACCTCACGCGTCATGGGTGACGTGGTGAGCGAGGCGCACAAGCAGCTCGCCATGCAGGCGCGCGAGGCGCTGGCGGTCTATCGCGACGCCGAGGACCTGATCTCGATCGGTGCCTATCAGCCCGGAACCGACGCGGCCATCGACCGCGCACGGGCGCTGCACGATCCCTTGAACGCATTCCTGCGCCAGAGAGAGGGAGAGCGCTGCACGCCGGATCAGCTGAGTGCAGCGCTCGCGGCGGCGGTGGGGGCGGGCGTCCCGGCGCCCACGGAGGAGGGCGCATGAGGCGCTTCACCTTCCGTCTCGACCCCGTGATCCGCGTGCGCAGCCACGAGCTCGAGGGCGCGCGGCGCGAGCTGGCCAAGGGCCTGGCGGTCCTGCAGGCGCATGAGCGGGCGCTCGTTTCCGCGAAGTCGCAGGTGGCCCGGGCCGGCGCCCGCCTGGTGGACCGGGCGCGCTCGGGCATCAGCGCCGGAGAGTTCGCGCTGGCCGATCGGGCCATCGTGGCGGGCTATCGGGTGGTGGACGCGTCGGAGCGCGAGCTCCGGCAGGCCGAGGAGCGGGTCGCACGACTCCGCGGGCGCGTCGCCGAGGCGCATACGCGGCTGCGCGGCCTCGAGCTGATGCGCGAGCGGGCCCTGGCCGAGCACGAGGCGCGCGAGCGCCGTCAGGTCCAGGAAGAGCTCGACGAGATCGCGGGGCGGCTCCATCGTCGGAGCGATGGCGGAGCACAGCTGATGCGCGATCGGGAGGAGTGCTGATGCGTGCGCGCCAGCTCACCAGGCGGACCGGAATCGTCGGCCGATGCATGGCGGCACTGACGGTCGCGACCGGCGTGCTCGGCGCATCCGCGACCGCGACCACGCCCACCAGCGGCAGTCTGGGGCGCGTGGCGGAGTCCGCCGGGCTCTCCCGCGGTGTCGAGTCCTTGATCGCCGAGATCCGAAAGCAGTCCTTCAGCCTCGAGAAGCGGGGGCGCGAGCTGGCCCGGCGCGAGGCGGCGGTTCAGGAGATCGAGCGGCTCCTCGACGAGCGGGTGGCCGAGATCGAGCAGATGCGCGACGAGGTGGAACGCCGCATCGAGCGCTGGGTCTCCCTCGATGGCGATCGCGTGGAGAAGCTCTCGAAGGTCTACTCGTCGATGCCCCCGGAGCGCGCAGCGTTGCTGCTCTCGGGTCTGGAGCTCGATCTCTCCGTCGCCATCGTCCAGCACATGAAGAAGAAGCAGAGCGCAGCGGTGCTCGCAGCGATGCGCTCGGAGCGTGCACTCGTGATCAGCCGTCGGCTGCTCGAGCCCCTGGATCCGGAGACGGACGAGACCCCCTGAATCTCGCATCGGCGCATGACCGTGCGCGGAGGAATCAAGATGGCCATCGAAGCGATCCACGGGGCGGAGGGTCGCCGCATCTACGGCGCAGATCCCGGGGGAGAAGCGGGATCCTCGGGCGAAGGAGGCGACGCCGGATTCCTCGCCCTGCTCGACGCACTCCTGGTCGGGCTTCCAGAGGGGGAGGCCTCGGTCTTCGGCGATGTCCTGACCGACTCAGCGGATCCGGCGGAGGGCGAGGCCGACGTCGACTTGACGGCGCTCGTCGACACGATCGCTGCGCAGCTCGAGCAGGGCAGAGAGGCGGCAGATCCTGCTTTCGACGAGTCCGGGCTCTCGGCTGAGGCGCGGGCGGCGCTCGAAGAGCTTCTCGCCGGGGCGCGCGCGCGTCTGTCGGCACGGGAGGCTCCGCTCTCCGAGCCGGTCGAAGGGCGCCGGGCCTCGGTCGAAGTCCCCCTCCCGGCCGAGTCGTTCGAGGAGCACAGGGAGGAGCGATCGGGAGCGACGATGCCCTTGGAGAGGGGCGGCGAGCGGGCAGCGAATGCTGCGCCGCCCGTCGCGCCCCCCCCGCTCCATGCGCGCGCGCCTCAGCCTCGAGGCGTGGAGCCGGCCGCCGAGCCCCGAGCGACAGGGCAGCCGGATCCGGCGCGGCCCGAAGTGCAGCGCGCCGCCGTCGAGCTGGCCCGCTCCGAGCCCGAGGCGCGGTCCACCCAGAGCACGCCGGGCACCTCGGGCACGGGTCGGGCGGGGGGCCTCGAGACGCCTCCGCCGCAAACACCCGAAGGCGGCGGCGGGCAGGGCGAGGGGCGAGAGCTCGCGGGTGATGGCGAGCGCGGTGCACGGCAGCCCCGCGATGGCCGGTCGACCTTCGGCCAGCGCCCGGCCGAAGGCGCCTCGGCCTCGCGCCCGGAGTCATCCGCGTCCGGCGACGTGCTGGCCACGGCCGAGCCCGCTCCCGGCCTGGCGGGCGCCAGCGAAGGCGCAGCACCACTCAGCGACGCCTTCGAGGCGGTCCAGTCGGCACCGGCTGCGCCCGGACCCGCGGAGGGCGCCGGACGCGGCCTCGATCTGCCCCCCGACGCCGCGCTCCATTCTCTCGAGACCGCCGCCGATCGTGCGCCTCGCAGTGCGGACGGGCCGGCCCAGAGTGCTGCGCCCGCCCGGCCGCCCACGCCCCCGGATTCGATCCCGGCCCACGTCGAGTGGCTGGTGGCGCGAGGCGGCGGCAGCGTGCGCCTGCGCCTGCACCCGCCCGAGCTCGGTGAGATCGATCTGCGCGTGAGCGTTCGCGGCAACGACGTGCAGGTGGTCATGAGCGCACAGGAGGGCGCCGCGCGGATTGCCGCAGCCGAGCAGCGCGATCTGCTCGGACAGAGTCTCGCTCAGCGCGACCTGAACATGGAGCAGTTCGAGATTCGTGGCGGTCGCGAAGAGGGTGAGACCGGCGCGCGTCAGGGCGGGGACGGGCGATCCGCCGGGCAGGGGAGCCCGGCGGCGACGGCAGGGGGGCGCGCGGACGCCGCGAGCTCTTCAGTGGTGCTGCCGCCGATCCGGCAGCCCCAGGACGCATCACCGACGACGTCGTAGACGTGAGGATCTAGGCGCGGTCCGAGTCCCGGCCCGCGCGACAAGGGACGATAGGAGGACGAATCACATGGACATCTCCGGGCTGGGGCCCTTCGACGACGTCAGCATCGACGGCGCGATCGAGGCCCAGAAGGCGAAGGAGGCCGAGCGCGACGAGCTCGGCCGCGATCAATTCCTGACCATGCTGATCGCCCAGCTGCAGAGCCAGGACCCGCTCAATCCTGCGGACTCCACCGAGTTCTCCGCCCAGCTCGCCCAGTTCTCGAGCCTCGAGCAGCTGGTGGCCGTGCGCGAGAGCGTGGACCAGATGCGCGAGGCCTTCGAGGCGAGTGTGAACGAAGGGGGCGTCTCCGACGCAGACCTCTTCATGCAGATGTCCAGCATGATCGGCAAGGAGGTGACGGCCGTGGGTGAGCAGGTCTTCGTGCCGGAAGAAGGAGAGATCGTCATCCCCTTCGGCCTCGCAAAGGACGCCACCGACTTCAAGCTCACCATTCGGGATCAGGATCGACGCACGGTGGCCGAGATCACCAACATGGGGATCGATCCCGCGACGAAGCTGGCGATCATGCCCGAGGCGGGCGCCAACGATCTGGTCTGGGACGGCATCGGGGTCGATGGCGAACGCGTCGCGCCGGGGAAGTACGACTACGAGATCATGGCCTTCAACGGCGCCGAGTCGCTCACCTATGAGCCGGTCATGCGCGGCGTCGTGACCGGGGCCGCGGTGCACGAAGGGGTGCCGGTGCTCAAGATCGGTGATCGCTACGTGCCGCTGACCGACGTCTTCTCCGTGGAGCAGGCGCCAGTCGGAGGAAGCTGATCTTGGCCGAGTGGATGACGCGGCTGCGGACCTCGCTGCAGGCCTTCGCCTGGCGCCGTCGGCTCTGGCCGAGCGCGCATCCGGCGAGCTTCGACGAGGTCTTCACCGCAGCGCTGGGCCCCGAGCCCGACGACCAGGACCGCGTGAGTCTGAGTGTGGCGGCGATCGCATTGCATCGCGCCCACGACGCCCGGGCAAGGGCAGACGAATTCAACCATGACACGAGGGCGTGAAGCGACTTCACGCTCGATCCGAACGGATCTCTCAGGAGGATGAACCAACATGGGCCTTTCAAGTGCGCTCTTCAGCAGTGTGACGGGACTCGACACGGCGTCGAACTCCATCTCGGTGATCGGTGACAACATCGCCAACTCCAATACGCCGGGCTTCTAGGAGAAGCGGGCGGAGTTCAGCGACGTGCTGGGCCAGTCCCTGACGAGCGGCGCGGGCTTCTCGCAGATCGGCGCCGGCGCGCGCACCCAGCGCATCGGCACGATCTTCACCCAGGGCACGTTCAGCACCACCTCACGCGCCACGGATGTCGGGATCGAGGGGCAGGGCTTCTTCATCGTCGACGACAGCTCGGGCCGCTCGTATACGCGAGCGGGCATCTTCGGCTTCGACGCCAACGGCACCATGGTCAACTCCCTCGGTGGGCGGGTCCAGGGCTATGGCATCGATCCCGTGACGAACCTCGACAACGGCGTCCTCGGCGACATCACGCTGAATACCGCCGTCTCGCCGCCCCGCGCGACGACGGTGCTCGGCATCTCACTGAATCTGGATCAGGGCGAGCCCGTCGTCGCGGGTGGCTTCAATCCCGGGAGCCCGACCACCACCTCCAACTTCCGGACCGTCGTGGACGTCTTCGACAGCCTGGGGGCCGCGCACACGTCCACCATCTTCTTCACGAAGACCGCGGCCAACACCTGGGAGTACAACGTCACGCTGCCCACCTCGGACACCTCGACGGCACCGGCCAGCCCTACGGATGAGTTCGTCATCCAGAGCGGTGGCACGGGCACGCTGAGCTTCGACGCGGATGGCGCCCTGGACACCGCCACGATCCCCACGGTGGCCTTCGCCTGGGCTGCCTCCTCCGGCGCCAACTCGCCGCAGTCGGCCACGATCGGCTTCGGTCCGCTGGCCAGTGGCGGCGGCACGAGCGGCGGCGCCACGACCCAGTTCGACACGGACAATGCCTTGAATTCCTTCAGCCAGGATGGCTACGCCGCGGGCAGCCTCACCTCGCTCGGCATCGACAAGGACGGCTTCCTGAACGCCGTCTTCGACAACGGCGAGACGACACCGGTGGCCCGCCTGGCGCTCGCCAACTTCGGCAACGTCGAGGGGCTTCAGTCCATCGGCAACAGCCAGCTGGTCGAGTCGCGGGATTCGGGTCAGCCGCTCATCGGCGCGGCCAACACGGGCAATCTGGGCGGCATCCGATCCAGCTCCCTCGAGGAGTCGAACGTCGACCTCGCCACGCAGTTCGTGAAGATGATCGTCAGCCAGCGCGCCTTCCAGGCGAATACGCGGACGGTCTCTGTGACCAACGAGCTGATGGCCAATCTGGTGAACCTCGGCGCCTAGTGATCGGCGCGGCGCAGGCCGCGTGAGGAGGGCCCGGATCCCTCGCTGCAGCCCCCTCCGCTGGCCGCCCGTGGCGCGAGCTGGTAAGGTGTTCGGCGGAGAGAGGGGGGCTTTCCAGGCATGCTCTTGCGTGGC
>CAZQMY010000056.1:0-21229 GCA_964594405.1 uncultured Spirochaetaceae bacterium | reverse complement strand
ACCTCGACCTTGCGTTCCTTGACCGCGGGCCCCTAGACCTTCGTGCCCTTGACCCGTCCCTTTGCCCCGTCCCTTTGCCCTTCGTCGCTTCGACCCGGCGTTCGCCGACCCGATGCCGTTCCCGGTCAGCAGCGCAGGTGCGCATCGCCTGGCGGTGAGCTTCGGAGTCGTTGGGATGGATCCTGGGTCGGTCGCGGAATCGGGATTGCCCCGTCAGCGACGGGGCTCGACTTCCGGGCGAGCGTCAGCGGGCCCGGTGAATCGGAAGCGCCGGAGAGTAGACCCGCGCGCAGAGGGCCGCAAGCGCGGGTCCCGCCTTCGCGTCGGCGCGTTCCGCGCCGCCACCCCCGACGGGCGACCGCCGCCGCCGGCTCAGTCGAGATCGTCGGGATCGGCCTCGACGCGGTCCTTCCCGGCCTGCTTGGCGCGGTAGAGGGCCTTGTCCGCCCGCTCGATCCACTGGGCGCTCGTCTCGCCTCGCCGGAGCTGGGCGACGCCGACCGAGACGCTCACCCGCAGGGAGTCGGCCTTTTCGTAGTCGATCTCCAGGTGTCGGACCGCGTGCATGAGCCGCTCGGTGAGGCCCTTCGCCGTGGCGGCGTCGACCTCGCGAAGAATCACGACGAACTCCTCGCCCCCGTAGCGGGCGGAGTAGTCGTCCTTGCGGACGAAGGACATCCCGAGGCAACGCGCGATCAGGCGCAGCACCTCGTCTCCCACGGGATGGCCGTAGGTATCGTTCACCCACTTGAAATCATCTACGTCCACCATGAGCAGACAGATGGAGTGCCCGAAGAGGCTCGCGAAGTCGAGCTCCCGCTCGATCTGCTCGTCGAAGGCGGCGCGGTTGTAGAGCCCGGTGAGGCCGTCGGTCGCCGCCTTGCGTCGCACCGCATCGAGCTCGCCGCGCATCCGCTCGAGTCGATCCGCCAGGCTCCCGATCTGCTCTTCGTAGCGGTGGCCGCGCTCGCTGATCAAGCGCGACATCAGGCCGATGGTCTCGTTGGCCTCGTTCTTGATGCGATCCGTATCGTTGCTCCGCACCGCCTGCTCGAGTCGGCGCATCCGGTGGGCGACCTGGCGATCCGAGGCCTGATCCTCCGTCATTCCGCGACGAAGGCCGTGGATGAAGGTCCAGATCGCCTCGCGCAAATCGTCCATCGAGGCCACGACGTAGCGTGACTCGTGGCTCCGATGCTCGGTGAAGTAGTTGCGCAGCCCGGGGATGTCGCGCCGTGCATCTGGGCGGGGGAGCTGCCCGCCTTCGACGTCCAACAGCTCGCGCCCGGGCGGCGCGACGCCCACCAGCAGATGCCGCGCCCAGCCATCGTGCATCTCCGCGATGGTCTCGGCGTCGGCGTCGTCCAGGTCGAAGGCGTGCTCTCCCTGGATGCGCAGGAGCTCGGCGATGAAGTCCACCGCCTCGTCTGCGCCCAGCGGCGGGCCCTTGGGTGCCTCATCGTCGGCGGCATCCAGGGCCGGGCGCGGCATCGGCGCACCGGCGCTGGCCCTCTTGCGATTCCCGGCCTTCTTGTGCTTCCAGAACATGGGGGGCGTATCGGCCATTCGCGCCCTCGCGTGAGTCGGGGGAGCACCCGAGAGCGGCGCCGGGCGTGCCCTGCACGGCAGCCCGGGACACAGCCCGGCGTGGGGCAGAGGGCGCGCGCCCGCTGTCCTATGTTCCTGCCTCCCGGGCGCCCGGCCATCGTGCCGCCCGATCGCCCATCCCCGGCCCAGCAGCGGAGGACGACCACCCGCCTCCGCACGGGCCCCGATCATTCCGTGCGCCCCGGCGCTCGGCCGAGAGCATCATGAGCGACGAGAATCCCGAGAGAGTTCCCGCCATCGATCCGGCGGCCATCGCCAAGCACTTCGACGCGCCCGAGGCCGAGGCCCGCTGGGATGCGGCGTGGCAGGCGTCCGGCATCTACCGCTGGGAGCCCGACCATCCGCGCGAGGAGACCTACGTGGTCGATACGCCGCCGCCGACGGCTTCGGGCTCACTGCACGTCGGCCACGTCTTCTCCTACACCCAGGCGGACGTGATGGTGCGATACAAGCGCATGCGCGGGATGAACATCTTCTATCCGATGGGTTGGGACGACAACGGCCTGCCCACCGAACGCCGTGTGCAGAACTACTACCACGTGCGCTGCGATCCCAGTACGCCCTACGAGAAGGGGCTGGAGCTCGAGGAGGCGAGCGCCAAGGTCCGCAAGAAGCCCGCGCGGATGATCAGCCGCCCCAACTTCATCGAGGCCTGCTACGCGCTGATCGGAGAGGACGAGGAGTTCTATCGCGTGCTCTGGCGGCGGCTCGGACTCTCCGTCGACTGGCAGCAGGAGTATCAAACCATCGACGATCACTGCCGCACCATCGCCCAGCGATCGTTCCGTGACCTCTGGGAGAAGGGCCTGGTCTACACCAGCGAAGCGCCCACCATGTGGGACGTCGACTTCCAATGCGCGGTCGCCCAGGCGGAGGTCGAGGATCGGGAGCTGCCCGGCGCCTATCACAGGATCGAGTTCGGCGTGGAGGACTCGGACGCGAGCTTCGTGATCGCGACGACGCGGCCCGAGCTGTTGCCCGCATGCGTGGGCGTCACGGCGCACCCCGAGGACGAGCGCTTCGCGCCGCTCTTCGGCAAGCGCGCCATCACACCCCTCTTCGGCGTGCCGGTGCCGATCTTTCCGAGCGAGCTCGCCGATCCCGAGAAGGGCACGGGCATCCTGATGGTGTGTACGTTCGGCGACGCGACGGACGTGCTCTGGTGGCGCGAGCAGGGGCTGGCGCTGCGGCAGCTGGTCGGTCGGAACGGTCGCATGGTGCCCGTGGAGTTCGGCACCGAGGGCTTCGAGAGCATCGATCCCGACAAGGCGAACCGCTACTACGCGGAGCTCGCCGGCAAGAGCGTGAAGCAGGCGCAGGTGCGCATGGTCGAGCTCCTCGACGATCCGGAGGGCAGCGCCACGGGCAACGGTGCGCCACTCCGGGCGGAGCCCGAGCAGATCCACCATCCGGTGAAGTTCTTCGAGAAGGGCGAGCGGCCGCTCGAGTTCCTGCCCACGCGCCAGTGGTTCGCGCGGCTGGTGGAGCACAAGAAGGAGCTGATCGCGAAGGGCGCAGAGGTGAAGTGGCATCCTCCCTTCATGGAGGCCCGCTTCCGCGATTGGACCGAGAACCTCTCCATCGACTGGTGTCTCTCCCGTCAGCGCTACTTCGGCGTGCCGATCCCCGTCTGGTACCCCCTGGACGAGCATGGCGAGCCGAAGTTCGACGAGGTGATCGTCGCCGACGGCGACGCAATGCCGGTCGATCCGACCGTCGACGTGCCGCCGGGCTACGAGGCGAGCCAGCGGGGCGTGGCGGGCGGCTTCGTGGGTGATCCGGACATCTTCGATACCTGGTTCACGAGCTCGATGACGCCGCAGATCAGCTCGCACTGGAGCATCGACGAGGACCGCCACGCCAAGCTCTTCCCCGCAGACGTGCGGCCCCAGGGACACGACATCATCCGGACGTGGGCGTTCTACACGGTCGCCAAGGCCATGCTCCTCGAGGACAGCGTGCCCTGGACGGACGCCATGATCTCCGGCTGGATCCTCGCTCCCGATCGCAAGAAGATGAGCAAGAGCAAGGGCAACGTGATGACGCCGCTTCCGCTGCTCGAGAAGTACACCGCCGACGCCGGTCGCTACTGGGCGGCCAGCGCGCGCCTCGGCTCGGATACTGCCTTCGACGAGGGCGTGTGGAAGATCGGCAAACGCCTCGTCACCAAGCTCTTCAACGCCGGGAAGTTCGTCCTCTCGCAGACCGGCGAGCGCCACCCGATCAGCTGTGAGCTCGATCGCGCCTTCGTCTTCAAGCTGAAGACCCTCTCGGCGGCCTGTCAGGAGGACTTCGAGGTCTACAACTACGCGCATGCCCTGCAGGAGACCGAGAGCTTCTTCTGGAGCCAGTTCACCGACACCTACCTGGAGCTGGCAAAGGTGAGGGCGCGCGCCTTCGAGGACGGGGCCAGGGGCAACGCGGCGGTCGAGAGCGGCTCGGCGGTGGCGGCGCTGCGGCTCGGGCTGAGTGTCCTGCTCCGGCTCTTCGCTCCGGTGCTGCCCTACATCACGGAGGAGGTCTGGTCCTGGTCCTTCGCAGCCGAGACCGGGCATCAGAGCATCCACGTGGCTCCGTGGCCGGGAGAGGTGGACTTCGCCCACGTGGCCGCTCCCGCCGATCCCGCCAGCTTCGACCTCGCCGTGGCGGCCCATCAGGCCATCAACAAGGCGAAGGCCGAGGCAGAGGTCTCCATGGGGCGCGAGGTGGAGGACATCCTCATCAGCGCCAATGCGAAGACCCTCGAAGCCGCGTCGCCGGTGCTGGGCGACGTCGTGCTCGCCGCGCGCGTGCGGGCGCATCGGCTCGGTGAGGATGGCGCGCTGGAGGACGGCGCCTTCCTGGCGAGCGACGCGACCTTCGCGCCGAAGCCGCAGAAGTCGTAGCGGCGCCCGCGGCCCTGGGGCGTGCCATCAGAGCTGCACCTCGGACTCCACGCCGAAGTAGTCCTGGTAGCGCTGCACCTTCGCGCGCTCCTCGGCCACGTCGAGGCCGGTCTCCGCGAAGCCGTGCTCGTGCTTGCCGTCGCGGTCGCTCGGGTTCTCGTCGAGGTAGCGACGCATGGACTGACCCAGCGAATCGGTGAAGGGGAGCCCGAAGTGATCGTAGATGCCGCGGATGGACTCGACAGGATCGTTCATGAAGGCGCGGAAGTGCACGTCGATCACGCGCTCCGGCGGCAGGGCGCCGCTCTCGCGGAAAGCGACGGATCGCTCGAAGCCGATGGCGTTCCATTCGCTCCACTCGGCCGCGATCTCTTCGTGCACCGCGTGCTCGCTCGCCATCGTGCGAAGCACGAGCTCGAGGCTGGACAGCGATGAGAGCACCTCGAGCGGGTCGCGATGGGTCTGGACGACGAGTGCGTCGGGATACTCGCCGATCATCGCCTCCATGGCCCAGAGGTGCCCGGGCGACTTCAGGACCCAGCGCTCACCGGGGCATCTCCACTGGAGCAGCTGCAGCATCCGGCGGTGCGCGCTGTAGACCCGCTGCATGTCCGCCTCCTCGATCAGCCAGCGGGTATATCCGGGCACGCGCCACGTGGCCGCGAAGATCAGACTCGAGAACTCTGTCGCGGTCATGCGCACGCACTCCTGTGGGAGGTCGCCGCCCATCCTGTGCATGCGCTTGAAGTCGGGGATCAAGCGCTCGGACTGGTCCAGCTCGCCCTGCGACTGCGCGATGCGCGGATCGTCGTGGTAGTGCTCACGCGTGGGTGGCGGGATCGGATGATCCACCTCCCAGGTCTGTGGGATCCGGTTCGCGGGGTCCTGGGCGAGGAGCTCGTGGAGGATGGTCGTGCCCGTGCGCGCCTGCCCCGCGATGAAGATCGGACGGCGGACCTGCTCGTCGTCGATCTCCGGATGACGCGCTCGCCAGTCGAGCATCCGCATGCGATTGCCGAGACAGCGCGTCAGGTCCTGCTGCACCATCAACCGGCCGATCAGGCTGAGGCGTGCCTCTTTCTCGAGGGAGCGGGTGAGCCGGCGCAATGCGTCGATGCCCGCCTCGTCTCCGATGTCCTCGAGGCCGGTCTCCTTGCGCGCTCGCGCGATCACCGTGTCCGCATCGATGGCGACGGGCCTGATTCCGAGCGTGCCGAGGACTTCGTCGGCGCGATTGGCCAGCCGGGGCAGGAGGGGAAGCCTGGGCGCTCGCATGGCGTCTCCTGTTTCTCGCGCGGTCGCGCGACGCGCGCGTCGAGCCTCGAGCCTATGATCTCCGGGTCGTGCGGATCAAGCCTTCCTGGGCGGAGGACGCCAGTTGGATGCCCTCCTCCGTGAACATCGCGCCGAAGATCAGGCCGCGCGCCGCCTGGGCGACCGGGCTCTCGGAGACGTAGAGGAGCCAGCCGTCGAAGCGCGCCGGGTGGTGGAACCACATGGCGTGGTCGAGGCTGGCACCCATGTAGCTCCCGCCCGGGATGATCTTCAGGGGCTTGAGCGCGGTGGAGAGCAGGGTGCGGTCGCTCGCATAGACGAGCGCGCAGCTGTGGAGCACGGGATCATCGGGCAGCGTCCCGCGCAGCCGCATCCAGACCAGGCGCCGATTGCTGCCCGTGCCACCGGCCTCGAACTCCTTGGGGTCGCAGACGCGCACGTCCACCGGTCCGTTGTCGGGCAGGGGCTCTTCGCCCCGCGCCTTGGCGCGCAGCTCGGTCCACGTGGGCAGGCCCTCCGGCGAGGGCGCCTCGGGCATCGGTGCCTGATGGGCGATCCCGGGCTCGGGCCTCGCGAACGAGAGGGCCATGCTGAAGATCGCCTCGCCCCCCTGATGGGCCACGACCCGGCGTGTCGTGAAGGTGCGACCGTCGCGGATGCGGTCGATCACGAAGCGGATCGGGACCCCGTAGCGCCCCGGGCGCAGGAAGTAGGCGTGGAGCGAGTGGGCCGGGCGCTCGGCGGGATCGTCGAGGGTCGCGAAGGCGGCGGCGGCGGATTGTGCAGCCACCAGCCCACCGAAGAGACGGCCGGAGCCGGGGCCTGGATCCCCCAGATAGAGATCACGGTCGAGGGGCTCGAGCTGGAGGCGCGACACGAGCTCGTCGACGGGGGAGGGAGGCTGCCCCACTGGATCTCCTCTTCTCATCATCCTCGCTCTCGGGTGTCGCTCGGCTGGAGTGGATCGGGCCGCGCGGCACCTTAGCAGGCCGCGTCGGCCATGCATCTCGCATGGCTCTTCATACTGATTCCCCAAAAAACCACAAAGCCCAGATATCAAGTATGATGATTCTATACGGGAGGAGGGGCATGGGGCTTCGAGCGCAGAAGCGCCAGCGGGCGAGACAGGCGATCATCGAGGGTGCCCTCTCGCTGCTCCGCGATCGGGGCTCGGCGCGTGTTCGCGTGGCAGAGGTCGCCCGCACGGCCGAGGTCAGCGAGGCAACGTTCTTCAACTACTTCGCGAGCTGGCGAGGCGTTCTCGATGCGGCCGCGCACGACTGGCTGGATCGCGGGCTGGCCTCAGTCGGCGAGGCAGAGGGAGCGATGCTTCGCAGAGCCATTCGCGACTTTGTTCGCAAATGTGCCACGCAAGCAGAGGCCGACCCGGCGCTGGCCGCCCGGCTCTTCGTCAACGCGGCCGCTCGGCGCCCGAATGGGCCGGGGGCGACGCCGGACCCGCTCGTCGACCTCCTCACGTTGGGGCAGCGTCGCGGCGAGCTGCGCGCCGACGTCAGCGCCGAGGCGCTGGCGGCCAGCCTCCGTGCCGCCCTGGTGGCGGCGATGGCCCGCTGGGTGGCGACACCCGCGGAATCGCGGAGCCCCGCAGAAGCGGCCCTGGCCGACGCCGCGGACCTCGTCCTCGACGGCGCGCGCAAGCGCCACGAGCGCGTACGCCCGAATGCCGCGGCGGCTCCGCGGGCCTGAACGGCGCTCGATCCGCGGAAGTCCGGAATCGTCACCGCCCACTCTTGCGATCCCGCGATCCGACCTGGACCTTGAACGAAGCCGCTGGCCGCAGACGATCGGCCGGCGCTCAGGTCAAGAATGAGGCGACGGGAGGGATCATGGCCAGGAAGGTCGATTGGTACTACATGCGAAAGGGCTGAACGTCCTGCACCCGAGCATCCAAGTTCATGGATGCCCACGAGATCGAGGCGAAGGAGACGGTCAGCGCGAGCGCCAGGCTCGGACGAGACGACGCAGAGGCCATGGCCAGGGAGGCTTCCAAGCTGATCGTGGCCAAGGGCAGGAAGGTGCGTGAGTTCGAGCTCTCCGGCGAGCCGAGCGACGAGGCGCTGGAGGCCATGCTCGGGCCCACGGGCAACCTGCGCGCCCCGACGATCCGCCGCGGCAAGACGCTGCTGGTCGGCTTCGACGAGGGTGTCTACGGCGACACGCTCCTCTAGCGGGCCGATGCGGCCAACGGGCCGACGCAGCGCAGCATCGGGGCATCCGCGGCGTCGGCGCCGAACCTTCGCCGGGTGTCCCGATGCCTCAGGGCCCCTGGTAGGTGAAGCTCTCCGTGGCGATCACCTCGCCGTCGCCCTTGACCACCTCCACCGACCACTCGCCGAGCCAGGTCGGCATCAGCTGCTTGCTGGACCAGACCCGCCAGCGCGGGCCGCCGATCTGGAAGGGCACCTCACCCATCACCTGGCCGTTGTACTCCCAGCGGTGGGTCACGGTATCGCCCTCGAGGCCCCGCAGGTCGGTGTAGAAGAGCACTCGATCCGCGCCGGCGTCGCTGGCGTCGAGAAAGGTGATCGAGTCCACCGGCTCGCGCTCCTCGACGGCGGTGGTGAAGCGCGCGAGGGCGACCTCGGTGCTCGCAACGCTGGCGCTCGCCTGGGCCTGGCTCGGCCCCGCCTTTGCGGGCGCCGGGGCTGCGGGCGGGGCGTCCTCTGCGGCGGCCTGGGGAGCGGTCAGGGCTGCGGTCAGGGCAACGGCCACACCGCTCATCAGCCAGAGCTTGAGGGTCGTGGCGCCCAGCGCCCGACGGCGGTTCGAGGGATTCCGGAGGCTGCGAACGAGTGGATGTGAGGCGATCATGGTCGCTCCGATCTGGGGGGGAGTGAGATGGGCCCGGCAAGCTGTGCGTCGGGATGGCTCCTGCATCGGCAGATCGCTGCCCGCGCTGGAGGGCGGATCCGCACCGTTGCGCGGGCCCCGAATCATGAATGGAGCAATGCAAGTGCTCGCGAGCGATCCGGAGCGCCTCTACGATCGGCTGAGGACCATGCTCTGTCGGATGCAGTCCACGGTCCAGGCGGAGGTGATCCGGCGTCGAGACGCTTCGACCATCGCGGAGCTCTCTGGCGTGTCGCACGTGACCGAAGCGGACACCATCTACCGCGTGGACACCCTGGCCGAAGCGGCGATTCTCGATTGGTTCGAGCGGCACTGGCCCACGGAGCACCCCGTGGAGCTGCTGATGGAGGGGCTCGAAGGGCGTGGCCCCGTCACCTTTCCCTCCGGCACGAAGGCGGAGGCGTGTGCCTTCCTCTGCCTCGTCGATCCCATCGACGGCACGCGCTGCTTCATGCACGACAAGCGCTCGGCCTGGGTGCTCGCAGGCATCGCGCCGCACGCCGGCGCCGGGACGCGCCTCTCCGGTATCGTCGCGGCCTCGATGACGGAGCTGCCCGTGCGCAAGCAGCGCCTCGCGGATCAGCTCTCGGTCACGCGCGGCGCGGGGCCGGCGGGCGTCCACGCGGAGCGTACCTCCCTCGATGACGGCAGCCGATCGGCCGCTCCGCTCGAGCCGTCCGCCGCGACCGACCTCCAGCACGGCTTCGCCACCTTCTCGCGCTTCCTCCCGCCCGCCAGGGTGCTGATCAGCGAGTTCGAGGCCGCCGTGCTGGCTCGACTGCACGCCGCGCTCGGAGGGGGCGAGGGGGGCACGTCGATGGTCTTCGAGGATCAGTACATCTCGTCCGCGGGGCAGCTCCACGGATTGATGAGTGGTCGGGATCGACTCATCGCCGACCTGCGGCCCGAGGCGATGCGCCGACTCGGACTGCCTGTCGATACGGTGGCCCACCCCTACGATCTGTGTACGGCCCTGATCATGGAGGAGCTCGGGTGCCCGATCATCGACGCACGAGGCGAGCCGCTGGACGCGCCGATGGATACCACGACACCCGTCAGCTGGGTGGGCTTCGCGAACGCCGAGCTCGCGAATCGAGCCTGGCCCGTCATCGCCGAGACGATCTCGGAGTTCTTCTGAGCCGGTCGCAGGCCTCGCCACCTGGCCTCAGTCCAGGGTGCAGCCCGTACCGGCGCGGTGCAGCGCCACCCGCTCGAAGCCCAGCCACGCGACGCCGGCTCGCACACCCGTCCGCTCACCCTCGGAGAATCGCTGCACGGGGATCGCGTCCATGGCCTCCATCATGTCCGCCCGGCAGCCGTCGAAGTCGCGTCCCGCTACGTAGAGGCAGGAGCACATCTGCTTGGCGAGGAAGCCAGCTCCGACGTTGGCATCCCGCCGCAGTGCGGGCCCGTAGACGGCAGCCGCGATCGTAGAGAGCACGATCACGAGGCCCGCGATCCCGATGGCGACCTTCCAGATCATCCCGCTTCCCCTTCCACCTCGGGAAAGGCCTGGATGAGCTCGACCAGCTCCCGCATGAGCTGCGCCCAGGTGCTGGCCTGCAGGATGCCCAGCCGGACGAGCACGAGGTCGTGGCTCGGAACGATCGCGATGAACTGACCATCGTTGCCGTTGGCCGAGAACGTCGACGGAGGCGCGCCCACCAGGCTCGCAAACTGACCCGGTGCCGGCGTGTGGGAGAGCCAGAAGTGCGCCGCGTAGTTTCCGTTGTTGCTGGCCGGCGCGAGCGTTCGCGTGAAGTCGACCCAGCCCTCCGGCAGGATGCGCCGGCCTTCCCATACGCCATCGCGCAGGTAGAGCAGGCCGAAGCGCGCGTAGTCGCGCGCCGAGCAGTGCATGTGGGCGCCGCCCACGAAGCGGCCGATGCCATCGAACTCCGGCGTGGCGCTGCGCATGCCGAGCGGCTCGAAGAGCTCGCGCCGCATGAAGTCGAGCATCTCGTCGCGTCCGGGCCCGGCCTTGGACTGGACCAGGGCCGCGAGCAGCACGCTCGTGGCCGTGGAGTACTCCCAATGTGTGCCGGGCGGATGGACGAGGGGCGCGCTGCCCGCGAAGGCGGCCATGTCGTGGGCCTCTTCGCCGAAGAGCATGCGAGAGGCGAAGCCGTCGGCCGACTGGCCCTGGCCGTCGGCGTTGTCGAGTCCAGAGGTCATGTGGAGGAGGTGCGTCAGCGTGATCTCGCGTCGCGCGTCGTCCAGGCCCTTCCAGGCGGCGATTCCCGGCGGCGCACTCGGATCCATCCAGCCCTCGCGCACCGCGATGCCCACGAGAGCGTTCGTGAAGCTCTTTGCCATCGACCAGGAGTGGAAGCGGGAGTCGCGGTCGAAGCCCTCGGCGTAGCGCTCGAAGACGATGCGCCCGCCGCGCACCACCAGCAGCGCTCGCGTATCCGGAAGGCCGCCCCGGCCGATGCGTGCGAAGGTCGAATCGACGTTTGCGTCGAATCGTCCGCGATCGAGCGCGTCGGGGAGCGGACCCACGGGCCAGTCATTCGTCGGGTAGGGCGTGCTCTCCGCCTGGGGCGGCAGGGGATGCAGCTGCGCGAAGGCCGGCGCCGCGAGGAGCAGCACGGCGGCCAGCATCGCCGCGACCCGGCTAGAATGAGACGTCATGCAGTTGATTCTCATCCGTCATGGTCTCCCCGAAACCATCGTGAACGAGGATGGCACACCCGCAGACCCGCCGCTCTCGGAGACGGGGCACGCCCAGGCCGCGCGAATGGCGGATTGGCTACGGAGCGAGTCCATCGAGCGCATCTACTCGAGCCCGCTCCGTCGGGCACAACAGACCGCGCGCCCTCTGGCCGAGCAGCTCGGCGTGGAGATCGAGGTGGAGGAGCGCATCGCCGAGTACGATCGCGAGAGCGGATCCTATGTGCCGCTCGAGGAGCTCAAGCGAATCGACTACGAAGCCTGGCGCGACTTCATGAAGCGCGGCTATCCGGCGGGGATGGATCTCACGGCGTTCCAGCACGGCGTGCGCGATGGCCTCGAGGAGATCGTCGCGGGCAATCCCGGGCGCAACGTCGCGGTGGTCTGCCACGGCGGAGTCATCAACACCTGGGCGTCCCACGTGCTGGGGATGGGATTCAAGCTCTTCTTCAGCCCGGACTATACCAGCATCAACCGCTTCTTCGCGGCGCGCTCCGGTGAGCGGGGTGTCGAGAGCCTGAACGAGCGGGCACACCTTCGCGGGCTCTGACGCCTGTCGGCGGCGCCTCGGCGCACGCGGCCGTCTTCGACGAGGGTGCACAAGCCGCAAGCCCGCCGGCGCTCAGTCGAAGGCGGCGAGAATGGCATCGAAACGCGCCTTGATGCCCAGCTTCGAGTCCGCATGCGTGAAGATGTAGAGCTTCCCCTCCTGGATGGCGTCCACTACCGCATCCCCCACGTCGAGCGGATCCATGCCGCTCGCGATGGCGTCGATGACGAACTGCGGTGACTCGCCCATCTCGCCGAGCTCGCTCGGTCGATTGCGCCCGCTCTCGCCGAGGCGCGTCCGCACGAAGGAAGGACAGAGCACCGAGGCCCCGATGCCGAAGGGCGCGGCCTCACCCGAGAGCGTCTCGGTGATCCCCACTACCGCATACTTGGACGCCGTGTAGATGCCGAGTGCCGGCAGCGCGAGCATGCCGCCGATGGACGCCGTGTTGACCACGTGCCCGCCCTGCCCGTGAGCCTTCATGCGTGGAAGGAAGGTGCGGATGCCGTGGATGACGCCCATCAGGTTGATGCCGAGCCCCCACTGCCAGTCCTCGAGCGAGTGGTCGTCGAGGGTGCCGAAGGGGGAGACGCCGGCGTTGTTGCACAGGACATGCACCGGCCCGAATCGCTGCTCGGCGGCATCGGCTGCGTCGGTCATCGAATCGGCGTCGGCGACGTCGCAATGGACGCCCAGCACCTCCGCGCCTCCGGCCTCGAGCTTCGAGACCGCAGCGTCGAGCGCCGGCTTCTCGATGTCGGCGAGCACCAGCCTCATGCCGCGCTCGGCGAAGCGCGTCGCCATCCCGAAGCCGATGCCGCTCGCTCCACCCGTGACGAAGGCCACCTTGCCGTTCAGATCGTCCATTCCGTCTCACCCCTGTCTCTTCCCCTGTCTCTCCCGCGCCGGTCCCTGGTGCATCGAGGCGCCGCGTCGGCCCGGACGAATCCCGAGCGGCTCTTCGGGCTGCTCCGGGGCATCCACGCCCCGCCAGGGTGCGCCAGCTCGCGAAGGGTTGGATGTCGGATCCTGCCTTTTCGATGGCGGGGGCTCGGGTCAAGGCGCTGCGGGGATCATTCGATAAGGAGGGCATGAGCGCTTCACGAGCAGATGCCGACCTGGTGCAGCTTCGGCGGGCGGCCTCCGAGGCCGTCCGCGCGAACGACCATGCCAAGGCGCTGCGGCTCTACGGCGAGCTGGCGAGCCGGCTGCCCGACGACGCCACCTGGCCCGAGCGGGCGGCGGGGATCCACAGGGAGCTCGGTCAGCGGGCCAAGGCGCTCGCGTGCCTGCGCCGGGCCCTCGAGCTCCAGGTGGACCAGGGCGAGGTCCTCGGCGCGATCGCCACCTGCAAGACGATCCTGGAGATCGAGCCCGAGGACGGCCAGACCCTCGACACGCTGCACCTGCTCTACAGCGAGCCGAGCATGAACCCGCACGACCGATCGTTGGATTCCCATGTGGTCGCCGCGGACATCGCGTACGCGGCCTCGGATCTCTCGGTCGAAGCCGGTCCGCTCTCGCCCCGGGCCAACGCAGGACCCGACAGCGAAGCGCCGCTGATGGAGCTCGAGCTGACCCACGTCATCCCCGGCGCCACCCGGATGATGCTCGCGGATGCCGAGGAAGGCGCAGTGACGGAGATCCCGCTCGAGGATTCCCGGACCGCCGACCCCAACGAAGCCTCACAGGCCCTGGACCTCAGGCTCGACGAGCCGGCGCCGCCTCCGCGACGCGCTGCCAGGCCCTCGTCTCCGGCAACGCGCCCTTCGACCTCGCCTCCGCCCCGCCCCGCCCAGGCCGCGCTCGCGGACACGCCCCTCTTCGGCTCGCTGGCTGTGGACGACCTGAAGCGCCTGATGGAGCGTGTTCGGGTCGTACGACTCTCGGCGGGGGACGCGCTCTTCCGCCAGGGCGATCCCGCCAACGCGCTCTATGTGGTGGCGGATGGAGCCGTGGTGCCCATCGCCGAGGGACCGTCTCGGCGTCGTCTGGCGGTGCTCGAGAAGGGCGATTTCTTCGGCGAGATCGGGCTGGTGACCAATCAGCCGCGGAACGCGACGGTCGAGGCTCTGGTGGACGCCCGGCTGCTCGCCATCGATCGCCGCGTGATGTGGTCGCTCGTCCGCGGCGGCCCTGCGGTATCCAAGGTGCTCCTGCGCTTCCTGCGCGAGCGGCTGATCGACTATCACATGCGGACCAATCCCTTCTTCGAGGCCTTCGCGAAGGCCGAGCGCAGCGCCGTGGTGCGCGAGTTCCGCTTCCTCGAGATCCGCGACGGGAGCTGCGTGGTGCGTCAGGGCAGCGCCGCGCAGGGGTTGATCCTGCTGCTGGCCGGGCACATGGACGTGATCGACTCGCGGACCGAGAAGCTGGTGGGCAGCCTGCGCGCCGGCGACTTCTGCGGCGGGCTGCCGCTGATCCAGCGCCATGTGGCCGACTACTCGGTGGTGGCCACCGGCAAGTGCTGGGCGCTGGTGCTGCCCGAGGCCCGCTTCCGCCGCATCATGAAGGCCAATCCGGGGCTGCAGGCCCTGCTGGTGCGGCTGGCCTGCACCGCGGGGAACGGTGAGCTGCTCGTCTGATCGGGCTCAGTCCGATGAGAGGACGAGGACACCGCGATTGTCGAACTCGACCAGCTCGAACGCGTAGCCGTGCTGGGGGAAGTGCCCGCCCGCGGGCGTTCCGATCCAGTCGAACTGATCGTACTCGCGCAGACCGGCCTTCGCGTTTCTCGCGAGCAGGCTGAGGAACTCCGCCGCGGCATGCCGGGGGAGGTCCTCGTCGAGGCTGCTGGCCGGGAGGTCGAGCATGCCCGTGGTCAGGCGCTCGGCCAGCGCCGCGTCCAATGCGATCCCGATCCGCAGGGCCCGCCCCACGTCGATCTCGACGCCCGTGCGGACCGGGAGCTGCGTGTGGCCCCGCCATTCGCGGGGCGGCGAGAGCTTCAGTCGGAGCTTGCAGACCCGCCGCGCGAGGGGCACGACCAGGTCGAGCACGCCCTCGAAGAAGGGCTCCTCCATGATCGCGAAGGGCAGGAGCCCGAAGGGATCGCCCGTCTCCGACTCCAGGGCCTTGAATCGATCCAGGGCGTGCTCGAGGTTCTGCTTGGAGAGCGCCCCCTGAGCCACCAGCGCTTCGCCGAGGAAGACGTGAAGCTCGCTCTGCCGGTAGAGGAGCTCATCGACCTGCGGCTGGGTGAGCAGGTCCAGCTCCCTGGCGAGCTCACCGAAGGGCAGGTTGCGCCGGCGCTGCGTGGCGTTGATGCGCTCGGCGGACTCGCGGGTCAGGTAGCCGGCGCGGACGGCGAGCTCGCCGATCAGGAGGTTGCGCGCGGAGAGGGCCGCGCAGGCGCGCTGGAGATCGGCTTCGTCGATCTCGCCTTCGTCGACCAGGAACTGCCCGAAGAACAGGGTCTGGGTCATCCAGCACCTCGTCGCGGCCGCCCGCCGCTTCGTTGACCGTATGTCTTCGTCGGCGTGCGGGCCCGGCGTGCTTTAGCGTGGAGGGCATCGGATCCGGACGGCGCCCTCGCGTGCGGGCGGAGGCCCGATGTGCACTGGGTCTTTCGATCGAGGCGACCGGCCACTCCTCCGTATGTCGTCGGGCTGCGAGCTGCTCTTCGTCGAGCCCGATGCCGCCTCGAAGACCACTGCAGAGAGCTGCGCGCCGCCCGCTCCGCGGGCTCCTCGCCCTGCGCCTCGAGGCGGTGAAGGGGATAGAGCCTCTGGTGCCGCTCGAGGAGTCGAGCGCCGGCCCTAGATGCTCTTCTCCCACTTCAGGACGAGGCCAGCGTTGAGGCGGGTGGGCAGATCGACGAAGTCGTTCGGGCCGGAGCCAGTGGTGATCCGCTCGGACTCCAGCGAGCCGCCCGCGGAGGCGTCGAGCACGAACTGCCAGAGCCGCAGGCCGAATCCGCCGGTGAGCGCCCAGTCCTGATTGATGCGGCCGGCGGTGTTCGTGTAGGCGCCGAATCGCAGCGCCAGGTCGATGCTCCGGGTGAACTCGATGGTGTACTCACTCCCCATGGAGACGATCTGACTCGTGAAGCCGGGCAGCGAGGTGATCTTGTTCTCCATCAGGTCGGCATCCAGGGTCAGCCACAGGTTCTCGACCGGCATGATCGCGGCGCCCATGCGCACCTGGCTGTCCAGGGTGAGCTTGCGGAGCGGGACGCCGGCCGCGTCGGCGAGCTGGGAGGTGATGGCCAGCTCGTTGATGTCGAAGGAGGGGCTGTTCACGTTCCGTGCGACCAGGCCGACGCGCAGGAAGTCGAAGGGGGTGTAGGTGAGGGCCAGGTCGAGCCCGAAGTTGTGGCTGATCTGGGTGTTGTCGAGGCTCGAGAGGTTGCTCACGATGTCGCCGGCATCGCTGACGTCGTCGTAGGTCGTGGTGCTGACGTAGGTGATGCCGAGGATGTACTTGGCCGTGGCGCCGACCGAGATCTTCCTGTCGAGCAGCTCCTCGGCGAAGAAGGGGAAGGGCAGCTTGGTCGCGTAGCTGAAGCCGAACTCCTGGGTCGAGAGGCCGCCGACGACGGCGCCCGTTCCGCTGAGAGCGTTGCAGTCGGCGCCGGTCTCGGTGCAGGCAGCCGTTCCGAGGATCAGATCCCGGGTATTGGGGTCGCTCGTATCCGCTCCTGCCTCCTCGAAGAGGAAGACGAGGCTGTTGGCTGCGTCGGTGGAGATGTTGCTGCTGGCGGCGTCGACTTCGGCCGCCAGTGCGGTGTCGACCGGCGTGAGACCCAGTCCGTCCGCCAGATCGTTGATCGCGTTGGGGGTCGTTGCGAAGCCGAGGTTCCCGACGTCGACGTTCGGGAAGACGGTGCCGACCGTGTAGGACATCGCCGAGAAGCCGAAGCTGTTGTGCCGACCCAGGAGACCGATGTTCAAGCCGAAGTGGACCGCCTCACCGTTCTTGCCGTAGTCGCCCAGCGCGTTCGCGAAGTCGACCACCGCCTGGGCGTTCTCGAGACTGCCCGCCGGGTTGCCCAGATCCAGGGAGTCCAGGACCGCGCTCGCCTCGTCGCTGGCGGTGATGAGCTCATCCAGCTTCGTCAGCGCCTTCGACTCCACGTCCACGTTCAGCGTGGCGTTGAGCTGGGCATCGCTGGCCTTGCGCAGGGCCAGGTTGGCCGGGTTCCAGTAGATGGCGCTGCTGTCGTCGGAGAGCGCGACGCCGGCGCCGCCCATCGCCTGCTGGCGCGGGGAGGCGAAGGCGAAGGGGTTGGCCATCGCCGCGTCCGCCATGGGCAGCGCCAGCAGGGCGAGGATCAGCCCCCGGACCAGTACGTTCGATCGATTCAGTTCGCAGGACATGAGTGGTGCTCGCTCCCTTGGGCGCTCCGCCCTCTCGGCAGACCGTGGGTACGACCCAGGATATCGACTCGGACGCTCAGTGCCTTGAGTTGCGCAGTGACCAGAGAAGGTTACAGACCGGAGCTGCCTGGCGATCGAGAAGGGCTGCCGTGATGCGTGGTACGATGGCGAGATGATGCCGCGCCGGCCGACGATTTCATGGCTTCGATGGGCGTTCCCCCGGTCTCTCGACGATTCGTCCAGCTCGGGGGCGATTCCGGAGGCGCAGCTTCCGGCTCATCGGGCCCGAGGCAGCACTCTCCTCGTGACGGGGATCATCTTCCTGGTCGCGGCGTGGGGATGCGCCAACGGATCGACGGTGGTGGTCTGGGAGAGGATCGACGGCGAGGAGGCGGCCGAGGGTGAGTTCGAGGCGGCACGGAACGCCTGCGATCCCGGCGTGCCGACCGAGCCGGAAGAGGGCGTCCGCCGCGATCGCTATCAGGCGGATCGCATGGGCCGGGCCTTCGTGGACTGCATGCGCGAGCGCGGTTGGACCTGGAGGACCGAGAAGCGTTCTCGCGACTGAGCCCTGCGCCGCGCGACCCGATGCGGCGGGGTTCGCTCGCTAGCCCGCGGATCCGCCTTCGGGCGACTCCTGGCGGGTGGGGCGGTCCTTTCCGCCCGAGCCGGCCTTGTAGGCCTCGGCCACGCCGATCTTGATCAGCTGGCCGGCTTCGAGCCGCGTGTCGATGAAGACACGATTGATGATCGCGGTGGTGGGCACGTCCAGGACGTTGCGGGTGCGTCGGCTCAGCATGTCGATGGTCTCGCCGCCGATCGCCTTGACGTGCGTCTGGCGAACGATGCGGAACGACGCGCGCTCTTCGTCATCGAGTGGCTGGAAGCTGCGGACCACCGCTCGGCCGCGGCCCCGATACTTGCTCGCCTCCGCGGCGAGGGAGACCACGTTGATCATGTAGACGGTGCCCTCGTGGGCGATGAAGGTGATCGCACCGCCGGTGTTGCTGCCGCGGCCGGGCGCCTGCCCCTCGAGGCGGTAGCCATCGAGCTCACCGACCTTGATGGGGCCCTGGCTGTGGATCTTGACGCGGGACTCCTTCCCCTTCGTCTCCAGCCACTCCTTCGCGACCTTCTCCGGATCGTCGCCGACGCCACCGAACTTCAGGAAGATGGCCGCCTTGCCCTGGGGATGGATCGCCGCCACCGCATCGTGGGAGTTGACCAGCTCCCAGCCCTCGGGAAAGCGCAGCTTGAAGTTCATGTCCGGATGCAGGAAATAGCTTCCGCGGAACTCGCCCTCGCGCGGGTGATTGCCGAGCACGAGTCCTTCCAGCTTCTCGTAGAAGCCCTCCTGCGAGCCGGCGATGGTGGGCTGACGGGTCCAGCTGAGGTTGGCGGCGCGATCGCTCGCCGTGGCCTTGCGCTCCGGCGTCGTGGGGTGGCTCGCGAAGAAGCTGGGCAGCCTCGACCAACCCATCCGCAGTCGCTCCATGGCGTCCATGTCGTTGAGGAAGGTCGCCATGCCCATCGGGTCGTAGCCCGCGCGCGCGGCCATGATCTGCCCGCCGCGGTCGGCGTCGCGCTCATGGTTCTGGCTGTACTCGGCCAGCGTCTTGGCGCGCATCCAGCCCATGCTGAAGGGGTTCACCCTGCGCTCGAAGGCCTGTTGTCGAGCCGAGTGGCGCTCGGCGGCGTGCGTGATCTCGTGGCCGATGACGCACGCGAGCTGGTCCTCGCTCGTCGAGAGCTGGAGCAGCCCGCGTGAGACGTAGATGTGACCACCGGGGAGCGCGAAGGCGTTGGGTGCGCTCTGGTCGAGGATCTTGAATTGGTAGTCGAAGCGCGTGTTCATCGAGTAGGGGAGCAGCCGTACGCCAATGGCGCGTACGTAGCCGACCAGCTCGGGATCCTCGATGAGGCCCATCTGGGCCTCCATCAGCTTCGAGTGCTCGTCGCCGACCTTCTCATCCGCGTACTCGGTGGTGAGCAGGATCTGCTTGCGCGGCTTCGGTCCGCTCCTGCCCCCGCAGCCGAGGGGGCCGAGGCCGACGGCGAGGCATAGGATCAGGACGGGGAGGGTCATGGGGCGGCGCGCGGCGGGGGCCATCTCCAGAGTGAAGCATTGCTCGCCGTCGAGGGCCAATCCGACGGCCCGTCTCGATGGCCTCGGCGATCAGGAAAATCTGTACGCGCCGTAGCCCACGACCTCGCCGCGCGGCCCGGCAGTGTCACCGGAGTTGCGCACGTCGAGGATCTGTGACGTCAGGCCGTGTCGCTTCGCGGCGTCGATCATCCCGAGGATGGAGATGCGACCACAGGCGCCGTCCTCGGTCACTCCCGATGCGTCGAGGGACTCGATGGCGCGGCTGGTGCCCGCGTCCATCCGGCGCGCTTCGTCGTATTCGAGATAGTGGCTCAGGTCCGAGCTGATCAGGATCACCGTCTCGGGGCCACCCCAGAGCAGCTCGATCACCTCGGCGACCTCCGCGCCGCTCGCTCCGCCCACGGCGAAGGGCGCAAAGGTGAACGTGCCCAACACCTCCTGGAGGAAGGGCAGCTGCACCTCGAGGCTGTGCTCCGTCTGATGCGCACGATCGGAGCGCTGCACCTGCGGAAGGGCGAGCGCGCGCTCAACCGCCTCCCGATCCACCGGGACCAGGCCGAAGGGCGTCTCGAAGGCGTCGGCGCTGCTGGCGGCCAGCCCCTCCACCCACACGCGATGACAGGGGCCGAAGAGGATCACGCGCTCGATGCGATCGCGTTCCCGGGCCAGACGCGCATACGCGCTGGCGGCCACCGGTCCCGAGTAGACGAAGCCCGCGTGAGGCACGATCATCGCCTTGGTGGGCGCCAAGGAGTCCGTGCCGTCGTCCTCCAGGGCGGCGCTCGCCTCGGCGAGCATGCCCCTCACCACCCGGCGAAGCTCGCTCGCGCGGGCGGGATAGAATGTGCCGGCCACCGCGCTCGGTCTGATCCTCTGCTCGCTCATGGACGCCTCCACCGCTCCGCGGGCGGACTCGATACGACCCCGAATATGCCATAGGCTGCTCCGGGCTCCGCCTTCGGCCGGGGTATACTGCCAGCCCCGCCCACGCGCCCTGGAGCCGCCATCGCGCCAGCGGCATCGCGCCGCGGGCCATCCACAGCAGAGACAGGATTCCCATGACGATCAAGGGCATCGACCCCGAGAAGGTGACCCGCTACTTCGAACGCGAGATCGAAGGTGCCAAGGGGCCTCTCGATTTCGAGCTGATTACCGGTGGCCACTCGAATCTCACCTTCAAGGTCACCGACGCCCAGGGAAGCCGATACGTCCTGCGCCGCCCGCCGACGGGCGCGGTGATCGCCACCGCGCACGCCATGGCGCGCGAGCACCGCATCATCTCGGCCGACGCGAAGCCGAGCGTGCCGGTGCCGCCCGCCCTCGCCCTGTGTGAGGACGAGGCCGTCAACGGGGCACCCTTCTACGTGATGGACTACGTGGACGGGCTCGTCCTCGAGGACGCGAGGATGACGGCCGAGAATCTCGAGGAGTCGGCGCGCGGGAAGCTCGGCCTCGAGGTCATCGACGTCCTCGCCGCGCTCCACTGCGTGGATCCCGACGAGGTGGGGCTCGGCGATCTGGGGCGCAAGGAGGACTACATCGCGCGCCAGCTCAGGCGTTGGCGGACGCAGTGGGAGAAGACGAAGACCCGCGAGCTCGAGGCGATGGAGCAGGTCTACGAGGGACTCTCGGGCAAGATGCCGGAGCAGGTCGGCGCGGCCATCGTGCACGGTGACTATCGCCTGGGGAACATGCTGATCACACGCGACGGCCACGTCGCGGCGGTCCTCGACTGGGAGCTCTGCACCCTCGGCGCCCCGCTGGCCGACCTCGGATACGTGCTGAACACCTGGGCCGAGCCCGGCGAGACTGGACCCACGGCGCGCGGCGCTGCCGTCTCGCCCACAGCGGCCGGCGGCTTCCCCTCGAAGGCGGAGTTCATCGCCCGCTACGAAGAGAAGCCCGGTCGCGATGCCGGCGCCATCGACTACTACCGCGCCTT
>CAZQMY010000055.1:0-21451 GCA_964594405.1 uncultured Spirochaetaceae bacterium | reverse complement strand
CTCCTGATCAACGGTGCCGAGTGCGAACCCTACCTGACGACCGATCACCGGGTGATGCTCGAGCAGCGCGAGGACATCTTCACCGGCATCCGCTACCTGCTGAAGGCCACTGGTGCCGAGCGCGCCATCATCGCCGTCGAAGCGAACAAGCTCGATGCCGCCGAGCACCTGCGCGCCGCGCTGCCCGGTGGCGAGCCGATCTCGGTGGAGGTGCTCCGGGTGAAGTATCCACAGGGTGCGGAGAAGATGCTGATCGCCGCCCTGCTCGGGCGCGAGGTCCCCTCCGGCGGCCTGCCCCTCGACGTGTCCGCCCTCTGCGTCAACGTTGCCACCACCGCCGAGATCGGGCGCCTGCTGCCTCGCGGCCAGGGCATCCAGGAGCGCGTGATCACCGTGAACGGGCCCGCGGTCCGGCACAAGGGCAACTTCCGCATCCCGATCGGCACGCCGCTGCGCTTCCTGCTCGAGCACGTGGGCGTCGAAGAAGGGGTGAGCCGGGTCTTCCTCGGCGGACCGATGATGGGCGCGGCCGCCTCGAGCCTCGACATCTCGATCACCAAGGGCACCTCGGGCGTGGTCGCCTTCGGCGAGGGAGAGTCCCGCCGAAGCCGCCCCGCGGAGTACCCCTGCATCCGCTGCGGCTACTGCCTGGACGCCTGCCCGATGCTGCTCAATCCGGCGGAGCTCGGCCTGCTGGCGCGCAACGAGGAGTTCCCGCGGATGGCCGAGGAGTTCCATCTGATGGACTGCTTCGAGTGTGGGAGCTGCTCCTTCGTCTGTCCCTCCCACATCCCGCTGGTGCATCGCTTCCGCGTGGCCAAAGCGGCCGTGCGCAAGGCGCGGGCGGGCTGATGGCGAGCCCGGCGCGCACGCTCGAGATCCGCTCGTCGCCCCACTTCCTGAGCGGCTACAGCGTCGACGCGATCATGTGGAACGTCGTGCTGGCGCTTCTGCCGACTTCAGTCTTCGCGGTCTACGCCTTCGGGCTGGCGGCGCTCGTCACGCTGATCGGCGCGGTCGGCTCCTGCCTGGTCGCGGAGTGGCTCTTCTGTCGCAGCGCCCGACAGGCTTCGACGCTCGGCGATGGCTCGGTGGCGATCACCGGGCTGCTCTACGGACTCACGCTTCCGCCCGCCTGTCCGCTCTGGATCGTGGTGGTCGGAGGCTTCATCGCCGTGGGACTCGGCAAGGCGCTCTTCGGCGGGCTCGGACAGAACCCCTTCAATCCCGCACTGGTCGGCCGGGCCTTCCTGCAGGCGGCCTTCCCTGTGGCGATGACCACCTGGATGCCGGCCTTCGGCGCGGGCCGCTTCAGTACCCTGCCCAGCGCCACCCTGACGGCGCCCTTCATGCGTGGCACACCGGACGCCTTCTCCGGGGCGACGCCCCTCTCGCTGTGGAAGTTCGAGGGCGAGCTCACCGGCGTCGGCGACCTGGCCTTCGGCTTCATCGGTGGCTCGACGGGCGAGACCAGTGCGGCGCTGATCGCGCTGGGCGGCGCCTACCTCGTCTCGCGAAACATGATGAGCTGGCGCATTCCCCTCGCGATGCTCGGCACGGTCTTCATCGCCAGCGGCGCGCTCCACCTGATCGCACCGGAGAGCCATCCGCCGCCGGGCTTCATGCTCTTCTCTGGCGGGCTCATGCTGGGCGCGGTCTTCATGGCCACCGACATGGTCGCCTCGCCCATGACCCACACCGGGTGCTGGCTCTACGGTGCGCTGATCGGCGCCGTGGTGGTGGTGATCCGGATCTGGGGCGGCATGCCCGAGGGCGTGATGTACGCGATCCTGCTCGGCAACGCCGCCTCTCCCCTGATCGACCGCGCAATCCAGCCCACCACCTTCGGCACCGCGCGAAAGGGAGGCACCCCGTGAGCGCACCCGGCCCCGCGCAATCCGGAGCCAGCCAGTCGGTCGTGGAGCCGCATCTGCCGCCGGTCTGGCCCTTGCTGCGTGCCATGGTGAGCGTGGGCCTCCTGTGCGGGCTGCTGATCGCGGGCGCCTTCCTCGTCACGCGCCCGGTCATCGAGCGCAACCTCGCCGAGGCGATGCAGCGCGCCATCTTCGAGGTGCTCTCCAACGCCGAGACGACCCGAAGCTTCCGCTGGCAGCCGGACGGCGGATTCCTGCCCGCCGAGGACGGTGGCGGTGCCGACGGCCCGCTCGTGCACGTGGGCTATGACGCTGGAGGCGCGCTGGTGGGGATCGCGATCGAGGCGGCGGGCATGGGCTATCAGGACGTGATCCGCATCCTCTACGGCTACTCGCCGGCCGAGTCCGCCGTGGTCGGCATGCAGGTCCTCGAGAGCCGCGAGACTCCGGGCCTCGGAGACCGGATCGAGACCGACGAAGCCTTCCGGGCCAACTTCGAAGCGCTCGATGTCCGGCTGGACGCGGCGGCCGAAGCCATCGCGAATCCGATCGTCGCGGTCAAGAGCGGCGAGAAGACATCGCCCTGGGAGATCGACGGCATCACTGGCGCGACCATCTCGGCCGAAGCCATCGCAGGCATCCTTCGCAAGAGCACCGCCCTCTGGATCCCGCGCATCCAGGGGGCGCTCGATGACCTCGGGGAGGGCGCCTAGGCGATGGCGGAGCCGTGGCAGAGCGAGGCGGGGCCGTCGACGGACGAGTTCATGAAGGGGCTCTGGGATGAGAACCCCGTGCTCGTCCAGGTGCTCGGCATGTGCCCTGCCCTCGCCGTCTCCAACACGGCGATGAACGCGCTGGCGATGGGCCTGGCCACCCTCTTCGTCATGACCGGCTCCAACCTCGTGGTCTCTCTGCTTCGCCATTTCGTCCCCAAGCAGGTCCGCATCGCCACCTACATCCTGGTGATCGCGACGTTCGTCACCCTGGTGGACATGACGATCCAGGCCGTCAGTCTGGAGCTCCACAAGGCGCTCGGGGCCTTCATCTCGCTGATCGTGGTGAACTGCCTGATCCTCGGCCGGGCCGAGGCCTTCGCCTCGCGCAACGGCGTCGGTCGCTCCCTGCTCGACGCCCTCGGCATGGGGATCGGCTTCACGGCGGCCCTGCTCTCGCTCGGCGCCGTGCGCGAGATCCTGGGCGCGGGCAGCCTCTTCGGCATGCCCTTGCTGCCCGCGGATTTCGAGCCCTGGGTCGTGATGCTGCTGCCGAGCGGCGGCTTCCTCACCCTGGCCGGCTGGCTGCTGGTCTTCAACGCCGTCCAGAGGCGGCGGGCTGCCGACATGGAGGGCGCACGATGAGCGGCGATCCCCTGTGGTCGATCTTCATGAACGCCTGCCTGATCAACAACTTCGTGCTCGCCTACTTCCTGGGCCTCTGCCCCTTCCTCGGGGTCTCGGGCCAGCTCTCCACCGCGATCCGGATGGGCGGCGCGGTCGGCTTCGTGATGCTGGTGAGCTCGCTCTGCGCCTTCGGGATCCAGCGCCTCCTGATCGCCATCGATGCCCCCTATCTGCGCCTGATCTCATTCATCGTCGTGATCGCCTCGACGGTGCAGCTGGTCGAGATGTTCATCAAGAAGGTGAGCCCGGCGCTCTTCCGCGCGCTCGGCATCTTCCTTCCGCTGATCACGACCAATTGCGCGATCCTCGGCCTGGCCCTCTTCCAGACCAACAAGGGATTCGGATTCCTCGAGTGCATCGCCTATGCGCTCGGTGCCGGAGCGGGATTCACCCTCGCCCTCGTGCTCCTGGCGGGACTGCGCGAGAAGCTGGAGCTCCACGCGGTGCCCGACGGGGTGCGGGGCGCGGCCCTCTCTCTCGCCCTGGCGGGCATGCTCTCCATCGTCTTCATGGGCTTTGCCGGGCTGGGAGGATGACGGCATGTTGACGCACACTGTCCTGGGAGCGGTCGCGGTCGCGGTGATGGCGGCCGTCTGGGTGGTCGTGCAGCTGAGCTGGGCGAAGGCCTTTCCCGAAGGCGCCGACGAACCCGACGTGCTCGCCAGACGCGGAGGGTGCGGCGCTTGCGCCGGTCGCCCTGGGCACTGCAGGCAGCAGGGCTCTTGCCAAGAGAATCCATCGAACGAGGAGCACCGGAAATGAGCGAAGCCGTCAAGCACCTCTCCGACTACGACACCGAGCCGAGACACCGCGCCCGGGTCATCTCCAACGAGCGGATCACGCCGCCGGACGCCGCCGAGGAGGTCCGCGAGCTGGTCCTCGAGGTGGACCGCGCGGACTTCTCCTACAGGGTCGGCCAGTCCATCGGCGTACTGGCTCCCGGGGACCCCGCCTTCGGTCAGAGGCATCACGTCCGTCTCTACAGCGTCGCCGACCTGCCGCCCCGCGGCCCCGGGGGCCTGCCGCGCATCAAGATCTGCGTGCGGCGCTGCACCTACGTCGACGAGTACAGCGGTGAGGAGTACCCGGGCGTCGCCTCCAACTTTCTCTGTGATCGTCGGCCTGAAGACGACTTCCAGATCACGGGTCCATTCGGCCTGCCCTTCGAGATCCCGGAGGAGCACGACGCCAATCTCATCCTGATCGGCAGCGGCACCGGCATCGCTCCCTTCCGCGCGCTGGTGAAGCACATCTTCCACAACGTCGATGACTGGCACGGGCGCATCTGGCTCTTCCACGGTGCGCGCAGCGGACTCGAGATGCTCTATCACAACGACGAGATCGATGACTTCGCCCAGTACTACGACCGGGATACATTCGAGGCCTTCAGGGCGCTCAGCCCAAGACCCGGCTGGGACGATCCCATCGCCTGGCATGCGCCCCTGCGCGAGCGGGGGCAGGAGCTCTGGAGCCTGCTCGCCGACCCGCTCACCTCGGTCTACGTGGCGGGCCTCGAGCCCATGCTCGAGCAGCTGGACACCGTCTTCGCCGAGGTCGCCGGCTCGAAGGAGAAGTGGGAGCGCCGAAAGGCCGAGCTGATGGCGGGACGCCGCTGGGTGGAGCTGGTCTACTGAGCGGATGCACGGCGTGACCGGTGGGCGGGCTGGGCCCTTGCACAGTGGATGCACACGAAACGAATCTGTGTCGCCCGGGCCGCCGAGACGCCGGCTCGCCGGACTCGAGTGCGCAGGCCTTGCAGCGACGCAGCGCCGGAGACGATACGCTCTCACGCATGGGTGTGTCGACGAAATGGGATCCGGACTCACGGATCTGGACCCTCACGGTCAGCGAGGAGTTCGGCTTCGGTGAGATCGCCGAGCTCATCGACGCGGTGGACTGGAAGGGCGGGAAGCGCTTCCTATGGGATCTCCGCCGTCTCAAGAGCGGGCCGGACTCGACGCCCGAGCTCCACCGCGCCGTCGATCTCCTCGAGGAGACGCAGCCGCTCTGGTCCGGATCGCGCGCGGCCATCCTCGTCGAGCGCGACTTCGACTACGGCATCGCTCGGATGTTCGGCGTCTTCGCCGAGCGGATCGACGTGACGTACTCCACGTTTCGCGACGAGGAATCCGCGCTCGACTGGCTGCAGTTCGGCTCGGAAGAAGAGGACGCGTAGCCCCTGCTCTGCGGGCGCAACGCCCCTACCAGAGACCCAGCTGATTCTCGTCGGCCCGGCGGCGCCGGCGCCTCCCGGCCCACGATTGCAGCCAGCGGCCGACGGCGGCCACCGTCCCGGAGGCGGGAAGGCGATTGGCCCGGCACTTCAGGTCGAAGACGCGCCAGCCCCGCCCGTTGGGCGCGATCGCCAGGGTGGCGCGCTGGGGCTCGAGCACGCGGTAGAAGACGAGCTCGCCATCCAGGGCCCGTTCCGCATAGGTCGCCGCGCAATGTGCCATGCTCTCGGCCTCCTCGTAGAGCGCCCCCAGACTCCCGATCGGCTCGATGGCCCCGGCGATCCCGCCGTTCGGCGGCGTGGGGAACGTGAGTCGGCTCTCGCCGGGACGCACGAAGCGGAGGCGCTCGAGCAGTCCGGCTTCGAAGTCCGGCAGGTCGGAGAGAGAGCGCAGTCGGCGCCCCGGCGAGAGGTCGGCCCTCTCGAGCGCGCGAACCGTCCGCTCTGCGCGGGCCAGGGCGAGGATGTCGTCGCGGTCGAGGGTCACGAGCGCCTCGCGGACCGCTCTCGGCTCCATCCACTCCGGCCCACCTGGACGCGGAAGATGGCGAAGCGCAGGACCGATGCGCGGTGAATGGGCGAGTCGTCCCAGCGCATCCTCGTCGTTCATCCATCGGAAGAGGTTCGCGAGCAGCGCTTCGTCGATGGCCTCGTCCTCGACCCGCCGCAGCACCCGCACCATCGAGCGCGTGGCCCCCCGCTGCACGCAGCCGAGCAGGCTGCGCTGGCGCTTGCGGACCAGCTCCGATGGACGCTCTGGAAGCCAGTGGGTCGCGGCAATGTAGGCGAGGGCGAGGTTCGACTGGCAGAGCTCGGCGCCGGCCTCGCCCGACCGACTGATGAAGCGAAGCAGCGCCCACTGCTGACGCGGCCCCAGGCGCGCGACCTGAGCGCTGGCCCAGGCTGGAACCGCGGACAGGGCCTCGCCCAGGGCCCGCGCCCGGTCGTTCCAGGCCTGGGCATACTCATCCCGCTCGAAGGGGAGCATGGTCTGACGCCAGCAACGCACGCGCTCGGGGGCGCGATGGGGGCGCGGCGCGAAGAGGGGACCGAGGTTCAGCCCCCCGAGGTCGAGCCAGACGCGGGTGGCCTGCCAGACGGGGCTCTCCCGCTCGGCATCGAGCCGCCAGGCTCCGATCCCCTCGCCCCAGAGCACCACCGCCAGGGCTTCGCCCCGCTCGAAGCGGACGAAGCAGCCATCACCCAGGCTCATGGCGCCGCGTCGAAGGCCACGCACCGATCGGCGCCGTGCGACCTCGCGACGCACGATCGTGTCGACATCGCCAGACAGGCGGGACTCCGCGCACGGCCAAGGCAGCGCGGGCTGGGCGTTCGAAGGCACGGGTAGCCCCCTGCGCGCGGTCTGGACCGGACCGGCCGCCGCGGGTCCCCCCAACGCAGCGCCCTCCCCGATGGCTCGCCCGACCGCAGCGGCAGGATCCAACATCCGCCGATGCTGGCGCGATGGCAAGTGGAAAGTGCTTCGCTGCCACTTGCCCTGGCAAGAACGAACGGCGTTCCGCGAATGGCGTTTCGCATGCGGCTTCAGAGGCGACCGTCGCCGCCCGACCTCGAGATCCGCACGACGAGGCAGGACACCCGGACAGCTCGCTCCGGCCGCCCGGACCGCACCCGTTCCGACCCACGAAACGACGGGTGCGATCCCATCCCGAAGCGCGCTATACCCATGTGGGAATAACGCAGGGACGAGGCATGCAAGAAGAACGCGGCGCGCTCTGGCACGCCGGCCAGCTGCTGATGCGAGGCGACGCCGATCTGGTGGAGATCGTGCTCCTCTCGCTGCAGGTGACCGGTACGGCGACCCTCCTGGCCGGGGCCGTGGGGCTGGTGCTCGGTGGACTCGTTGCCGTGACGCCCTTTCGCGGCCGCGGTCTGGTCGTCGCGGGGCTGAACGCGCTGATGGGGCTGCCGCCCGTCGTGGTCGGGCTGCTCGTCTATCTCGCGCTCTCACGCTCCGGTCCGCTCGGACCGCTCGGGTTGATCTTCACACCCACCGCCATGGTGATCGCGCAGACCCTCCTGGTCGCACCCATCGTCACTGCGATCGCGCGCCAGACCCTGTCGGATCTCGACGAGGAGTACGGCGAGCTCATCGCCTCGCTCGAGCTCTCCCGCACCCAGGCAGTCATGACGCTGCTCTGGGAGGGGCGCTACTCGCTCCTGCCCGCCCTACTCGCCGGCTTCGGGCGCGCGGTCGGCGAGGTGGGCGCCGTGATCCTGGTCGGTGGAAACATCGCGCACGTCACGAGGGTCATGACCACTGCCATCGCCCTCGAGACGAGCCGGGGCGAGCTCGACCTCGCGCTCGCCCTGGGTGCGATCCTGGTCACGCTCGCCTTCCTCGTCAACGCGCTGGCGCTCACGCTGCAGCAGTCGGCCAGACGGATCGAAGCATGAGCTCGTGTCTGCCGGTCTCCATCGAAGGCCTCTGCCTCGAGCGCGCGGGTCGCGTCGCGCTGCAGTCGGTCGATCTCACGCTGAGCGCCGGCACGCGCACCCTTGTGTTGGGCCCGAACGGCGCGGGAAAATCGGTGCTGCTGCGGATTCTGCACGGCCTGATCGAGCCGAGCGCAGGGCGGATCCGCTGGCAGGGGGGGGCAGGGGCGACCCGGCCCACGCAGGCGATGGTCTTCCAACGCCCCGTCCTGCTGCGCCGCAGCGTCCGCGCCAACGTCGAGTACCCGCTCAGACTCGCCGGGGTCGCCCGGGCGGAGCGAAGGCGCCGCTGCGACGAGATCCTCGAGCGCGCCGGCCTCGCTCGGCTGGCGAGCCGGCCGGCACGAGCCCTCAGCGGCGGGGAGCAGCAGCGTGTGGTGATCGCACGCGCCTGGGTCACCGTGCCCGCGGTCCTGCTTCTCGACGAGCCGACGGCCAACCTCGACCCCGCGGCCGTCGCCGCCGTCGAGGAGCTGGTCCGTGGTGTACACGCCTCCGGGACCAAGGTCGTGATGACCACGCACGACCTGGCCCAGGCCCGCCGCCTCGCCGACGACGTCGTCTTCCTCGCCCGGGGTCGTTGCCTCGAGCACACCCCCGCGGCGGAGTTCTTCGACACGCCGCGAAGCGCGGAGGCTCGCGAGTTCCTCGCGGGCAAGCTCCTCGCCTGATTCTGGCCACGAAACCGGTTCGAACATGGAGTGCGCAATGCGCTGGAACGCGCCGAGCCCGGGTCGCCTGCTTCCGATCCTCACCGTGCTCCTCGTCATGGCCACGGCGGCCGTCGCCGAGGAGCGCTTCATCACCGTGGCCTCGACCACCTCGACGGAGAACTCCGGGCTCTACGCGGACCTCCTGCCGCGCTTCACGTCTCGGACCGGAATCGAGGTCCGGGTGGTGGCAGTGGGAACCGGCCAGGCGATCCGGCTCGCCGAGCGCGGGGATGCCGACGCTCTCATCGTGCACAGCCGACCGGACGAGGAGCGATTCGTCGCTCAGGGATACGGCGTCGAGCGTCATGATCTGATGTACAACGACTTCGTGATCGTGGGGCCAGAGGACGATCCCGCTCGGATACGCGGGCTCACGGAGGCCCAGGCAGCCCTCGCGGCGATTGCGAGGACCCGTGCCGTCTTCGCGTCGCGCGGCGACGACAGCGGGACGCATGCCAAGGAGCGTGTGCTCTGGAAGATGGCCGGCCTCGACCCATCCGCGCAGAGTGGGCAGTGGTATCGTGAGACCGGCTCGGGCATGGGGGCGACGCTGAACACGGCGAGCGGCCTCGACGCGTATACCCTGACCGATCGCGCCACCTGGCTCCGCTTCGCGAACAAGGGAAGGCTCCGAATCCTCCTGGAGGGCGATCCTGCCCTCTTCAATCCCTACGGCATCATCCGCGTCAGCGAGCAGCGGCACCCGCACGTCAAGCACGAGGATGCCGACGTCTTCCTGCAATGGATGCTCTCGCCGGATGGCCAGTCGGCGATCGGCGCGTACCGGATTCGAGGACAGCAGGCCTTCTTCCCGAACGCGTCGGAGGCCAGGTAGGGCGGGAGGATCGAGATGATCGTGATCACACGCTTCCTCGTGTTCAGCGCCCTGGCGGGCGGGCTCCTCCTTTCCTCGCTCGCTGCAGCGAAGCCCGAGACCTGGCGACTCGACTCTGCCCTCGGCATCCCAGATCGCCTCTCCCTCCGCTTCGAACACCGGCTGAGATACGAGCGGTTGGGCAGCCCGTTCCGCCCGCTGCCCGGAGACACGGACGACGTCCTGGTGCTCAGGACGCTGGTCCATGCGCGCCTAGAGATCGTCGATGCGCTGACGGTCGGGGCCGAGCTCCAGGACTCGCGCGCGCTCGGCGGCGAGCAGCAGGGCTTCATCAACACCACCGTCGTCAACGCCGTCGAGCTGCTCCGCGCCTACGCGGAGCTGGGCCTGGACGAGCTGGCCGGCGGCCGTCTAGAGGCGCGGATGGGGCGGATCACGATGGATGTGGGAAGCCGACGCCTGGTGGCGCGCAACCGCTACCGCAACACCATCAACGGCTTCACGGGCATCGACGCGCAGTGGAAGTCGGACGATGGACACGCGCTCAGGGCCTTCTGGACCCTGCCCGTCCAGCGCCTCCCGACAGCGCCCGCGGACCTCCGGGCCAATCGCATCGAGCTCGACCGTGAGGGCGTCGAAGTGCAGTTCTGGGGCCTGGTCGGCGCCATGAGGCTCCCCGGAGCCATGAGGGGCCAGCTCCACTTCTTCGGGCTCCACGAGGACGACTCCGCCCTCCGTGCCACGAGGAATCGCCAGCTCTACACGGCCGGCATCTGGCTCCAGCGGGATCCGGAGCCGGGCCGCCTCGACTTCGAGATCGAGTCGGCGCTGCAGTTCGGCGAGTCCAGGCTGCTCGCACCGAGCCTGGAGGACCTCGATCACCTGGCGCACTTCCAGCACCTCGAGGCCGGCTACACCTTCGATGCGCCCTGGCGGCCCCGCCTCGCCGTCGAATACGACTATGCCAGCGGCGACCAGAACCCGAACGACGGCCGGAACGAACGCTTCGACACGCTCTTCGGCGCGCGTCGCTTCGACTACGGGCCGACCGGGATCTACGGCCCCTTCGCGCGCTCCAACCTCAACACGCCGGGGCTGCGCCTTGCCGCCCGCCCCTTGCCCTGGCTGCGCGGCTTCATCGGCTATCGCGCCTTCTGGCTGGCCTCCGCGCGCGACACCTGGGTGACCACCGGGTTGCGGGACCCGACGGGCGCCAGCGGCAGCTACGTGGGATCGCAGATCGAGTTCCGTGTCCGCGCCAGCCTCCTCTCGGACAACCTCGGACTCGAAGGCGGGTATGCGCACCTCTTCGACGGCGAGTTCATGAAGAACGCACCGGGATCGCCCGACCGCGGCGACGCGGACTACTTCTACGTCCAGACGGTGGTGCGCTACTAGCGGCCCGCGAGCGCGCGAGGACCGGCGGGCCGGTTCGGGCCATCCGGGCGGGCTCGTGTGCCGACCGCGAGACCAGCCACCGGATTCGCGTGGCGCCTCGCAAGCCTCAGCGCGTACCGGGACCGGCGCCAGGGCAGACCTGCGGACCTGCAGGCAACCTTCCCGTCTCCGGCGTCTGAGTCGCGCCTGATGCCCTCCCGCATGGTCGATCGATTTTTTGGGCCACCTCCCCACTCCTGCGAGCCACTGACATCGAGGGAAGCGCAGGAGTCGCCCCTCGGAGGAAGCTCTCGGTCATGGAGATCGTTCGAAACGTCATCGTTTTCGGGGACAGCCTTTCGGACATCGGCGTCAAGTGGCAGACGCCGATCGGAAGGATTGCCAAGGCGGTCGGCCAGCTCACCGTCAATCGGACCGGTCGCTTCAGTGATTGCCGCAACTGGACCGATCACATGTACGAAGAGGCCACGGGGCAGACCATCGTCAAGGGCGTGCCGAAGGTCACGATCGCGCTCAGCCAGCAGTTCCAGTCGCTCCAGCGCAACCGACACTGCACTGGCGTCGCGGACGAGTCGTGGTTCCGCTACGCCAACTACGCGGAAGGCGGCGCGTGCGGGGGCATCCCCAACGGGCTGATCATGCGAATCGCACTCGGCCAGTTCAAGCATCAGGTCGATCGGTTCCGAAAGGACTACCGGCGACTGGTCGCGGAGATGCGGCAGGATCACGGCGTCGACATCACCCGTGAGCCCGAGTCCGGCCGCACGCTCTTCCTCGTCTGGTTCGGCGCCAACGACCTCTACACCGCCGGCGCGAGCACCTCCGACATGCGGGCGGTCGCAGAGAAGGTGGCGAACAAGCGCCGCCACGAGCTCGCGGCCATCGTCGGCGCCCAGGCCGCGCGCTTCGTGTTCATGAACCTCGCGGGGCCGTTGTCCTCCGTCCGATACGTCAAGAAGTTCGAGGAGCGGTCGATCTCCGAACGGAAGCTGGCGGAGCTGCGCCTCGGAGCGCTGGCCTTCAATGACGCCATGGAGGCAGCCACCGCCCGCAACGGCGACGCCTATGTCGATATCGCCAGCGCCGTCACCCAGGAGAAGCTCTTCCAGATGATCCACGAGTACGGGCTGACCGAGGGGGCTCAATCCGCCGACGTCGTGGCGGCACAACGCCAGGATCCCTCCTTCAGCAACAGCAGCATCGCCTACGACCACGCAACGGACGGAGGCGCGCCGCGGCATCTCACGACCTCGGACGAGGCACATCCGACCGATCGCATCTATCGTGAGGTCTGGCGGAAGATTCGCGAGGCGCTCCTCGTGCGGGAGTACGCTTTCGGGAATCTGGGGCTCCAGATCCCGAGCCGCGGCATGAGCCTGGTCCGGCCGCGAATCCCCGAGGTCGGGACGAGCCCGTCCACTCTCGCGATCTGAGGCGGGGAGTCGCCAGGGCGAAGCGAAGGACCCCGCCCGGATCCGGGCATCAGCCCGGCCCGAACGGGGTCCAAGACTTCCTCGGGCAGCCGCCCGATCGGCTCTCAGTCGACTAGGGCAGGCAGGCGTCCTGCTGCAGCCCGGCGCCACAGTCGAAGAGGATCCGGCCCTCACCCGCGTTGGGGTAGTCCGCCGCGGTGACCGTGCCGATGGCCTCGAGGTAGTTGCGGAACGAGACCTGGTCGCCGAGCGGGGTCTGGGTCACGGTCACGCCGGGCGTGCTCGTGAGATCCGGCTGACCGTCACCCCCACGGATGGAGAAGTTCAGCTGCGCGATGGTCGCCGTCCCCGCCTGGGTGACGCCGCCCTGGACGACCACGGAGCCGTCGGCGAGCACGAGATCGCTCACGGTACCATCGGCCAGGATGACGACGCTGGTTCCGTCCGACACCTGGATGAAGCCGCCGTCCTGATTGCCGACACCACTGGCCAGGCCGTTCTCCACGATCGCACGGACTTCGGCGTAGTCGACGTTCTCTGCGATGCTGACGAAGTTGCCGAAGGGCTGCAGTGCGAAGGTGTCCGCGACGCTGAGATCGCCGGCCGGCACGTCGAGGTCCCCGCCGCGGATTCCGCCGCCGTTCATGAAGAAGACCTGCGGAGCCGGAAGGCCGAGCAGAGCGGCCTGCTCGGTGGCTCCGGCGAGGTGGGCGTCGGCGATCAGGCTGCCGAGGTTGGCCTCGCGAACACGCTTGACCGCGCGGCTGTTGTCGAGGACGACCTCGGTGGTGGCGATGATCTGCGCCTCGAGCGCGGCCCGCGCCTCGGCAACGGGCTCCTCGATGGTGGTCACCGCCCTGGGGTTGGCGAAGTAGCGCTCGTCGACGACCTTGAGCCCGGAGTCCCTGTCGTCGACGCCGATGACGTGGCCATCACGATCGAAGGTCACCTGGAGCACGCCGAGGTATCGGTAGTTGCCCGGCGTGGTGACGACGGGAACCTCCCGACCGTCTGCGTCGATGGCGATCTGCGGGTAGGAGCCGAAGATCTCCTCCTCATCCCCCGGCACGAGCTCGTCGCCGGGCTCGGCGAGAATCTCGTCGCCGCCGCCACCGATGACGACGTCCACGTTCTGAAGGGCGCCCACCAGAGCGACCTCGCTCTGGATGCCCTGCAGATGCGAAACCAGGATGATCTTGTCGATCCCCTTCTGGGTCAGCTTGTCGATCTCGGCCTGCGCGATTCCCGCGAGGTCCTGACCGACCTCGACGAGGCCCGGAGACGAGATTTCGCGCAGTGTGTCGGTGGTGAGGCCGACGACGCCGATCCGCTCGCCCGCGACCTTGATGACCGTGCTGGGGACCAGCTGGCTGAGGCCCGCGGTCGCGGGATCGTTGGAGTAGTCCAGGTTGGCCGACACCAGGGGCAGGGTCCCGAAGAAAGGCTGGACCTCCTCGGCGAAGCTCGCAAAGGTCTCGCTGCCGAAGTCGAACTCATGGTTGCCGATGCCGAGCGCGTCGTAGCGGACCAGCTGGACGGCGAGTGCGTCGTAGTCGATGCCCGCTTCGTTCGAGGCCTCGCGGGTCAGGCCAGCCAGGAAGTTGTCACCCGAGTTGAGGGTGACGGCGCCGCGGCGGAAGCTCTCGCCGGGCTGCCAGTTGAAGTAGGAGACGAAGCGCTGGATCTGGACCGCCGTGACGAAGCGACCGATGCCGCCGTACTCGGTGCCGTCGATCTCGCTGGAGAGCAGCGCAGACTCGCCATCGTTGTTGTGGGCAATGGTCAGGGTGAAGTCGGGGAAAGGTCCGCCCGTCGCAGTGGCCGGGGCGGGTGCCAGCGTGCCGAAGGCGACGAGGCTTCCCGCCGCCGCAGCCGCAAGCTTGGCCGCTCTGTGGATCCGATCGAACATGTTCTTCCTCCATTCGGAACAGTTGAGGTGACTCGGTCGAACCCGTGCCGAAGATGCGGTCGCACGGGCCGAGTCGGGGCTTGAGTAGCCCCCAACCTTCGCAGCGTCGTTCGTCGCCTCCGGCGCATCCGATTGACGCTTCGGCGACATGACCGAGGAGGAAATGGGGCGGCCGTGACGTAGCAGACGGTGGAGGCTCCATGGTCGACGTGTATTGCATGCTCCGAAGGCCTTGCGCGTCCACGGCTCGGTGCGTGCTCTGACATCGGAGTCGGGATGCCAGGGCTCGTCGAGCTTGAGGCGGCAACGTGCCCCTGTCGTACTCCCACGTTCACGGTCCAGTCCGGCCCGGTCGCCGCGCTGGGCCCGGAGCATCGATACGCCGCTTGGCGTGCTGCGAATGGACCGGGTCCGCATGGACACATGATCGGGTGAGAGGTCGGACCCGCCAGGACGATGCGAGGGGGAATCTCTCCACCACGGGCTCGATCTCTATGAACGGTCGGTGGAGATCCGAGGACGAGGCCGGATTTCACTTGAGCGCACGCGAGATCCCGTGCCTAATGATGCGGAAGATCCACCTGCGCGTCGCACTGCCCAGTCCACCACCACTCGCGTACCCGCCGCAGCGCCATGCCGTGTGCCCATCGCTCGATCCGAGGAGGAGATCTCATGCTGCGAGTCGACCGTCCTGTCTTCGATCCGACCTGCCATCCCGATCGCCTGCACGCAAGATTCCGCCGGTGGGCAGTCGCCCTCGTTGCGCTCTCGATCGGCTTCACCTTCGCAGGCGCCGCTTCCGCCGTGATCTGCGTGGCTCCGCCCAATGGCGCCGGATCGGCCGATGTGCCGGTGGTGCCCGGGGGCTCGCCGCTGGACTGCACCTCGGGATACCTGTCGGCGGCCGATCTCCACATGATCATCGATGGCCTGCCGCCCGGGACGGAGATCGTCATCGGCGTCGAGCACACAGGCTTCTTCAACATCGGCCGCATCCCGGGCGGACCGCTGGGGGGCGACACGGAGTTCTTCGACTCGGAGCTCCGGCTCACCATGCAGGGCACGGGTTTGCTCACCGGCTTCTTCCGCGAGATCCTCGTGCCGGCGGCCGTCGTGACCGCGACCGGCCCGCGCGTGCCCTTCGATCGGGTCCAGACCTTCCCCAATCAGATGATGGACCTCGAAGGTGAGCTCTTTGGCGATCCCGACTTCGACTTCCTGCGCATCGAGGCGGGAACGACGAGGGGCCTGGCGAGCGGGGGCCAGACGACGCTCGCAGAACGGAGCGACGGCACCTACTTCGTCGACAGCTTCTTCGACATCGAGTACCGGATCGAGTTCGCGGGCGCGCCGGGAAGCGTCCTCGACGGGCTCGGCGGTACCACCCAGGGCAACGCCACAGTGCAGCAGGGCGATCCCTACATCGCGCCCCTGCCCTGCCTGATCGACGAGCCGCCGGGCGGCCTGCCGCTCCCGCTGCCGCCGGACTGCAAGAGCGGTCAGGGATACGTGAGCCCCGCCGAGTTGCACATGATCATCGATGGTCTTCCGCCGGGCACCGAGTTCGAGATCAAGCCCGAGCATCGCGGTTTCTTCAACGTACAGCGCATCCCCGGCGGCCCCCTCGGCGGCGAGGTCGAGATCTACGACTCCGAGATCATCTTCGAGATCAAGGGAACCGGCGCGCTCGCGGGCTTCCAGCGGATCCTCCAGGTGCAGCTCAGCACCGAGACCGCGACGAGCCCGCAGATTCCCACTGGCGGAGAGATCCAGCTCCAGGCCGAGATGCTGAGCATCCAGGGCCAGCTCTTCGGGGATCCCGACTTCGACTTCCTCCAGATCACCGCGGGCACGAACCAGGGCCTGCCCAGCCCGGGCCAGACGACCCTCACCGACGTCGGAGGGGGCGAGTGGAACGTCGACTCCTTCTTCGACATCACGTATCAGATCGACTTCCAGGGCGCGCCGGGCAGCGTCCTCGACGGGCTCTCGGGCTCGACCGTCGGCACGGTGCGCATGCAGGCGGGCATTCCCGCCGCGCCGCCTTCGGTGCCGGTCCTCACCCCGGTGGGCCTGGGTGGATTGGTGCTCTCGCTGATCGGCGCCCGATCCGTCCTGGTGCGACGCCGCAGCGGAGCGTGATCTTCGGGGCGATCTGATCGGGGGCGAGTTGCATCAGTGGTGGCGGCGAGGTCCGGAGCGGACGGATCTCGCCGCTCTCGCTGCGTGCACGAGGGCTGCCCCGACTCGTCTTCTGCGAGACGTGGCCTACTCCTTGCGGCGTCGGCCCGGCTCGATGAGGTGGATCTCGATCCGCGTCAGGCCCCCGGCGAGCTCGAAACGGGCCTGCTCCCAGGACGCCGGGCCGCGACGCCGGGGCGGGTCGTTGGAGAAGCCGTAGGGCTCGAGGGGCACGCCGCGCTTGCCCTTGTCGAGCTGCTCGTTGGCGTTGGCGTCGTGGTACGCACGGATGGCGTACTCGCCCGGCTCGAGGCCCTCGATGCGCCAGCGCGCGCGCCCTCTCTGGACGCCGAGGCGAGCGGCGTTGCGGGGCGCAGCTTCCGAGTCCTGGTAGCTCTGCGCATCGGAGAAGAGTGCGACGAAGGCCTCCCCCTCATCGCTGGGGAAGCCCAGGATGCTCACCTCGAGCACCGCCGTCGGCGGAGGCGCCTCGGCGGAGGCCGGCACGCCGAGGAAGAGCGCCGCGGCGAGCGCAAGCGGTCCACGCCACGCGTCGAGCCCGATCATCGGAACCTGAAGCGCAGCGCGGCAGCGCCGAAGAAGACGGCCGAGAAGGCCAGCAATACGACGATCTCGCTCGCCACGGCCACCAGCCCCGCGCCGCGCAGCATCACGTCGTGGTAGCCCTGCAGCGCCCACGCGTGGGGCGTCGCCGTGGCCAGCACCCGCATGGTCCCCGGCATCACGTAGCTCGGCACCATCAGCCCCCCCACCGCCGCGAGGATGATCGAGAGCGAGACGGCGAGCGCCGCGACCTGAGCCTCGGTGCGGCCAAACGCGGCCACCAGGAGGCCGAGCCCGGTCGCCGACGCCGACACCGCCAGCGAGAGCGCCAGGAGAGCGCCGATGCTGCCGGTCTCGACGCCGAAGAGCAGCACGCCGACGCCGAACATCAACGCGATCTGTACGAGGTTGATCAGCACGTAGGGCAGCAGCTTGCCGAGCAGCATGGCCACGCGCGAGAGCGGCGTGACGAGGAGCCGCCTCAGCGTCCCGTCCCGACGCTCGCGCACGAAGCTCGTGGCGAGGGTGTGCGCGATGAAGAAGACGCCGAAGATCGCATAGGCGGGAACGCTCTGCTGCGTCGCCGTGGGGCGGCTCGGCCGCGAGAGGCCCCGCGGATGGCGCGTCTCCACCTGCACGATCGAGTGCGCATCCAGGTCGACCAGGCGCTCGCCGTAGCTTTGCTCGAGCTCGTCGAGCACGTCGGGCGGCGGGATCTCCTCGCCCTGCTCGACGCTCCACTCGATGACGAGCTCGCGCAGCGCTTCGGGAAGGCGCTCCAGCACCAGCGTCATGCGCAGGACGCCCTCCACCGCCCCCCGAACGGGCGCGACGATCTGGCGCTGGGTGGCCGGATCCACCACGAGTGAGACGACCGGGGGCGCGGTGCGCTGATCGTCGCGCCCGGCCGAGAGCCCCTTCGGCAGGAGCAGCGCGATGGGCTCCGTCCGGTCGGCCACGCGACGCTCGGCCAGGGCGCGATCGAGGGGGACGCCTTCGAGATGCGTGATCGTCTCGATCCCCGGCGCGTCCGCCAGTGTGCGAACGACGCCTTCGGCGACCGCGCCGCCGTCCTCGTCCACCACGAGCACTGTGAGCGGCCGCTCCCGAGTGCCCGCCTCGAAGACGTCCTGCAGCGCGAGACTCATGACCACGATGAAGAAGGCGGGCATGAAGAAGAGCAGCGCGAGGGCGGGGCGATCCTGCCAGACCACCTGCAGCTCCTTGATCGAGACGGCCACAACATGCTTCGGGCTCACGCGTGTGCCCCCGGATCCCGAAGCTGTCTGCCGGTCAACCGCAGGTAGACGCTCTCGAGGCTGGGCTCGGGAAGCTCGAGCGACTCGATGGAGAGCTCGAGCTCCGCCGCATGGTCGACGAGCGCAACGAGCGCCGCCTCCGGCCGCCCCACGACCAGCTCGAGCGCTGCGCCCTCGCACTTCACCTCACGCGCGACGCCCTCGGCGTGCAGGGCCTGCACCAGGCCCTCCGGCGGCGGGCGGTCGAAGCTCACGCGGAGCCGCCCGCCGGCGTGCCGCTCGACCAGCACGTCCGGCGCGTCGTCTGCCACGATCCGCCCCTCGTCCATGATGGCCACGCGCCCGCATAGGCGATGCGCCTCCTCCATCAGATGCGTCGTATAGAGAACAGTGGTGCCCCGGCCCGCGATCTGCTCGAAGCATTCGAGGAGTGCGCTGCGGCTCTGCGCGTCGACGCCAATCGTCGGCTCGTCGAGGACCAGCAGCTTCGGGTCGTGGAGGATTCCCAGGGCGACGTTGAGGCGACGCTGCATCCCGCCCGAGAAATCGGCAGCGCGCTCGCGGGCGCGCTCTGCGAGCTGCACTACATCGAGGACCCGGTCGATGTTCCGATCGAGCGCCTTGCCCCAGAGCCCCCGCACGCGACCGAAGAAGACCAGGTTCTGGCGCGCGCTGAGTGAGGGGTAGAAGGCGAGCTCCTGGGGCACCAGCCCGATCAGCGAAGCGACCTGGATCCGCTCGCGCACGGGGTCGAGCCCGGCGACGCGAGCCCGGCCTGCGCTCGGCTTCGTCAGCCCGCACACCACGCCGATCAACGAGGACTTGCCGGCGCCGTTGGGGCCGAGGATCCCGATGAACTCGCCGTCCTCCACACCGAAGTGCACGTCGTCCAGCGCCTTGCGCTCGGGATAGACGAGCGTGACCCCCTCCAGCTCGATCACGGCTTCCCCATCGCCTTGCGACGCTCGATGATGTTCAGCATGCGAAACCGGTTGTATCGCTGCGCGATGATCAAGGGCACGTTCTCGACGACGATATAGAGGATCATGAACCAGCCGACCCAGACCGGATTCCAGAAGAAGAAGAAGGGCGCCCAGATCATCGTGAGCCAATGGGTGAGCTCGGCGCGGCAGGTCTCCTGGGCGAAGCGCTCGAAATACGCTGTGCTGCGGGCCTCGAGATGGCGCTTCGGGAAGCTGCGCCAGGGGATGAGCTCGGCGCCGTCGGGCAGCTTGTGCTTCCAGGCGCGAACGCGGAAGAGCTGCTGGTAGCACCGGCCTCGGTGCTCCCAGCGCCGCTCTCGATACCAGCCCTTTCGCGGGTCGAAGAGACGCAGCGGCAGCGTCACCATCACCAGCACGATGACGACGTGGATCACGAACCAGATCGCGATGTCGAGCAGGATCGTCCATGGCGTGGCCAGATGGATGATGCGCAGCTCGCTCACTCGAGCTCCACGGATCGCCCCTTCCACGAGACGTTGCGGCGCACGAAAGTCCCGAAGAAGGAGTAGGAGAAGATGCCGAGGAAGTACGCCACGGGGATGGGGAAGAGCGCCGCCGGCCACCACCCGTAGCGGCCGACCCGCCTCAGCATCCAGTGGAGCTGCGCCGCGTAGAGCAGGTAGAGCCCGGCGGCGGCCATCGGAAGCTCATCGCCCGCGAGCAGCCCCATCGCGAGGCGGCGCGTCGTCGAGACACTGCCCACCACCCAGGCGACGATCGCGATCAGGAGCCAGGGCGCCACCGCGCCCGCGCCGGTGGCAAAGCTCTTGGCGAGGCCGCCGGCCATCGAAGCCGGGCCGTCGGGATACATGCGAAAAGCCACGCTGCCGAGGCCGCCGAGACAGCGAACCGGATGGCCCGCCTCGCGATACGCCTCGGCGAGCTGCGCGCCCTCCACCACCGAGCCGGCCGCCCTCGAGTGTCCGCCGACCGCGAGATAGCTGTCCTTCTCCACCAGCACGCAGGGCCCGAAGGCGAGGCCGGGCCGCAGCCGCGCGCCGAGCACGGTGAAGGCGCCCGTCCCCATCATCGTGATCAGATTGAAGAGCGCCCCCAGGCGCTCGTACGCGGCCTGCATGGCGTGATAGGGCTGGATCGAGAGCAGGCCCGGCCGTTCATCGAAGGCCGCCTGCATGCGCGAGAGCGCGCCCGGCTCGAGCCAGGCATCGGCGTCCAGGAAGAGCAGGCGCTCGCCCTTGGCCTGCTGGGCCCCCTGCCAGCACGCCCAGGGCTTGCCCGCCCAGCCATCGGGAAGGGGCTTGCTGGTCAGCACCGTCGCGCCGGCCTCTCGCGCCAGCTCAGCGGTGGCGTCCTCGGAGTCGTCGTCCACGACGAGAACCTCGAGCGGCGGCGGATCCTGGGCCAGCAGGCTCTCGACGAGGCGGACGATGTTCCGGGCCTCGTCGCGCGCCGGAATCACCACCGAGAGCGGCCGCCCCGCCCCACCCTCGCGACCGCCCCGCGGTGCGCGCCAGAAGAGGAGCAGGCCGACGCTCCAGAATACGCGGGCCGCAGCCAGCATGGAAAGAAGCTACCAGGGACGGCTCGATCCGCACGCGCAACAGGCTGCGACGATCCGCCCGAGCAGGCGAGCCCGAAAGGCCAGAAGACGAAAGGGCGGCCATCCCATTCGGGATGACCGCCCCGCTCAGTCCAGGGCGAGCCCCGCCTAGCGCATCCGCCTCCGGCCGAGGAAGGCCAGACCGGCGGCGCCGCTCACGAGCAGCAGCACTGTGCCGGGCTCCGGCACGTCCTGGAAGACGAAGGTCTTCGTGACGACGCCCGGGATGGTGCCCGCCAACGTGCCGGTGGCGACGCGCAGCGGCGACACCAGGGTCACCGAGCCGTCCAGCGAGGTCGCCGACGACTGCAGGTTGTTCTCACCGAACAGGTTCACCGAAGCGCGCGTCGAGATGATCGTCGGGTTCGGGTTCTCCGCCACGGCACCGTTCACCGTGAAGGTGCGAACCTCCTCCGTCGCGGCCGGGCGCAGCGTGATGCCGACACCGGTCAGGCCCGCGCGATCGATGATCGAGATCACGTTGGTCTTGATGCCCGTGATGCGGACCTTGCCGGTCACGAAGGGGGCAAAGGTCGCGTTGAGGGTCGCGCCGGGCTGGAGCACCACGGCCGTCTGGCCGCCGATGCCCGCCTTGGCCAGGCTGACGGGGATCTGCGTGCCTCCGAGCAC
>CAZQMY010000054.1:0-22082 GCA_964594405.1 uncultured Spirochaetaceae bacterium | reverse complement strand
AGATCGAGGTCGGCGGGCGGGCGCTGGGCGGTGATCTCAGGGCGGAGCAGCGGATCCGCGTCGAGTCCGCGGGGTCCAACCTGGGGGTGGGGACCCGGCTCTCCGTCGGGATCCCGCTGGCCAGTCGCGTGGAGGCAACGCGCGACGCCCTCGCTTCCTCCAAGGTCAAGCGCGCGCGCCGTCGCCCCGAAGCGCGTTCGAGCAGTAGCCGGGTGAGCGGCAAGGCGGGGCGCCGATCGCGACGGGACAACGAAGAGGCATGGGCGGAGAGGCGCCGATTGCGGGATCGCATGCGCGAGCTGGTCGCCGACGCGCGGATCGATGTCGTCGGCCACGCGAACCCAGGGGTCCAGGTCACCGTGGGCGAAGCCACGCTGAATCTCGAGAAGAGGGTGGAGAACGTCTCGTTCCGCTATGACGAGGCGCGCCGCGAGGTCCGGGTGGGAATGCTCCTGGCTCAGGAGAGCGAGGCGCAAGAGGAATCGGATCAGCCGAGCACCGATCGGAAGAGGAAGGGTCGGGCACGGGCTGATCGCAAGAAGCCGGATCAGGCGACTTCAGCCGAGGAGCAGCCGGATCACGATGGGGGAGAGAGCCGATGAACATGGATGCGCTGACGGCGGCCGACCTGATGTCGCGCCGCATACACGAGGCGAAGCCGGAGATGACCTTGCGCGAGGCTGCGGCGCGCATGGCCGAGCACGGCATCCACTGCCTGATCGTCTGGCCCCTCGGTCCGCTGCGGGGCCTCGGAGTGATCGCGTGCAAGGACGTGATCGACGCCCTCGCGGCGGGTGATGTCGCGCTCCTCGACGAGGTTCGCGTGGAGGAGGCCATGAGCGTGCCCGCCATCACCGTGCAGGACGATCTGTGCATCGCGGACTGCATCCGATTGATGAGCATGGTCGGTGTGCGAAGCGTGCCGGTGCTCTCCGGCAAGGAGCCCGTGGGCGTCCTCAGCTTCACCGACGTCATGCGTCGCGCCGCCGAGCATCGCTGACACGTTCGTGGGTCAGTCCAGCGGGGCCATGGGCTGGACCTCGATGGTGTCCAGCACGACGCCGGTGGGCGTCGTGGCCGCCACGACCACCGCGCGGGCCACTGCCTCCGGCGGCATGAAGCCCACGTGGCGCTGAAGCCCATAGCGCTGCCAATAGGGCAGCAGCTCGGCGATCTTCGCCGGATCCCAGGCCGCAGCGTACTCGGAGGCGGCCGGGCCCGGGCGGACGATCGTGCAGCGGATCGGCGTGCCCTCGAGCTCCATCGAGAGGGCGCGGCTGAAGCCCTCGAGCCCCGCCTTGCTGGCCGTGTAGACGCTCTGCTGCGGCCGGGCGTTGCGCGCGGCGTCGCTCGTGACGAAGATCAGGTCCGCGGGTCTGGCCGCCCGGAGCATCGCCGGCACGGCCCGTCGGCTCGTGTAGATGGGGCCGAGCAGGTTCACCGCCATCTCATAGCGGATCTCCTCCGGGTCGAGCTCTTGAATGCGCCCGGGCCGGTCGAGGCCGGCGTTGTTCACGACCACCTCCGCCGGTCCGAATCGCGCCTCCACGGCGGCGAAGAAGGCCTCCACCGATTCGGGGTCGGCGACGTCGAGCACATGCGCGAGCACCTCGCCCCCGGCCTCCCGGGTGAGCGCTGCCGTCGCCGACAGCCGGTCCATCCGTCGCGCGCCGATCGCCACGCGCCAGCCCAGCTCGCCGAAGGCGCGGGCCATCGCGACGCCGAGGCCGGCCGAGGCTCCGGTCACGACCACGGTTCGAGCGGGGGAGGCGGACGGGCTGGACATCTGAGCTGCTCCTGGCGCGGAAGTCCCTGGGACCAGGAACGCTAGCAAGTGGACTCGACACGCTGGCCGCTCAGCGCCGCCTCGGTCCTGCGTCGCGACGGCGTCGCGCCTTGCGCCGGACCTCGAGCAGCTTGTATCCCTGCGCCTGCGCGAGCACCTCCACATGACCGATCGGGTCGAGCTCGGCCTCGTAGGGGAGGCTCCGGTTGGCGACGATCAGCGCTCTCGCGCCGGGCCCGAGGGCTTCGGCGAGGCGCGCGAAGATGGCCCGCGCGACAGAGAGGTCGACGGCCTTGCCATGGTGTCCGGTGTGGAAAGGCGGGTTCACGAGCGCGAGGTCGAAGCCGCTGTCGGGACAGGCTTCGTGCGCGTCCCACCAGTGCACGTCCGCCCGGTCGCTCAGGCCGAGCGCGTCGAGGTTGGCCCGCGCGCTGCGCGTCGCGCGGGCGTCGGCATCGAGCAGCGTCGCCCGGCACTCCGGCCAACGGAGCATCGCGGAGACGGCGAGTGGGCCGATGCCGCTGCCGGGATCGAACACGCGCGACGGCGCGGCGCAGCGATCGAGCGCATCCAGCAGCAGTCGCGTGCCGGCGTCGAGCTTGCGCGCGCTGAAGACACCGGGCAGCGCGACCAGCGGGACGGCCTCGCCGCCGCGCGGATCGGGAAGCTCGATTCGGGGTGTGTCTGGGACGATCGGTCCGGGCCCTTCGCTGCGCTCGAATGCGACGATCCGCGCCCGCGCCCGATTGCTCAGTACGATCGGCTCCCGGTCGAGCATCTGCCCGAGCTTCTTGACGGCCGACGTGATGCCCAGCTCGTTGCCCCCCCCGAGCAGCAGCCTTCCTCCCGGACGGAGATGTCGCCACGCCGCGGCCAGGTCCGCGAAGGTCGCGGGGCGGCTCTTCTGCAGGTGGACCAGCGCCTGCCCGAAGCGGCCATCCGACGCGATCTCCTCGGCGAGCGCCACGCAGTCGGCCCCCGCCTCCCGCGCGCGCAGGGACTCGCGTCGCCACGGCAGCACGGCGAGGCCGCGGGTGTGCGAGGCCCCGACATGGCCGCCGAACTCGAGCAGGGGCTCGGTGCTCAGCACGTCGGGATCGAGGATCAGCTCATCCGCGGGCATGCTCCACCTCGTCCTCCGGAGGGATGTCCTCGATGGGGTGGGCGGGCAGCCGCGGCAGCAGCCAGGGCATCACGAGGGCGAGGCCGAGACCCGCCACGCCGGCGATCTGTGCCGGCGACTTGGGCCCGAGCACCTCGGTCAGCCAGCCCGAAGCGAAGTTCGAGAGGATGGAGCCGAGGCTGATGCCCACCATCGCCAGCATCCCCTGTCCCGTGGAGCGGAGGCGTCCGGGGACGACGGCGTCGATGTATACGGGCAGTCCGAGGATCACGCCCCACACCGTGACGCCGTGCAGGAGCTGCGCGGCGTACACCCAGTCCAGATCTTCGGCGAAGCCCGAGACCAGCCAACGGATCGAGCCGGCGGCACATCCGATGAAGACGACGCCGCGGGGTCCGATGCGCTCGACCGCGCGCCCGAAGTAATAGACCAGCGGAATCTCCAGAGAGAGCATCAGCGCCCACATCTGGCTGATGGCGTCCAGGCCACCCCCCTGCGCGCGCACCAGCATCGGGAAGAGCACCATCGCCCCCTGGCTCGACAGATAGAAGATGAAGCCGAAGGCCAGCGCGCGCAGGAATCGCCCGTTCCGGCCGAGCGCGCGCCACTCCCCGCGCGCGGCCCGCTCGCTGGTCGACGCGGCCTCCGGCAGCTTCAGGGCGCAGGCCGCGGTGATCAGCATCATCGCCATCGCGACCAGGAAGATCATCTCCAGATGGGGCTGGGCCTGCTCAGTCGCGAGCGTGCGCGTGATCGTGGCCTCGCGCTGGTAGAGGTGGAGCAGGGGAGGGAGCAGGAGCACGCTCGCGCCGAAGCCCAGCGTGCCCAGGGTCCGGACCCGCCCGAAGTCCCTGCGATCGCGATCGGGGAGCAGCGCCAGGGAGAGGGCCATGGTCGAGGGGATGAGCGCCGTGAAGAAGGCGGAGAGCAGGACCGTACAGAGCAGGACCGCGGGAAAGGACTGCGCTCCGTACAGGAGCGCATACCCGACGGCCGCGCCCGCGGCGAGGAGCGCCACGACGCGGCCTCGCTTCCCACTCCGATCGGCGACCTGCCCCCAGAAGGGCTGGACGAGCAGTCCGATCAGCGGCGGCGAGGCCACGACCAGGCCGAGCTCCGCGCCGGACAGACCCAGGTTCTCGCTCAGATAGAGCGTGATGAAGGGGAAGTAGGCGCCGAGGCCGCCGAGGCAGAACCACCAGAGCGCCGCGAGCGTCACGAGCGTTCGCATGGCGGGCCCGCCGCGTCAGTCGTTGGCGGCCGCGAGCCCGGGCGCCGGGGCTCCGAGCCGCGGCGGGCGAAGGAAGGGCAGGAAGGTCCGCGGCAGCCAGGCCGCCAGGGCGAACGCCCCGCTCATCAGCACGAGGCTCCCGAGTCTGTTTCCCCAGGAAGGCATCTGCAGCGCGGGCCACCCTTCGTACTCCACCGAGAGCAGCAGCGGGGCGACGATGCAGAACGAGAGCGCCCCCGCGATGGCGAGGCCCAGGAGCTCCGACGCTCGTCCGGGCATGGCCGCTTCGCCGCGCGTGCGTAGCCGGCGCAGCATCGGGTAGAGGGCGAGGGCGAGCAGTGCCTGAGGCACGAGTCCCTTGATCACGACCACCTTGTAGTAGAGGGCGAGCATGATCCTGGCCTCGTTGGCAGAGCGCCAGGCTCCCCGCGCCTCGCCGAGCACGAAGACGCCGATGAGCAGCAGCGCCGGCACGCCGACCAGCAGCGACAGCGCAATCGACCCGGCGAGCAGCTCACGGGCGGTGGTATTGTGCATGGCGGCCGCTCCTCGGGTGGCCCGCCAGTCTACGAGAACCCCTCGTTCCGAATCAATCCCCGTGCCAGGTCGGTCTCCCCCACCGAGTCGCCCAGTCCTCGAGAGGGCCCCATGCGCTTCAGCTTCGCCGAATCCATGTGCGATCCGAGTCAATACCCCGAGCTCGCGCGGGCCGCCGAGGAGGCGGGCTTCACGGGCTTCACCGTGCCCGACAGCATCGTCTATCCAGAGCACGACGACGCCGACTATCCCTACACCGACGACGGGGGCCGAGGCTTTCTGAAGGGCAAGCCCTTCATCGAGCCCTTCGTGCTGATGGCCGCGCTCTGCGCGATCACCCGCCACATCCGCTTCAACAGCTTCGTGATCAAGCTGCCGATCCGGCAGCCGGTCCTCGTGGCCAAGCAGGCGACCAGTCTCGCGGTGATCAGCGGTGGGCGCTTCGGCCTGGGGGTCGGACTGAGTCCCTGGCCGCAGGACTACCGGGCGACGGGCACCGCGTGGCCACGACGGGGTCGCCGACTCGAGGAGATGATCGAGATCATCCGCGGTCTGTCGGCGGGCGGCTACTTCTCCTATGACGGCGAGTTCTACCAGGTCCCGAGCGTCGAGCTCTGCCCGATCCCGGAGCGGCCGGTGCCGATCCTGATCGGCGGCCACTCCGACGCGGCGCTGCGGCGGGCCGCCCGGCTGGGCGATGGCTGGATGCACGCGGGCGGTGATCGGGAAGAGATGCTCGCATCGGTTCGCAAGCTTCGGGCCTATCGCAAGGCGTATGGGCGCGCCGACGATCCCTTCGAGATCCACGTCCTCTCGCCGGCCGACTACACGCCGGATGGCGTGAAGTCGCTCGAGGACGAGGGCGTCACGGACTGCGTCGTGGCGGTTCGCAACCCCTACGCACCGGACGCGATGACGCTCGAGGAGAAGGTGGGCGCCCTGCGACGCTTCGCGGACGGGTTGATCCAACCGGGCTGAGCGCGTCTCGCACGACCTCTGGCGCGTCCGCCCTGCGCCGGAGACACTAGAACTCGGCGCCCACAGTCAGCAGGAGGTCGTCGATGCCGGTGTTGGGGATGGCCGTCTGCGCGTTGGTGATGTGGTGCCAACGGAGAGCGGCGACCAGGTCGAGGGTGTCGGTGAGGCGATAGCGGGTCCCGACGCCGCCCTGGAGCAGGAAGACGAACCCGTCGCTCTGGGTCTCGAGGTCGAAGTCGAGGCCTCCGAGGCCGGCGCCGATCTCGATCAGGGGCTGCCAGCGCGCCTCGGGGCGAAGCACGTAGCGCAGGCCCGCGAGCACGCCCCCGCCGACGCCGGCGCTGGGTGCACCGTTGATCAGCAGCTGCGCTTCGAGCAGACCGTCGAATCGGCCGTGATACCAGCGGTCGGGATCTCCGGCACGGCCCAGCGGCATGCGCAGATGGGGGAGCAGCGCGAAGAGCCTGACCTCACCGACGTCTGCGTCCTGCTGGCTCTTGCGAGGCCTGACGCCGTGGCCGTACCCGATCTGCATGCCCCAGCTCCACTCATCGACCTCCTGGACCTCCGAGCTGAAGGGGTGATCCGCCAGGGCGGTCGGTGCGACGGATGCGCCGGTTGCAGCGATGAAGACGGCGATCGCGCGGGACACGACCAGTCCTCGCGGCGCGCTCCGGGCCCGACGATCCGATTCGAGCCTTCGTCTCCGCTTGCGCGACAATCTCTCTCCCGATTCGTGCTGAGTGGTTCGACGCTGGAGGGGATCAGAAGGGGCGGACGACCACCATGATGACGATGCCGATCATGAGCAGCGTCGGCACCTCGTTCATGAAGCGGAAGAATCGCTGCGGGCGCTCGTTCCGATCCGCGGCGAAGTCGTCCCGCCAGCGCAGCATCTGGAAGTGCATCACCCCCATGCCGAGGCCCATCGCGATCTTCAGCCAGAGCCAGAGCCCCCCACCCGCCAGGTAGCCGGGCGTGGCCAGCATTGCGAAGCCGAAGACGTAGCTGGCCGTCATCGCGGGGTTCATGATCAGTCGAGAGAGCTTGCCCTCCATGACCTTGAAGGTCTCCGACATCTCCGAGCCCGGCTCGGCGGTGGTGTGATAGACGAAGAGGCGCGGCAGGTAGAGGAGTCCGGCCATCCACGAGATCACGCCGAGGATGTGGAGGGTCTTCAGCCAGGGGAAGGCCGCGGGCAGCCATTCGTTCATGGAGCGGTGCTTTCCTCCGTCCCGGACGCGTGTTTCGGGACTCGATCGGGGTGAGGCCCGGGGTGGGCGAGCCGGTATGGTGGGCACACCGGCCGGGCACCCGCAGGGGAATCCGCCGGATTGTAGCCGGGTCGCACGCCCGGCAACCTCCGCTTGCGATCCCGGGGAATGGAACGTAGGTTTAGAACGATCGTTCTAGGCAGGCGAGCGCCCCGCCCGACGCCACTCCTTTCGTCTCGTCGATTCATGGCGGAGGGGTGCCAGGAGGAAGACCGTGCCCCCGAAGAGCCCGGGCTCGGGCGCAGCGTCCGCGTGCGCCGCCGAACAGACGCCCTGCAGCGACGATACACGGCAACGCCTGCTCGATGCCGCCGAGCGGCTCTTCGCCGAACGCGGCTACGACGGGACGTCGATGCGCGCCCTCGCCGAGCACGCCGGGACCAGCGTTTCTGCCGCCCACTACCACTTCGGCGGCAAGCACGCGCTGCTTCGCGAGGTGCTCGCCGCGCGGCTCTCTCCGATCAACGCGCTCCGCGTCGCCCGGATCGAGGCCGTGGAGGCCGAGGCGGCACCGGAGCCGGCCGGCCTGGAGGCGCTGCTCGACGCCTTCCTCCGGCCCAGCGTCGAGGCGTGGGCCGAGCGGGACGCCGAGGGCGACGAGACGTACCGACACATCTCGGCGCAGCTCCATGCCGGACCCCACGCGCTGATGGCGGAGCTCAAGGCCGAGCTCTTCGGCCCGCTGATCGGGCGCTTCCTGGACGCGCTCGAGCGGACGCTCCCGGATCAGAGCCGCGAGGCGCTGAGGCTGGGAACCGGCTTCGTGGTCGGGACGCTCCTCCACGTGCTGGGCGGACATCTCGAGATCCACGAGCAGGGACGCGCGGGCTTCGACGACGAGGCCGTCATCCGGCGCATGGTGGCCTTCTGTGCCGCCGGCCTGCGGGCCAGGGTCCCGGTGCGCGTCCAGGGGCCGAGGTCGGGCGGGGAGGGCCAGTGCTGATGGAAGAGCAGAACGGCCGACCCGGCTCGCGCGCCGGTCTCCCGCTCAAGGTCATGGTGCCCCTGGTCATCCTCGCGCTCGGCATCGCGGCGCTGGTTCTCATCGTGAAGACGCGACCCGTCGCGGTGGAGGAGCCGCGCACCGAGCGGGCGCCGTTGGTCCGTGTCGCGGTGGCGCGCCCGGCCCCCATGGTGATGCGCGTCAAGGCGCACGGCACGGTGGTGCCGCGCCGCGAGGGCGACCTGGTCTCGCAGGTCGCGGGCCTCGTCACCTGGGTCTCGCCGGTCCTGGCTTCCGGCGGCTTCTTCGAGGAGGGGGAGCCGCTCCTGCGCATCGAGCGCGACGACTACGAGGTGGCCCTCGAGTCCGCGCGCGCCGCGGTCGCGCGCGCCGAGAGCGAGTTCGACCGCGCGACCAAGGAGCTCGCGCGACAGAAGCGTCTGGCGGACCGCTCGGTCGCCAGTGAGGCGCTCTTCGACGACGCCAAGAACGCCGAGCGCGTGGCGCGCGCCGTGCTGCGCGAGGCGAGGGCCATGGTGCGCCGCGCTGAGCGCGACCTCGAGCGCACCGAGCTCCGCGCGCCCTATCAGGGGCGTGTACGCACCGCGGACGTCGACGTCGGTGAGTTCGTGGCCCGCGGCGGGTCCGTGGGGCGCATCTACGCGGTGGACTACGCGGAGGTCCGGCTGCCGCTGCCCGACGCGGAGCTGCGCTACCTCGATCTGCCGATGCTCTTCCAGAGCAGTGGAGCAGGCGCCGGCGATGTCGGGGATGCTCCCGAATCGGCTGGCGGCGCGCGGGCGGCGCCGGGCCTGCCCAGCGAGGGACCCGAGGTGGTTCTGCGCGCGCGCTTCGCAGGCGAGCGGCACAGCTGGCGCGGCCGGATCGTGCGGACCGAGGGCGAGATCGATCCGACCAGCCGGATGGTCCACGTGGTGGTGCGTGTCGCCGACCCCTACGGCTTGCGGGCGCAGGCCAGCCCCGCGAAGGGGCCGCCCCTGGCGGTCGGGCTCTTCGTCGAGGCCGAGATCGAGGGGCGTCGCATCGACGAGGCCGTGGCCCTGCCGCGCGCCGCGATGCACGGCGAGACCAGCGTGCTGGTGGTGGACGCCGAGTCGCGGCTGCACGAACGCCCGGTCGAGGTCGCGCGCCTCGAAGGAGACCGCGTGGTCGTCGCGGCCGGACTGCGGTCGGGCGACCGCGTCATCGTCTCGCCGTTGCGTGAGGTGATGGATGGCATGACGGTCCGGGTCGCCGACGCCGAGATGCGTCGTGAGGCGGGAGGGCCCCCGGGCGCGCTGGGAGGGGCGTCGTGAAGAGCATCATCGCCTGGTTCGCCCGGAACCACGTCGCCGCCAACCTGCTGATGGCGATGACCGTCGTCGCGGGCCTCGTGGCGCTGCCCACCATCCAGCAGAAGTCCTTCCCCGACATCGACATCGAGGCCATCCAGGTGACGGTGGTCTATCTCGGCGCCGCCCCGGAAGAGGTCGAGGACGGCGTCTGCATGCGTATCGAGGAGGTGCTGCAGGGCATCGACGGCATCGAGAAGATGGTGGCCATCGCCGCCGAGGGCGCCTGCAACGTGACCGCCGAGCTGATCAGCGGCTACGACGTGGATCGCGCCCTCTCCGAGATCAAGAATGCAGTGGACGGCATCGATACCTTTCCCGTCGACACCGAGAAGCCCATCGTCAATCACTTCGAGATCCGCCGCCGGGCCCTCCAGCTCGCGCTCTCCGGCGACGCCAGTGAGCGCACACTCAAGCAGATCGGCCAGCGGCTCCGCGACGAGATCTCGGCGCTGCCGGGCATCACCCAGGTCGAGCTCGGCAATGTGCGCGCGGACGAGATCTCCATCGAGGTGTCGGAGGAGACGCTGCGTCGACATCGCCTCGGCTTCGATCAGGTGGTCGATGCCGTGCGCCGCTCCTCACTCGATCTGCCCGGTGGCTCGATCAAGGCCAGCGAGGGAGAGATCCTGCTTCGAACGAAGGGGCAGGCCAGGACCGGGCGCGAGTTCGAGGAGATCGTGGTCCTGACCCGCCCGAACGGCACCCGACTGACGCTGGGCGAGATCGCGACCGTCCGCGACGGGTTCGAGGAGGACGATCGCTTCGCGCGCTTCGACGGTGAGTCGGCGGTCCTGATCACCGTCTACCGCGTGGGTGATCAGAAGGTGCTGGACCTGGTCGCGACCGTGCAGGAATACGTGGCCGACGCCGAAGGGACGCTGCCTGCGGGCGTGGACCTCACGGTCTGGAGCGATGGCTCGCGCTCGCTGCGCGATCGGCTCGACATCCTGGTGCGCAACGGCCGCAGCGGCTTCATCCTGGTCTTCGTCCTGCTCTCGTGCTTCTTGAGGCTGCGTCTCGCGATCTGGGTGAGCCTGGGCGTTCCGCTGGCCTTTCTGGGCGCGCTGGCCCTCTTCACCACCCTGGGCATCTCCATCGACGTGATCAGCCTCTTCGCGTTCATCCTCGTTCTGGGGCTGCTCGTCGACGACGCGATCGTCGTGGGCGAGAACGTCCACACGCATCAGGAGCACGGAGAGGACCCACTCGAATCCGCGATCACCGGCACCCAGGAGGTCTCGGTGCCCGTCATCTTCGGCGTGCTCACCACGATCGCCGCCTTCCTGCCCCTCCTTCTGGCGCCCGGCGCCATGGGCCAGATCTTCAGCGGCATCGGCGTCGTGGTGGTGCTCTGCCTCTTCTTCTCGGTGATCGAGAGCCAGCTGGTCCTGCCCTGTCACCTCGGCCACTCGCGGGAGCGCCAGGGCCCGCTGCCTCCCCCTCCGACCACGGGCGTGCGCGCGGTCTGGAAGCGCTTCCAGGGGGCGATGTCGGGCAGCCTCGTACGGATCGCCGATCGCGGCTACCGCCCCTATCTCGAGCGCGTACTCGAATGGCGCTATGCGACCATCGCGACGGGCCTGGTGCTCCTGATGCTGACCCTGGGGACGATGGCCTCGGGCTGGATCAAGTTCTCCTTCTTCCCCCCGGTGGAGAGCGACTACGTGAGCGCCACGCTCACCATGCCGCAGGGCACACCGGTGGCGGAGACCACCCGGGCGGTGCGGGAGCTCGAAGCGGCCGCCCGCCGCGTGAAAGCCATCCTGGACCAGCGCTTCCCGCCCGATCCCGAAGCAGGTCGGGGCTCCCTCGTGCGACACGTGATGGCGTCGGTGGGCTCGCAGCCGTCGACCGGCGAAGGGCACGGGCGGTCGAACGGCGGCGGCTCGGGGAGTCACCTCGGTGAGGTCTCCCTCGAGCTGCAGAGCGGGGATGCGCGGCCCATCCCGGCGAAGGAGGTGGTCGCGATCTGGCGGGCGGAGTCGCCGCCGGTGCCGGGTGCCGAGTCGCTGGTCTTCGACGCTTCGCTCTTCAGCGCAGGCGATCCCATCAATCTGCAGCTCACCTCGCCAGACGTCGATCAGCTGGTCCTGGCCGCCGAGCAGCTGAAGGACCAGCTCCGTCAGTATCCGGGCGTATTCGACGTGCGCGACTCGTTCAGCGAGGGCAAGAAGGAGCTCCGCCTCGCGATCCTGCCCGCGGCGGAGACCCTGGGGCTGACCCTCGAAGACCTCGCTCGGCAGGTGCGATATGCCTTCTACGGCGCCGAGGCCCAGCGGATCCAGCGGGATCGTGAGGATGTGCGGGTGATGGTCCGATATCCCGAGCGGAGCCGGCGCTCCCTCGGTGACCTCGAGACCATGCGGATCCGCACGCCGGCCGGCAACGAGGTGCCCTTCTCGACGGTGGCGAAGGTGGAGGCAGGCCGCGGCTATGCGACGATCCGACGCACCGATCGGCAGCGGGTGGTCAACGTCTCCGCTGACGTCGATCTGGCGCTGGCCAATGCCAACGAGGTGATGGCCTCGCTGCGGAAGGACTTCCTGCCCAGGCTGCTCTCCGATCATCCCGGACTCTCCTTTGAATTGGAGGGCGAGCAGCGCGAGCAGCAGAAGCTGATCGGCAGCATGGTGCGCACGATGACGCTCTCGCTGATGGCCATCTACACGCTGCTCGCGATTCCGCTTCGCTCGTACAGCCAACCTCTGATCATCATGAGCGTGATCCCCTTCGGTCTCGTCGGCGCGATCGGTGGTCATCTGCTGCTGGGCGAGGGGCTCAGCATGATGAGCATCATGGGGGTACTGGCCCTCTCCGGCGTCGTCGTGAACTCGAGCCTGGTGATGGTCCACTATGTGAACACGCGACGGGCGGCGGGGCGTACCGTCGAGCAGGCCGTGCGCGACGCCGGCGTGGCGCGCTTCCGGCCCATCGTGCTCACGAGCCTCACGACGTTCGCGGGGCTGACGCCGCTCTTGATGGAGCGCAGCGTCTCGGCGCAGTTCCTGGTTCCGATGGCCATCTCCCTCGGCTTCGGAGTGGCCTTCGCCACCACGATCACGCTCTTCCTCGTTCCCTGCTTCTACCTGGTCCTGGAAGATCTGCGTCGCATCACGGGGCGCATGCTCTCCGATGGCGAGGACGAGCCGGCGGCACCGGAGCTGATCAAGCTGCCGGACCCGCCGCGCAGCGGCTCCATCCGGAATGCAGGCGGAGGGCATATCCGGTAGATTTGGCCGCTACGCCCGCGCGGGGCGCTCGAGCTGGGTCCCGATCTCGCGCGAGGGACATCCAGAGCGGGGGCTCGCGAGAACCGGCTCGATCGAGTCTCACTAGACGAGCCCCAGCAGGAAGAGCCACTGTGTACACGATCATCCTCTCCGTCGTGCTCGGCGTCATCGTCGGAACGGGCTACACGCTGCTCGGCTTCTGGAAGACCTGGGCGATGGGGATCATCCTGGGCGTCCTCACCGCGCTCGCCGCCTTCATCATCGCCTCGCGGATCCTGGCGCGCCGATTCGAGCCGCAGTTCATGCAGGCTCAGAAGCAGATCCAGTCGGGTGCGACGCAGCTCGCCGTCAACACCCTCCAGGAGCTGCTGCCGATGGCTCGCTGGCAGATCCTGTTGAAGGGCCAGATCTACGCGCAGATGGGCCTGCTCAACTACGCCATGGAGAAGGAGGACCTGGCCCTCGAGCAGCTCTCCCAGGCCGGCCTTCGCGTGCCCGATGCCCAGCTCGCCCTGGCCGCCCTGCTCTTTCGGCGAAAGCAGTTCGACAAGTCCCGGGACACGCTGGAGATGGCCATCAAGGCCAACAAGAAGCAGATGCTGCTCTACAACGCCTACGCGTTCATGCTGAACAAGCAGGGCGACCGCGACGGAGCCATCGAGCAGCTGCAGCGATGCCTCAAGGTCGAGCCCAGCAATGAGACCACCAAGGACAATCTCCTTCGCCTGCAGAATGGCAAGAAGATGAACATGAAGCCGTTCTCCATGCAGTGGTACGGGCTCAAGCTCGAGAAGCCCCCAGCGTCCATGCGTCAGGCACCGCCCGGCATGCGAGCCGGCTTCCGGGGCAGGCAGAAGAAGCAGCGCGGTCGTTGATGACGGGCCGCCGGCTGATTCCGGATCGACGCTGCGGACTCTACTCGAGGATCTCGTTCGCCAGCATCTGATCGAGGGTCTGCCGACGCCGGATCAGCCGGATGTTGCCCGAGCCGTCGATCAGCACCTCTGCGGCCTCGGGAAAGGAGTTGTAGTTCTTGCCGGCCAGGCCCGAGCAGTAGGCGCCGGCGCCGCCGATCACGAGGCTGTCACCGCGCCGCGCCTCGGTCAGGCGTCGCGGCTCGAGACCCTCGGGATCGCCAGGCTTGGGCGTCAGCACGTCGCCGCTCTCGCAGCAGTGGCCGGCGATCAGGTAGTCTCGCTCGCCGCGGCCCGTGGCGTCGTCCGAGGGCACGAGGCTGATGGGGTGCTGCGCGCCGTAGAGGTTTGGACGCAGCAGCTCCGTCATGCCGCTGTCCACCTTGATGAAGTGGTATCCACCCTCGCCGGTGTCGACGGTATCGATCACGTTGGCGATGATCACGCCCGCGTTGGCGACCAGGTAGCTGCCCGGCTCGATCTCGAGGTGGAGCTCGCGGCCATGCTGCGCAGCAAAGGCCTCGAAGCCCGCCACGACCTCCTGGCCGATCTCCTGCAGGTCTGCGCTGCTCTCGCCCGCCATGCGGGCCACCTTGAAGCCGCCGCCGAGGCTGAGGCGCGATACGTCGGGCAGCTGGGCGGCGATCGCCAGGCTCATTCCGGCGCAGCGCTTCCACACCTCCGGATCGCCGCCGGAGCCGATGTGCGTGTGCATACCCCTGAGTCGCAGGTCGAAGCGCGACTGGAGCGCGAGCACCTCGTCGAGCTTCTCATGCCAGATGCCGAAGCTCGAGGAGGGCCCGCCCACGTTGGTGCGGTTGTTGTGGCCGGAGCCGAGGCCCGGATTGATGCGGACCGAGACCTCGTGGCCGGGGAAGCGCTCGCCGAAAGCCTCGAGCTGAGAGAGCGAGCAGGCGTTGAAGAGCACGCCGCGGCCGACCAGGGCTTCGAGATCTCCGGGCAGCTCCTGAGCGGTGATCTGGATCCTCTCCGGCGCGACCCCGACGCGCAGTGCGCGCTGGGCCTCGAAGCCGCTGCTCGCATCGATGTGCAGGCCGAGATCGGCGAGCACCCGGATGATGGCGGCGGTGGGCAGGGCCTTCATCGCATAGCGCGCGGTCAGCCCGTAGGCGTTCGGGAAGGCGAGGACCTCGCGACCGTAGCGCTCGAGGGTGGCCTGATCGTAGACGTAGACAGGCGTACCGAACTCGTCGCGGATTTCCTGGATGCGTTCCGGGGAGAGAAAGCTCATTGCGGTGCGGACTCCGGGAGAGCCGCTCGCGCGAGGTCGGCGGTCGGCTGCTGAGGACGAGATGCACTATAGCAGGCGACCCGTTGGTTCCTTCGGCGGGGCCCAGCGTGGCACGCCCTCCTCGAGCCGGCACGGCGACGCGCGCTGCGCGTCCGTCCTGCCAGCGCGTTGCCTGTACCCCGGTTCCATCGGCTCCGCGGGACCGCGATCGCGCCGAATATCGGAGGGCGTCCGACGCTTCGGACTGGTCTTCCTTCCTCGCGACGATATCCTCCCGTCTTCGTTGGAACTTGTTCCACTTCCCCAATGCCTCGACGGCCGGCTCGCCCCGCGCCGCGCGAGTGATCGAGAGCCGCCATGCCCCCCGCCCGAAAGCCCAGGACCAAGCGACTCAGCGCGAGCCGCAAGCTCGAAGCCATGCCCCCCGGCGTGCGCGAGAGTCTGCCCGCCGAGAGCCTCGACATCGCCTTCATCATGATGCGCCTGGCCCGCCTCTCGCGCCTCGTCCAGGACGTCCATCACGAGCAGCTGCGCGGCGTGTCCATGAGCTTCTCCGAGTACTCGGCGCTCCACGCGCTCTCGCTCTCCCCGCCGCCGCATCGGCTCTCCCCGAGCCGGCTGAACGAGAGCCTCGGGCTCTCTTCCGGAGGAATCACCAAGACCGTCGATCGCCTCGAGTCCGCCGGGCTGGTGCGGCGCGTGCCCGACCCCGATGATGGCCGGGGCGTGCTCGTCCAGCTGACGGCGCGCGGACATCGCCGGGCGAACCTGATCTTCAGCAAGGGGCTCGAGCACTACGCCGATCTCTTCAGCGGGCGCCCGACCGGCGAGCTCGAGGTCATCGCGGGCTCGCTCCATACCCTGCTCGAGGTCTTCGAAGAGCAGCAGCTCTAGACGCGCCAGCTCCCGCTCCGCGCCGGGTGTCGCTACGCTCCTGGCATGAAGGCAGCAGTCTACTACGAGACGGGTCCCCCGGAAGTCTTCCGCTACGAGGACGTGCCGGATCCAGAGAGCCAGCCGGGGCGGGTCATCGTCGACGTCACGGCGATCAGCATCGAAGGCGGCGATACGCTCAACCGATTCCGGGGAGAGATGGCGGGGCGGCCGCACATCGTCGGCTATCAGTGCGCGGGCACGATCAGCGACGTCGGTGCGGGGGTGGAGGATCGGGAGGTCGGCCAGCGCGTGGTCTGCATCGACCTCTTCGGCTCCCATGCCGAGCGCCGATCCGTCCAGGCGGCGGCCACCTGGGTGCTGCCCGAAGGCATGGATCTGCGTGAAGCGGCGTGCATCCCGATTCCGGTGGGCACCGCCGACGATTGCCTCTTCGAGTTCGGCGGGCTCCGGGCCGGCGAGAGCGTGCTGATCCACGCGGGCGCCGGTGGGCTCGGGATGGCGGCCATTCAGCTCGCCAAGCGCGCCGGGGCCAACGTGATCGCCACGGCCTCCAGCGACGAGAAGCTCGATCGCCTGAAGGCGCTCGGGCTCGATCATGGAATCAACTATGCGACCAGCGACTTCGTCTCCGCCGCGCGCGAGATCACCGGCGGCCGCGGCCCCGAGCTGGTGGTGGATTCGGTGGGGGGACGCACGCTGGAGGGCAGTATCGAGTGCGCCGCCTACCGCGGCCGCATCATCACGGTGGGCGATGCCGGGAGGCCGTCGGCGCCGCCGGACGTGTCGGGCCTGCGGGCCACGAACAAGTCGCTCACGGGCGTCTTCCTCGGGGCCGAGCTCTTCTCGGATCCGGCACGCGTCCATCCCATGATCGCCCGCCACGTGGAGGACGTCGCCCGAGGCCGGCTCGAGATCGTGATCGACCGCAGCTTTCCCCTGGCCGAGGCCGCGGCCGCGCACGCCTTCATCGAATCACGGCAGGCCTTCGGTCGGGTGCTGCTCGTTCCCTAGCGAGTCCGACCGAACGCCGCTCGAGCGGCCACGATCACGAGGAGTTCCGGAGCTCGGATGGACGCCGTCGCCGGTCGATCTGCGCAGGGGAGGCGACTCGCGGCGTCGCTATTGGCCGCGGCGCTCGTGCTCGCGTGCCTGATCTACGCATTGCTCATCCACGCCCTGGCTCCGGACTTCCACCACCGGAGCGTCCAGGAGGACGAGCACCTCGAGTGGATCACCTTCTGGTGCTTTGCCGGCGCGGCGTGGCTCCACCTCAGGGTCTTCCGGTCGCGGAGTCGGGAGGGCGTGCTGGCCGCATGGTTTCCGCTGGCGCTGGCCGCCTTCTGCGCGTTCGTTGCCCTGGAGGAGATCTCGTGGGGCCAGCGGTTGCTGGGCTATCGCCCGCCCCCCTACCTGCTCGAGCACAACGGACAGCAGGAGATGAACCTGCACAACCTGGTGGCCGACGACCTGCGACAGGGGGCCTTCCTCGCGGTGGTGCTCGGCTATGGCGTCGGATTGCCCCTGCTCACGGCCTGGCATCGGGCGGCGGCGCTGCTGCGGCCGATGCCCGTGCCTGCGCCGCCGCGCGCCCAGTGACCCGCCATTGACGCGGCGGCCGGGATAAATAAGGTAGACCCCGTCAGCCATGCTGGCGAGTGGTCGGAACTCATGCTCGGCGCCGCCATGCTCTTCGCCGCGATACTCGAACGCGACTCGACCGTCGCCGATTCCCTCGGCGCGCCCGCGCGCATCGGCGTCGCGGCGGCGGCCGTCGTCTCGTTGGGTGTCGTCACATCCCAGACCTGGTGGGCGCTGGCGCCCGGTGACGATCAGCGCGTCGAGGTCGCGAAGGCCGAGCTCGAGGCGCTGGCGAGGGACGTGGCCTCTGCGCGCACCGAGACCCGCTGCGGATTGCACCGGCGTCTCTACACCTACGTCCAGCGACACGGCCCGGGAGGCCTGCGCAGCGGTCGCTTCGCCGCGCTGCCCTCCGATGGCGAGCGCGCCGAGTTCTTCCTCGATCCGTGGAGCTCGCCCTATTGGCTCGCGCACGTCTGCTCGGACGATCGCCGTCGTCGGGCGATCTACGTCTACTCCTTCGGCCCCAATCGCCTTCGGGACTCGGACGATTGGGAGATCCGCCCCGACGACCTGGCCGCCTGGGTGATCCGGCCCTGAGGCCAGCACGCTGGACCTGGCCTGGCTTCGTGGGGGTCGATCAGAGCGGATCCGGCTGAGGCGCGCAGGCGCCGGCGTTGGCCACGTTGATGCCCTTCGCGGCCGCCTCGCAGCCATTGACGTAGGTCGTGCCGTCGCAGCCACAGACGGGGTCGGCGAGATCGGGGCAGATCGTCGGCAGCGTGGTGCAGACCCCCTCGGCGTCCTCGCTGCACAGGCCCATCTCCAGCGTCCGGCAGTATTCCTCGGCACTGCAGGTGTCCCCAGCGTCGCCGCCGCAGACGATCTGCGCAGCGTCGCACTCGCCTTCGCTCGCCACCGAGACACCGGCGCCCGAGGCATTGCAGCGGTTGTCGTAGGTCACGTCGTCGCAGCCGCAGACCGGCTCATAGACCAGCGGGCAGAGCAGTGGCTTCGGGGTGCAGACCCCCTCGGCCTCGCAGGCGTCGTCGGGTCGGAGACAGAACTCCTCTTCGCTGCACTCGTCGTTGCTCGTGCAGACGATCTCCACCTCTTCGAAGGCCACCACCGTATCGGCGGTCAGGCAGCGCTCGCCGAGCTCGAACTCACCATAGGCGTCGGCGCGCAGTCCGACCTCGAGGTCGTCGAACTCACCGGGCTGGCTGGAGGTGCCATCATCGACGATCAGCACCACGCGTGCCGACTCGGGAACATGGACGCAGGCCTCGTCGCCTTCGCCCACGTCGAGGACGAGCGTGCGCGTGCCGGGATCGGCCTGGGCGATCACGCCGCGGACATCGGTCTCGGCGTCGATCTCGAGATCGAGCACCAACAGCGCGGTCTTCAGCAGTGCGTCCGGGCTGCCCACGTCCGCGAGCACGCCGTCGATCTCGGCGTCGGTGTCCTGGACGATCTCGCCGGGGTCGAGCTCGCGGCCCCGCTCGCTGAAGATCCGCGTGCCGTCCTGCAGGAGCGCGCCGATCACGCTCTCCTCGCCGAAGCCCTGGCCGGGCGCGATGGCGAAGTCGAAGGTGTCGTCGCCGGCGAGGTCCGAGTCCACGACCCCGGAGAGCCGCAGGAACGTACCGAGCGGGCCCTTCTCGATCACGATCGCCTGCAAGACGATCAGGACGTCGGGGCGATCCGGGCCGTCCCCCCCGTCGGTATCTGTGTCGGTGTCCGTGTCGGTGTCGGTGTCCTCGTCGGTATCCGTGTCCTTCTCGCTCCCCGAGCCCCGACGGCCGCGTGCGTGGATGCGCTCGAGGAAGTCGAGGCCAGCCGCTCGTGCGATCTCGGCGTCGTAGTTCGCGTCGAGCATGTGGAAGCGGCCGACCACCGTCAGCTCATCCTCCACCTCGATGGCGTCGTCGGTCGGATCACCGTTCTCGTCGAAGACGCCGGTCTGCCCGTCGGCGTCGACGGTCACGCAGCGATGCCGATCGCCGAGGCCGCCATCCGGGCCATCGTCCTCGTGAAGCGCCTGGGGCGTGGCGACGAAGTGGGTGGAGCAAAGGCGGAAGGATTCGTCCTCGAAGACCTCGGTGACGGTGCCGTGGACCCGCGCGAGCTTGGCCGGCGCCCGGCTCTCGTGCACCGTGACGTACACCACCGGTCGGAACCTGTACCGACCCCGGCCGGCGGGGTGGATGTGGATCGACTTCCGCGCGTCGATGTCGATCTCGATCACCAGGTTCACGCCTTCGCGAATCGTGAATCGATCCCGGGCCAGCAGGTCGATCTTGCCGCCTGCGGGTACCTCGGCATCGACGCTCGTCGGGTCGTCCCCGTCGCGCACGAGCTGGATGCGCGAGACCCCCAGGCGGATCTTGTTGCAGCTGTCCACCGGGACCTCCTCGGCCTGCAGGAAGAGATCCGAGAAGCTCTCGAGGTTCTTCAGATCGATGACTTCGCTGCCTTCGAAGAGCAGGATCGGTCCCCCGTCGCAGAGCAGCGAGAGCGACTCGACGGTGACCAGGATCTCGTCGAAGTCGTCGCTGGGTGCGTCGGTGAAGAAGACGCTGACCGAGCCGGTTGCCGCCGCCGTGAGCAGGGGCGTGTCGTCTCCGACGTCTCCGGGCGCGCCGCAGCCCAATGCGAGGGCGAGCGCGCTGAGCAACGTCAGCCACGGGCCTTGCCACAGCGCGGCCGGGGTGGAGGGGGCGTTCGACACGGAACGAGTACGGGGCATGGGAAACCTCATCGGGAGCGTCACGGAAGCCTGTGGAATGTCGAGGGCGCGGGAGCCAGGTTCGCAAATGGGAGGATCGCACATTTCGGGGGTTCGGGTGCGGCCTGGATCACTGCGGAGCGCACGCTCGGCGGCGCTTGCTCCTCAAAGTGAGCGCCGCCTAGCTGGAGGAGACGTGAGGCGGCGACATGGCGCCACAGTCGTGGCGTTCAGCCGCTGCTAGACTGCGAAGCCCGCGGGGCCGATTGCGGCTCGCCCGGGGTGATCGAAGCCCCGACGAGGCGGGACGCGGGTGATGGATGATGAAGTGCGGGCGAACGATGACGAGGTGACGGCGCGGCTCGGGGCCTCGAACGGGCGTCGGAGCGCCGCGCGCCGTGGCTGCGGCGGAATGCGGCTTCGCGGGGCGATGGCCGAGGCGCCCGGGCGCCGGATCCGGAGACCGCCGAGATGACCGGGACGCTGCTGCTCTGGATCGCGCTCGCGATCCCCGGTGCGGTCATGCTGGTGCGCCTCGCGCAGGGCGAGTGGGCCAGCGAGCTGCTGCACGGCTCGGGCGAGCTCTCGGCCAGGCTGCTGATCGTGACGCTGATGCTCACGCCCCTGCGCCAGCTCTTCCCGCGCGCGCTCTGGCTTCGCTGGCTCCGCGCCCGGCGACGCACGCTCGGGGTAGCGTCTTTCGTCTACGCGTTCCTGCACACCATCTTCTATCTGATCGACATGGAGACGCTTCGCAACGTCCTGGTCGAGCTGCCCGCGCCCGGAATCTGGACCGGCTGGATCGCCTTCTTCATCTTCCTGGTGCTGGGCGCCACGAGCAACGACAGGTCCGTGCGCTGGCTGCGCACGCGGTGGCGAACGCTGCACCGGACGGTCTATGTCGCCGCCGTCTTCACACTGGCCCACTGGGTGCTGATCCACGACAATCAGGTGAGCGCCTGGATCCACTTCACGCCCCTCCTCGTTCTGGAGATTCATCGTGTCCTACGGAGCCCCGCGACCGATCGCACTCGCCCTTAGCCTCTCCGTGCTCGTACTCGCCGTCGGGCAGGCCCACGCCACCGGCCTGATGGAGTGCGATACGGGTGATCCCTCTGCGTGGCAGAGCAAGGAGGCGCTGAAGGCGAAGCACGAGGCCGACGGATGGACGAAGGTCAAGAAGATCAAGGTCGACGGCGGCTGCTACGAGGCCTACGCGACGACGCCGGAAGGGGACAAGGTCGAGGCCTACTTCCACCCCATCACCTTCGAGAAGCTGCTGGTCGCGCGTCGGGGCATCATCCTCTTCAACAAGCGCGTGCTCTACGAGAAGGGTGCGGAGAACGAGTAGCGAGCACGCGGCGGCGCCCGCTCGGGCCCGGCGCAGTTCGGCGATGGCTCGGCTAATCTCCGGCGGTCGCGCCTCCGGTGCAGGCCGGGATCGCCCCGGCCGACGCAGCCGAGAGGGCCGCGTCGCAGAGGGGAGATTCCGGTGTCGTCGAATGCGTCCAGGGGCTCGGGCGAAATGCGTGGGGGCGAGGGCTCGACCGGGTCCTCGGGAGGCGAGGCGACCCGTCCCCTCGACTTCATCCGCGCCCAGATCGCCGAAGACCTGGCGGCGGGCAGGAACGGCGGACGCGTGCACACGCGCTTCCCGCCCGAGCCCAACGGCTATCTCCATATCGGGCACGCCAAGGCGGTCCTGGTCAACTACACCGTCGCTCGGGAGCACGAGGGCGGGCTCTTCAACCTGCGCTTCGACGATACGAATCCGGTGACCGAGGACACCGACTATGTCGAGGGGATCATTCGCGACCTCACGTGGCTCCGCGTAGATTGGGGCGATCGTCTCTTCTACACCAGCGACTACTTCGAACGGCTCTACGAGATGGCCGTCCAGCTCATCGAGGCGGGCAAGGCCTTCGTCGACGATCAGAGCGCCGAGGAGATCCGCGCCAACAACGGCTCGCTGACGGAGCCCGGCACCAACAGCCCATGGCGCGAGCGACCGATCCAGGAGAACCTCGATCTCTTCGCGCGCATGCGAGCCGGTGAGTTCGATGAGGGCGAGAGAGTCCTGCGCGCGAAGATCGACATGGCGTCGTCCGTCCTCACCCTGCGCGATCCGATCATGTATCGCATCCAGAAGACCCCGCATCATCGCACGGGGGAGGCCTGGGCGATCTATCCGATGTACGACTTCGCCCACGGGCAATCCGACGCCTTCGAGGGCATCACGCACTCGCTGTGCAGTCT
>CAZQMY010000053.1:0-22164 GCA_964594405.1 uncultured Spirochaetaceae bacterium | reverse complement strand
GATCGAAGGGGGCAGCTCGATCTGGACCCCCGTCTGCGTCGGGCGATTCACGGGATTTCGGGGATGCTGGCCACGAAGCTCCCTGGGAATCACCGCGAGGTCGTCGATCACGCGGTAGGGGGACGGGAGGTGGGTGCGAAGATGCGTCGCGATGTGGCGAGCCAGCTCGCGGTTCTTTCCGCCGAGCAGGACGCAGTGCCGCAGCCGGCGTCGCCCATAGCCGTGCAAGGTGACCACGGTCTCCACGTGGCCGAGGAAGCTGGCCAGCGCCGCAGAGTGCGCGGGATCGAACGCCGTCGATGGGATGTGCTTCCGGAGCGGGGGCGCCTGGACGACGCCGTAGAATGAGGCCCCGGTCCGCTCGGCCACCTCCGCAGCCACGGCGTCGGAGCTGCGCTCGAGATTGCCGCCGTGGTAGGCCATCAGGCCGAAGGGGCCCCGGAGCTCACAGAGCTCGGTGACCTCGGGCCGTTCGAGTAGTTCCTGGAGCATGAAGCCAGTCTAGCGGCCCGATCCCCGGGGCGCGGACGCTCGAAGCCCATCGGGCTGCGGTCGCGGTACCGCGCAGCGCGGATCGGTCGCCTTGGACCGCGAGACCTCACGAGTCGCCCCGGTCAACGGCACCCGCTCTGCGATCGCAGGTGGGAGCCCATGTGGGAGCCCGGTGTGAGCCCCGCTGGGAGGCTCCTCTCCCCTCGCCCGATCCGCCCACTCGCGCGACAGCGCCGAGCTGCACTGCGACAGACCTTTCCGGGGGCCGAGCTCGTCCGCCGCATGCTCCGGCCCATCCCGCGAGAAACGCGTCGCGCGCGTGGGCAGCCACGCGCCCAGATTCCTACGCAAAGGTGCGTCGTTTCGCCACGGCTCGGCAGGGCGATTCGATGGCGGGGGCAGTCGACTCGCCGGATCGGAGCTATTTTCAGCGGCAGTAGACACGGACGTCGGCTTTGTCCGCGGAATGGCTCCGATGCAGACCCCCCTCGAGTGCGCCGATCGACCAGCAGACCTGCTGGCGGTCGGCTCCGCTGTCCGACTCCCTTGCTGTGCTTGCTGTGCTTGCTGTGGAAGACTTCTGGCTTGCTGCAGAACGCTTCTGGCCGCGGTCCTGGCGCTTCTCGCGATCGGCTGCGAACAGACGTCGCCAGAGTCGGGGCGGGGGCCGAGCCAGGCCGCCGGATCGGTGGGCATCTTCCTCTCCGAACAGGGCGTCGAGGCATTCGACCGCATCCTGGTAACGATCGAGCGGATCCAGCTGCTGGGCGACGGGCCTCCGGTGACGCTCTTCTCTGGACGGGAGACCGTCGACCTGATGGCCCTGTCCAGCTTCTCCGATCTCTTCGTCTTCGCCGATGACGCTCCGGCCGGTCGATACGACGCCATCGCACTCGAGCTGGCAGAGGTCGTGCTCGTGGACGATGAGGCAGCGCCGGCGGGCGAGTCGACGCGCGTCGAGTCCGAGCTGCCACCCGGCGGGCTCGTGAAGCTGATTCCCGCTGAGCCCTTCGAGGTGTACGCCGGAGGCGCCCTGATGATCGAGCTGGTCGTCGAGAGTAGCCAGTCGGTCTACCTCGTGGGTGATTCCGAGGGGCGCTATGCGTTCCGCCCGGCCTTCGCGATCCGGGTGGTCGAGGGCGCGCCACCCACGCGACTCGCGCGGATCCATGGGGAGATCGACGAGCGCTTCGATGACGGGAGCCTCGCCGTATGCAACACGCGCTTCGTCGCCTCGGCGCTCGTTCCATCGACCGGGTCCGCCGTCGATGGCGGCATCGAGGGGCGCGATGGCTGTGTCCTCGTCGGCTTCGACCGGGACGCCGAGGCCTTCGACGCCTCGGGCGGTCAGCCCGATGAGCGCGACTTCGAGCGCGGAGAGGCGCTGACCGCAGTGGGTCGCTTCGCGCTGGTCGACAGCAGCGGGGCGCCGCGGGTCGGCACGGCTGCGTTCGATGTGTGGCCCTGGCCGATCTCGAGCGCGGCAGATCCTCCCGGGAAGGTCAAGAAGAAGGGCCAGAGGCGGAAGGGAAAGGAGAGCGACGATGACGATCGCGATGATGATGATGATGATGATCGCGACGACGATGATGATCGCGACGACGACGACGATGATGATGATCGCGATGACGACGACGGGGACCATGACGACCCGCCACCGAACCTGCCGGATCCTGCCGACTACGGCCTGGTGATGATCGCCGAGGTGATCGAGCTCGGAGATCTGGACCGCTTCGATCGCGTGGCTGGCGTGATCGAAGAGGCGCGCGCTGGAGCGGATGCGTTCCTGCTCCGCGCGCGTCCGGGTGCCGACGTCGACGAGGGCCTGCTCCTCGATGTCCTGCTGAGGGCGCGAACACGTCTCTTCGACATCGCGGGCGACACCGTCGAAGAGGAGGCGCTCGAGCCCGAATCGCCGGTCGACGTCAGTGGTCTGCTCGCGGGCGGGGATACGCGGCGCGAGGCCTTCATGGTGATCGTCGATGTGCGTCCTACGGCGCCCGATGTGCAAGCCAGGGTGCTGGCCAGCGGCGAGATCGTCGTGATCGACCGTGCGACGCGCATGCTGCTGCTCGACGCCCAGATCGACGGAGCTCGCCAGAGCGTGTGCGCGATGGTGCCCGAGGACGCGCTCGTCCTCTTCATCGGCGAGGGTCGCGATGGCATCCTGCGAAGAGAAGAGGGGGCGCTGGGCGATCTCTTCAGAGGGCAGACCGTCGACCTCTACGGGAGCCAGGAGGGCGAGTGTCTCGTGGCGTCGACACTGATCGCGGGGACGGACCCGTGATCAGGACGCCTGCGCAGCGGGCGGCGCACCGGCAGGTGCTGAGCATCGGAGCCGGCGATCGGCGCTCCCTGGAAGCGAATCCCGAGGACACAGATGAGGACTCCGACGAGAGCAGCGGACTCCAGTGCACCGATGTCCGGATCCATGCAGCCAGTCGGTCAGTCACATTCGCATCGAACGCGCCACTCACCATCGATGCCCGCATCGCCGGGTGCCGCAACGTCCGAGGCTCCCCCTAGCTTCGCGGCGCGAGTTCCCTGCACCACGGATCCACTATGAGCAGCGCAGAGCAGATCGTCCAGAGCACTGGTGCCTCCATCGGCACCACCGAGGAGTCGAGGCGGCTGTTCGCCTTGAGTCGTCGCCACGCCTTGCCCTTTGGCGTCATCGCCTTGCGGATGCGCCCCCAAGGCGTACTCGCCGCCGAAGATCGTCCCGGGACGAGCCGGGCCCGGATGATGGGGCGGATCGCGGAGCTCGAGGCCCTTGCGGCCAGCCAGCTCCGCAGCACCGACCTCATGCTCCGATCCAAGCGGGGCGAGTACTGCATCATCATCTGTCCGCTCACGCCTTCGCAGGGCGTCAAGGAGATCTGCCGAAGGATCGTCGAACTCGGCCAGGCGTTCGACGTCCAGGCGGGCGAAGCCTCTCTCCACGTCGACGGGCTCACCTTCGATGATCTGCTGTCGACGGCTTGCGAGCGCGCCGGACTGGGCGCGGGGTCCGACCTCGACGGCCTGCGGCGCGAGCTGCTGCCGGTCTCCCGGAGCAGCGCGGCGCGCTCGGTGGAGACCTTCAGCCGCCGGATCCGCCGCTGGACCAAACGAGCCTTCGACGTCACCGTGGTGCTGCTCTCCGCGCCGCTCTGGCTGCCCATCATGACGCTCACGGCGCTCCTGGTGAAGCTCTCCGACCCGTCGGCACCCGTGATCTATCGGCAGGTGCGCACCGGTCTCGGAGGACGACGCTTTCACATGCTGAAGTTCCGGACGATGGTGCAGAACGCCGATCAGCTGAAGGAGGAGCTGCGGCATCTCAGCCAGAGGCGCTGGCCCGATTTCAAGATCGAGAAGGATCCCCGCATTACGCCCATCGGCGCCTTCCTGCGCCGGACCAGCCTCGACGAAGTGCCCCAGATGATCAACATCCTGAAGGGCGACATGTCGCTGGTCGGCCCGCGGCCCACCTCCTTCTCCTCCGATGTCTACGAGCCGTGGCAGACCGCCCGCCTGGACGTGCTTCCTGGGCTCACCGGCCTCTGGCAGGTCGAGGGGCGAGGTATCACCGACTTCGACGAGCGCCTGCGCCTCGACCTCGAGTACGTCGACCGGCAGAGCTTCCTGCTCGATCTCTGGCTCCTGGTGAAGACCGTCGTCGTCGTGGTCAAGATGAAGGGCGGGCACTGATGCCCGACCCGTCGCATCCCCGCCTGGAAATCGAACGCACGGCCCTGGCGCGTTCGGCGGTCCGCGGAACCGGCTGGACGGTCGGCTCTCAGCTCACGGGCAAGCTGCTCTTCTTCCTCTCCACCATCCTGCTCGCTCGAATCCTCGACCAGGAGGACTTCGGCGTGGCCGCCTACGCGATCACGGTCATCGCGCTCATGAGCTCGCTTCCGGCGCTGGGGCTCGGTCCTGCGCTCATCCATCATCGCGACGACCAGGCGGTGCTGGCGACGGGCTTCTGGCTCGGCGTCGCCGCGGGGATCGGGGGATTCGCGCTGGTCTGGGTGACGGCGCCCCTGGCCGGTTGGTTCTTCGACGATCCCCGGGCCGTCGAGGTCACGCGTTGGCTCGGGCTCACCTTTCCGATCCAGGCCCTCTTCAACGTGAACGCGACGCTACTGCGCAAGCGCCTCGAGTTCCGGCGGCGCTTCCTCCCCGAGCTGGTGCACGCCACGACCAAGGGCGTGGTCGCCATCGCGATGGCGCTCGCCGGCTTCGGCTATTGGAGCCTGATCGGCGGTGCGCTCGGCGCGGCGATCGCGAGCGTGCCCTTCTACTTCCGCGCTGTCCCCTGGCGGCCGGCACTCCACTTCGATCGAGGCGAGGCGGCGCGGCTCCTGCGCTTCGGCGGTCACATCGTCGGCGTGGGCGTGCTGGGCGCGATCATCCGCAATCTCGACTATCTGCTCGTAGGGCGACTGCTCGGCGCCGCGACCCTCGGCGTGTACGTCCTGGCCTTTCGCATCCCCGACCTCATGATCCGCAATCTGTGCGTCATGGTCGGCCAGGTCCTGCTGCCCGTCTACGCGAAGGTCAAGGACGATCCCGTGATCGTGCGCGAGACCTTCGTGAGGGCGACGGGCTATGTGATCGCGCTGACGGCGCCCATGGCGATCGGCATGGCCCTCGTGGCTGAGCCGCTCGTCCTGACGCTCTTCTCCGAGCGGTGGATCGCGGTCGCGCCGGTGATCGCGCCGATCTGCTTCTATGCGCTCTTCGTCTCGCTGGAGTACAACATCGGCGATCTCTACAAGGCCATCGGCCGCCCCGATGTGCTGACACGGATCGGCGTTGGTCGTGCCCTCGTCGTCATCCCTGCGCTCTGGATCGCCGCCGACGGCTTCGGCAGCGCCGTCGCGGTGGGTTGGGCCCAGGCGGGAGTGGCGCTCGCGACGTCCATCGTGAGCCTGGTGGTGGCGAGGCGCGTCTTCGGCCTCCCGGTGGGCGAGGCGCTGCTCCAGCTCCGCCCGGTGGCCCTCGCGCTCGCCGCCATGTCGCTGGCGACCGTCCTCGCCCTGCAGCTCTGTGAAGCGCTGCCCGCGGCGGCGCGGCTCCTGATCCCCTCTGCCACCGGATGCGCGGTCTACGTGCTCGCGCTGTGGACCTTTGGTCGGGAGTTCTTCGAGCTCGGATTCGGCACCGTGCGCGATGCCCTTCAGCGGCGCTCGCCGGCAGTGAGGAGCGCGTGATGGGCCTGCGCATCGCATACCTCGTCTCGCGATTCCCGAAGCTGTCCGAGACCTTCATCGTCGACGAGATCCTTGCGCTCGAGCGAAGAGGGAGCGAGGTGAGCATCTTCTCGCTGCGCGCGGGTGGTGAGCCTGTGACGCACCCGGAGGCCGCCCCGCTGGCAGCGCGCGTCCGGGTCCTGCCGCTGATCTCTCACGAGGTGCTTGCAGCCCAGCTCTTCTGGGCGCTGCGCGCGCCGGGCGTGCTGCTCAGCAGCTGGGCACGAACACTCGTCACGCATCTTCGCGATCGCCGCGCGCTGACGCGGGCGGGGGTGGCGCTCCTGCACGCAGCCGTCTATGCGCGGGCCCTCAGACGCGCCCCGGTAGACCGGGTGCATGCGCACTGGGCCACACACACCGCGCTGGGCGCCTGGCTGATCGGTCGGCTCACCGGGATCCCCTACGGGTTTACCGCGCACGCGGACGACATCTATGTCCGGCGCCCCATGCTTCTCGAGAAGTGCAGTGGCGCAGACCTGGTGGTGACCATCTCCGAGTACAACCGGGCCTTCCTGAGCGAGCAGCTGGGCGAGACCCTTGCCGAGCGGATCGAGGTCGTCCACTGCGGTGTGCCCACGCGGCGCTTCGAGGTCGCACCGATGCCAGGAGGCGAGCGGCTCGAGATGGTCTGCGTCGCGAGGCTGGAGCCGAAGAAGGGCCATGTGCACCTGATCGATGCTTGCGCGCGCCTTCGCGAGGCGGGCGTCGGCTTCCGCTGCCGCCTGATCGGTGAAGGGCCCGAGCGCGGGGTGCTCGAGACGCGTATCCGATCCCTCGGCCTGGAGGAGCATGTGGCGCTCGAAGGCGCACAGCCGCGAACGGTCGTACTGCGGCGCCTGGCTGAGGCGCACGTCGCCGTGCTGGCCTGCATCGTCACCCCATCGGGGCGCGCCGACGGGATTCCAGTGGCGCTCATGGAGGCGATGGCCACGGGCCGACCGGTGGTCGCGACGCAGGTGTCCGGGCTGCCGGAGCTGGTCATCGACGAGCAGTGCGGCCTCCTGGTTCCACCGGGCGATCCGGCCGCCCTGGCGGAGGCGCTGGGTCGGCTGGCCAGCGATCCGGCCCTCGTGCGCCGCCTGGGTGAGGGCGCCCGCGCGCAGGTGCTGGATGGCTTCGATATCGACGAGTGCGCGGACAGGCTCCTCTCCCTCTTCGGCCGGCCCAGCGTCTCTTCGAAGCGCCCCGTATCCGCGGCTGCGCGTCTCGCCAAGGCGGGCGCCGAGGACCGAGCATGATGTTCGCGGTCATCGTCTTCTGGCTCTCGGTCGGGCTGATCGTGTGGACGTACCTCGGCTTTCCCTTCGCGCTCGCACTGCGTGCGCTCGGGTCGAGGCAAACGCGGGTCGTGGACGGGCCGCTGCCGCGTGTCAGCTATCTGATCGTCCTCCACAACGAGCGCTCGGTGATCGACGACAAGCTCGCGAACGTCGAGGCCATGGACTACCCGCGCGAGCTCCTGCAGGTGATCTTCGCCTCGGACGGCTCCGACGACGGGACCAATGAAGCGATTCGCGCTCACGCGGGGCCCACGCCCCTCGAGCTGCTCGAGCTGCCGCGCGTGGGCAAGAACGCCGCGCTCAATGCGGGCGTGGCGCAGGCCCGGGGTGAGATCCTCGTCTTCAGCGACGCTGACAGCATGCTCGAACGGGGGGCCCTCCGCGCTCTGGTGGCGCCATTCGGTGCTGGCGAGGTGGGTTGCGTCGGCGGAGACTATCGATATGCGAACCAGGCGGGCGAAGGGCAGGGCGAGCGGGCCTACTGGTCGATCGATCGCGAGTGGAAGCGCCTGGAGAGCCTCGGCGGCAACATGACGTCGGCCACCGGCCAGATCTACGCCATCCGCCGGACACTCGTCGAGCCGGTCCCCGATGGCGTGACGGATGACTTCTTCGTCTCGACGGGCGCCGTCGTCGCGGGCCAGCGCCTCGTCTTCGCACCCGAGGCTCGAGCCAGCGGACCCGTCGCCGACTCGAACGCCGCCGAGTTCCGCCGCAAGGTGCGCATGATGGGCCGCGGATTCGCGAGCCTGTGGGCGCGGCGCGAGCTCTTCAGCGTCCGGCGCCACGGTTGGTACGCGATCCAGCTCTTCTCCCACAAGGTGCTGCGCAGACTCGTGGTCGTCCCGGTCATCGCGCTGGCCTTTGCGACCTGGCCGCTCGTCGGCCAGGCGCCCGTCTACGCCTGGGCCGCTGCGGCGCAGCTGGGCATTCATGGGCTCGCGCTCGTGGGCTGGCTGCTGCGCGAGCGTGCCGCCGGCCAGCTGCCGGTCTTCACCCTGCCCCTCTTCTTCGCCATGACCTGCATCGCTGGACTGATCGCCGCCATCCGCTTCGCCCTCGGTCGACAGAGTCTAGGGTGGGAGCCCTACCGACCGATGACGCCCCCCGACCCCGACCGCTCCAAGAGCGGGGTCGCCCCATGACCGGCGTGATGCTCTTCGCGTCGGTGTTGCTCGGTGTGGTCCTGGTGGTCCGCCGTCCGGAGTGGATCGCGCCCTACTTCGCGTTCCTGATCTTCATGCGCGTCTCCGATGTCCTCCGCGCAGAGTACGGCCTGCCTTCGAGCTTCATGTTCATCGGCCCGCTCCTTCTCGGTGTGCCGATCTGGCGCTGGCTGACGACCGGTGAGCGCCTCGGGCGCGGATGGCGTCCGGCGTTGCTCATGGGCGTGATCTACACCTGCATGGGGCTCGCATCCTTCATCTACGCCTTCGATCCGGGGCGAACTCACGAAGCGCTGATGGAGTACGCCGACGGTCTGCTCATCATGCTCGTCATGACGGCGAGCCTGCGAAGGCTCGTGGACTTCGATCGCACCCTCTGGGCGATCCTCGTCGCGGGGGCCGTGCTCGCCGGGCTCGCGGTCATCCAGCAGCTCGCGGGCGGCTGGGATCAGACCTTTGCGGGATTCGCTCGAACGGAGCTGCGCAACATCTACGACGACTCTGCGGGCTTCCGCAGCGAGGGCCCGGTCTCGGCGAACTACTTCGGGATGATCCTGGTGGCCGTGGTCCCGCTGGCCATGCATCGCCTGGTCTTCGATGGCCACCGTCATGCGCGCCGGATCGCCGCACTCGCACTCGTGCTGCTTCTGGCAGCGATCTTCTTCACCTATTCGAGAGGCGCGGTGGTGGCACTCGCGGTGGTCATCAGTCTGATGGCCGTCTGGGTCCCCCGGCGCCGACGTGTGCCGACCCTGCTCGCCGCCGGCGCCACGCTCGCGTTGGGGGCCATCGTCATTCTGCCCTCGCCCTATGGCGAGCGTCTGATGGCCCTCGGCCAGGTGGCGGGCATCGCCAGCGGCGAGATGCCGCAGGACCGCGCTCTGCGCGGTCGGCTCTCCGAGCTGCGATCGGCGGCGATGATGTTCGGCGATCATCCCCTGCTCGGCGTAGGCTATGGCAACTTCGAGCTCCACTACGGCCGCTACGCGGCACGGATCGGGCTGGATGGTCGGCGTGAGGAGCGGCAGGCCCACAGTCTCTACCTCGAGGTGGCGGCCGAGACCGGAATCGTCGGGCTCGTCGTGTTCGCCGCGCTGGTGGGTGTGGCGCTGAAGACGGCCCTGCGCGCGCGAGCCGAGAGCCGGCAGGCCGGCGATGCAGCGACCGCTCGGGCGATCGAGGCGCTGCTGCTGTCGCTCCTCGGCTATCTGGCCGGCTCCCTCTTCCTTCACCTCACCTATCCGCGCTACTTCTGGCTGCTCCTCGCGATCACGTACGCGACGAGCGCGCTCCTGCGACCGGCTCCCTCGACGGAGGGGCATGCACAGCGTGCCCGCCTGATCGAGCTGCCTTCCGAGGATCCTTCGTGCGCGTAGCCCAGATCATCGATCGCATCCGCCTGGTCGGCGGCGCCGAGCGGCTTCAGACCACCCTGGCAGAGGAGATGGAGCATCGCGACATCGATCTCTCCGTCCTGACCCTGCACGAGAACGACTCCGAAGCGGAGCGCCGGATTCGCGAGCTCGGGGTCGAGGTCCACGCCTTTCCGGCGAAGCGATTCTGGTCGCCGCGTCGGCTGCTGCGACTGGCCGCCTACATGCGTGAGCGGCGCTTCGATGTCGTTCACAGCCATCTCGTGCGGTCGACCATGCTGGGCCTGCCCGTCGCTCGCGCGTGCGGAAGCGCGACCGTCGCGACCCTCCACAACACCGATCCGAGGCGCGGGCGCCACTTCGCCATCGAGCCTACCGAGGCCTGGGTGCTGCGCGAGCGCACCGACCGGGTCGTGGCTTGCGGCTGGGAGACCGCGCGCTTCCATCAGGAGCGGCTGGGCCTTCGCGGGATCGAGGTCATTCCGAACGCCGTTGGCCGACCCGCCCGGTTGGCGGCAGGCGAGCGCGCGGCCATCCGCAAGGACCTCGGCGTGGCGCCCGGCGAGGGCCTCTTGCTCGCGGTGGGGCGGCTCCACGCGAACAAGGCGCACCGGCACCTGCTGGAGGCAATGACGTCACTCGTGAGGCGCCACGTCCCCGTTCAGCTGCGCATCGCGGGCTCGGGCTCGCTCGGAACCCAGACCCGGTCGACCATCGAGTCGATGCGCCTGGGCGAGCACGTCCGCTTGCTCGGCGCCCGCGACGACGTGCCGCGACTCATGGCCGCGAGTGATCTCTACGTGAGCTCCTCCATCTCGGAGGGACTCCCGGTCGCGATGCTCGAGGCGATGGCGACGGGGCTGCCGCCGGTGGTGACCGCTGTCGGCGACGTCGCGCGCGTGCTCGAAGGTGGGCTCGGACGGGTCGTGCCGGCGGGCGACGTGCAGGCGCTGGCCGTGGCCCTCGAAGCGGGGCTCGCGGACGCGGCCTGGCGGCGCAAAGAAGCGCAGCGCGTCCAGGAGCGGGTGCGCGAACGGTTCAGCGCGCGGCACTTCGGTGATCGCCACATGGAGCTCTACCAATCGCTCTGCGCCGCGACCCGCGGTCCCGGAGCCGGGCCGAACGCGTCTGCGCCCGAGGCGGGAGGTTCGCCGTGCGGGTCGTGATGGTGATCCTCGAGTACCACCCGATCGTCGGTGGTGCCCAGCGTCAGCTGGCCAACGTCGCGCCTCGTCTCGCGGCGCGCGGCGTCGAGGTGCACGTGATCACCCGTGCGGTGATCGGCCATCCTGCGCGTGAGCGGCACGAGGGCGTCGAGATCCACCGCCTGCCCGCGCCTGGCCCGAAGGCCTTCGCCTCCATCGTCTTCACGACGCTCGCCCTTGCGCGGGTGATCGCGCTGCGCCCGGCCCTGGTCCACGGCTACAGCCTCTTCTCGCCGGCGACCGTCGCGTTCCTCGCCCGGCGTCTCCTGGGCGTGCCGGCCGTGATCAAGATTCTGCGCGGGGGCCAGGGAGGAGAGGTGGCACGGATGGCCCACAAGACGGTGGGGCCGGCCAGGCTGCGCGCCCTGATCCGCGAGATCGACGCATTCCTGGTGATCAGCAGCGAGATCGACGAGGAGCTTGCCGCGCTCGGCATTGCGGCGGACAAGCGCGTGCCGATGCCCAACGGTGTCGACGATACGCGCTACTCGCCGCTGGGTGCGGAGGCGCGCGCCGCGTTGCGCGAGCGGCTCGAGCTCGTTGCAGGCAGGCCGACCGTCCTGTTCTGCGGACGGCTCGTCCCCGAGAAGCGCGTGGTCGAGCTCGTGATGGCGTGGCCAGAGGTGATGGCGAGTCATCCCGACGCACAGCTGGTGATCGCCGGAGACGGGCCCGAGGCCAAGCGGATCGACGCGCTCGGCGTGGCGGGCGTTCGACGCCTCGGAGAGCTCGACGAAGTGGTCGAATGGCTGAGAGCCGTGGACGGCTTCGTCCTCCCGTCGGAGACGGAAGGCCTCTCGAATGCCATGCTGGAGGCCGCCGCGTGCGCTCTGCCCATCGTTGCCACCCATGTCGGTGCGGCCTCCGACGTGATCGAGGATCGGCGGAGCGGCTTCCTCGTCCCCGCTCGGGATCAGGCCGCGCTGGTCCGCGCGCTGGTGCGCCTGCTCGACGCCCCCGATCGAGGGGCGATGGGTCGTCGAGGGCGCGAGATCGTGCAGTCTCGCTACGCGCTCGATGCCGTGGCGGAGTCGCTCGTATCGCTCTACGAACGACTCACGGGCAGCGCGGTCGGCCGCTCGAACGCACAAGGACAACCTCCGCTCCCGGGCATCGACGGGGAGGATCGAGCTTCATCGGTCACTCCGGACGTCGCGGCTCGTTCGCGGATGGAAATCGAGGAAGGATCGAAGCCATGAGCCAATCCCCCGAGAAACGACCCGTCCGGCCCATCGGCGAGGATGATCGAGCGCCGTCGGAGAGCGAGCTCGCCGAGCGGCCTGGAATCGAGCAGCTGCGTGCGATCATCGGCGAGAGCATCGACGTCCTTCGGCGACGTCGCCGTTCCTTCGGCTCGATCTTCGGCGTCGTGGCTGCGCTGCTCGTCCTGATCGTCCTGATCCAGACGCCGATCTACGAGTCCACGGCGCTCATGCTGGTAAAGGTGGGACGAGAGCTCGTCTACAAAGCGGACATCGGAGCCGACGCGTCATCCTTCTCCACGCGGGACAAGGATGCGGTGATCAACTCCGAGCTGGCGATCCTGCGTAGCCAGCCCGTGGTGGAGGGGGTGGTCCGGTCGATCAGCGTCGATCAGCTCTATCCCTCACTCGCCGAGGCCCTGGAAGACGCGAAGGCCGCACGTCCGGAGGGCGAGGAGGAGTCTGCCGCCGAGGCCGTGCTCTATGCGCGCGGCGCGGAGATGCTGCGCGGAAACCTCACCGCCCAGGCGCTCCCGGACGCGGACGTGCTCCAGGTCTCCTTCCGACACGAGGATCCCTTGATCGCAGCGCAGACCCTGAATCTGCTGCTCGAGCGATTCCTCGATGCGCACTTGCAGGCGTTTGCGGAGCCGGAGATCGTCGCCTTCCTGGATGGTCGGGTGAAGGAGTACGAGGCGCGGCTGGCGGAGTCGGAGCGGGCGCTGAGGGAGTTCGAGACCGCGCACTCGGCCTTCGCGGCCGAGCAGCCGCAGGCGGTCCTGCTCGATCAGCGCAGCCAGCTCCGCGTCCAGATCGACACCCTCGACAGTGAGATGGCCGCGATCCGGCTGCGCCATCTGCAGGAGGATGCGTCGGTCGCCGAGGCCCGCCGAACGCTCCTCGCCCTGGAGGTGGAGGCCTCACAGCTGAAGGGCACGGCGCGTCGCGAGGTGCAGGACCGCATTCGCGTGGTCGAGGATTTCATCGCGACCCGGAAGGCCGAGATCGATGGTGAGCTCGCCGCCCTGGAGCAGCGCCGGGAGGAGCTCTCGACCGAGCTCGGCGAGGTCACGCAGGAGCTGGCGATGCTGCCAACGCTCTCCGCCGAGTACCGAAGCCTGGTTCGCGCGCGCGACGCCGATGAGGAGCAGCACGGCACCTACCTGCGCCGGCTCCGAGACGCACGGCTCTCGGGCGAGATGGATCGCGAGCGCATCGCCAGCATCAACGTGATCCAGCGCGGCACGCCGGCGCCGGAGCCCGTCTGGCCTCCGGGCAAGGCCATGGGATCGGGGGTCGCCATGCTGCTCGCGCTGGTGATGGCCGGGCTCGCCGTGGCCCTCCTGGAGCGTATGGGACCCACGGGCATCGAGTTCTTCGACCAGGAGCTCAAGGAAGCTGCAGGGTCGTGATGGATCCGTACCGACGAGGAAGCGCTCACCTGGGAAGGAGCGTGCTCGAATGAGCCGGCGCATCGGCTTCGTCCGCATGGGACCGCATCCGATCCCGAATCGCCTCCTGCCCGGTGCGCTCGAGAAGCGCTTTCCGGGCTACACGCTCGAGGTGCTCGACATCGAGCCTCTGGTGCGCGGGCGTCGTCGACTCGTGGCGGCGGGCGCGGCGAGAGCCCTGGGCGCGTACGGTCCGCTCCTGGCCAGGCGGCGGCTGCGTCCCTGGCCCGCCTTCTTCGGGACGGCATACATGTTCGAGCAGATGAGCAAGCTCGCGCGCGCGTGGGTTCGGCAGGGCGACTTCGCCTTCACCTTCCAGATCCAATCCCTCTTCGACGCGTCCGTGCCGGGCACGCCTCACTTCGTCTACACGGATCACACCCACCTCGCCAACATCCACTACCCGGACTACGACCGGCGCCTGCTTCGCGGCGAGCGCTGGCTGGCGCTCGAGGGCGCGCTCTACCACGGCAGCGACGCGGTCTTCACCCGCAGCGAGAACATCTCTGCGTCCCTCCGTGAGCAGTACGACAGCCCGCCAACGAAGGAGGTCTGCGCCCGCGCGGGCAGCAACGCGCACATCTCGCGTCGCCCCTCTGATCCGGAGCGCGGTCTGCACATCCTCTTCGTGGGGGTGGACTGGGAGCGAAAGGGGGGGCCGGAGCTGGTGCGCGCCTTCGAGGCGCTCCACGAGCAGCATCCGGAGGCCACCCTCACGGTGGTCGGCTGCTCACCCGCGCTCTCGCATCCCGCGATCAGGGTGCTCGGTCGGGTCCCCGTCGATCGCGTCCACGAGCACTACGCGGAAGCCACCGTCTTCTGCATGCCGACGCGCCGAGAGCCCTTCGGCGTCGTCTTCGTGGAAGCCCTCCACCACGGCCTTCCCATCGTGGCCACGAATCTGGGCGCGCTCCCGGACCTGGTGCGGGTCGGCCACAACGGCTACCTCGTGGACCCGGGGGACACAGCGGGGATGGCGGCCGCGCTTGCTGCGCTCGGGTCGGACGCCGGGCTCCGCCGACGCATGGGACAGGCTTCTCTCGAGCACGCGAGGCGGCACTATACGTGGGAGTCCGTGACCGCAGTGATGGCCGATACGATCGGCCCGACCCTGATGACATCGAGTGAAACCAATGACTGAGACCGCGAAGCGAATCATGTTGATCGGCCTGGACGCCGCCGATGGAAGCCTCCTCCTCGAGGGGTGCGAGGCGGGCTGGCTCCCGAACCTCCGCGCCCTCCGCGAAGAGGGCAGCTGGGGGGTGGCCGAGGCGCCGCCAGGCTTCGGGAGTGGCGCGATCTGGCCCAGCTTCTACACGGGCGTCACACCGGCGCGTCACGGTCGCTACTTCTATCGACAGGTCTTCCCGGGAGACTACGAAGCCTCGCGCTTCCAGGCCGAGGACTTCGACGCACCCGCGGTCTGGGATCGATTCAGTGATGCGGGTCGCCGGGTGGCGGTCTTCGACGTGCCCAAGGCCAGCCTCTCCACCGAGCTTCGTGGTCTCCACGCGGTGGACTGGCTGGTGCACGGCCCGGTCTACAAGGAGCTTCGCACCTGGCCGCCAGGTCTCCACGGCGAGCTGTCGGAGCGCTACGTCGATCCCGAGCCGCAATGCGATCGGCCTGGCGGTCGCGATGCTCGGGCCCAGAAGGCCTTCCTCGACACCTGCATCGAGCGCGTGGAGCAGAAGGAGAAGGCGACGATCCACTACTGGCGGCAGGAGCCCTGGGATCTCTTCATCTCCGTCTTCGGTGATCCCCACTGCGTAGGACATCAGAGCTGGCACGTTCGCGACCCCTCGCATCCCCTGCATGACGCCGAGGCCCACGCGCTCCTCGGTGACCCGCTGAAGACCCTCTATGAAGCCATCGATGCCTCCATCGGTCGTATCATGGCCGAGGCCGGCGAGGACACGCTCGTGGTCGTCTTCTCGGGCACGGGCATGGGGCCGAACTACACGGGCAACTACATCCTCGACGACGTGCTCCGCCAGCTGGAAGGTCGGAGGAAGACGGTCTCTCTCGATCTCCTGGTCCGGGCCAAGAAGGCTGCGAAGCGGGTGATGCCCGTCAGGCTGAGGCGCCGGTGGCAACGCACCAGCCGCGCCGTCGAGGAACGCGTACGGCACGCCGATCGCGAGCAGCGCCGCTGCTTCACGGTGCCGCACAACGACATCGCGGGTGCCGTCCGAGTCAACCTCCAGGGACGCGAGCCCCATGGCACGGTCCGACCGGAGGACGTCGACGACCTCTTTCGATCGTTGCGGCAGGAGCTCCTGGCGCTCAGGAACCTGGAGACCGGCGGCCCCGTGGTGGAGGACGTCGTCCGGGTGGCGGACCACTGCAAGGGCGACGACCTCGAGCGTATGCCCGACTTCTTCGTGCTCTGGCGCCGGGACGCACCCATCGAGCGGGTCGGATCCTCGAAGGTCCGCGAGGTGTGCTACCGACACCGCGGAAATCGGACAGGCGACCACGTGAGCGACAGCCTCTTCTTCGCCAAGGGACCGGGCGTCGTTCCCGGCCGCCATGATCCCGTCTCCATCATGGACTTCGCCCCGACCTTCGCGGCTATTCGTGGCGTCGCGCGATTCGAGAGCGACGGCGTGCTCATCCCGGCCCTCGGCGTGCCGGCGGCGCGGGAAGGCGGGGAGTAGACCGACGCCGGACCGAGCGGCCGCGGTGCCCTCGATTCGGGTCAGAACTCGAAGGAGTCGAAGGCATAGCTGATGAGCACCCGTCCGAGGAAGTTGTCGAAGCGGGGTTCGACGGGGCCTCCGTCGTTTCGGGTCTGCTCCTGCCACTGGTAGCGGAAGCCCAGCTCCATCGTCCATCGATCGGTGATCTCACGCACGCCCAGCAGATCCACGAAGACCTGCTCGGTCTCCGTGCGGGTCTGGACCGTACTCGCGATCAGACCACTGGCCTCGGCGAAGAAGAATGGGCCGGCGATCTGCAGGTCACTCCGGCCCGCGCGGATCCGAGGCGTATAGAAGGTTCCCTCGGAGCTGCGCTGATTGTAGTTGGTCCTGAAGCGCAGGGACCAGAGGTCGTCCGGCCGATAGAGCGCCGTGAAGGTGAGCGAGTTCCGGATCGTGGTGAAGCCGTTGCCCGCCGCGGCGTCTTCCACGCGGAAGAAGTCCAGGCTGAGGTAGCCCCAGGCATCGTCCCTTCGCGCCGTCGCGCGCATGAAGAAGGTGGCGATGTCTTCGCCGGCGCCGGGCGGGGTGAGCCCGGCGTCGTAGTCGACCAGGACCTGCTCCTCGACGCGATCCCGGAGCTGCGGCGCCGCCGTGAAGGGGCATTGGTCCAGGATGGGCTCGGCTCCGCCGGCCCGGCACGCCAGGGGATCCCAGGCGGCGCTCTCGAGCGTTCCGTCCGACTGCTCCCGAGTCAGGAAGCGCTCTGTCGACGCGGCTCCCGGCTCATCCTGCCGTACGAAGACGCCGGCCGGGCCGATGGCGAAGTCGAAGAGGATCGTGGGCGTGGGCCGACTGCGAAGTACGAAGTTCAGATTGACGACCGCGTTACGCGATCGTGGTTGGAAGCCGTTCGCGTCGTAGGTGCGATAGCCGCCATCCAGCGAGCCGCCGAGCGCGAGGTTCGAGAGCAGCTCGTGCAGCACGAGGGTCTGGACGACGACGCCGGTGCTGTCGACGTTGCCGCCGGTGGTGTAGCCGTAGTGCTGGAGACCGAGGCTCGCGCTGGCCATCGTGGTTCGAGAGAGCTGGCGATCGTAATCGGCGTAGACGAGCACCCGATTCACGTTGCCGAGCGTTCCCGGTACGACTTCCGGGATCCCCGCCGGTCCGTCCACGGCGCTGCCGCGGATGGCGCGATAGGACGCGATGTCGAGGCGCAGTCGCAGCGTGTCGGTCCGCGTGGGGCTGTAGTCGATGCTGCCGCGCAGGAAGTTGTCGACTCCGCTGACCTGGTCGGTGGTGAAGTAGGCCTCGAAGCTCGGTGTGTATCGGAGGTCGTAGGAGAGCTTGTCGTTCTCGCGAAGGATCTGCAGCTCGGGAGTGAGCTCGTAGCTCGCGTCGACGACCTCCTCGGGGCTCGTCTTGAAAACGTTGCTCTGGGCGATGATCGCCTGATCGACCGTGAGCCGGATCTCTTCGGCGTCGGCGGGTGAAGACGCCAGGAGCAACCAGCAGCAGAGAGGCAGCGCCCTTCGAAGCATCGGAGGAGCTATTCGGGGACGACGACGACGTCACCAGGGAGCAGCAGGATGTCGGAGTCTGGCTCCCCGGACATGAATGCCGAGTAGTCGAATCGATAGGCCGTGCGCGTGCCGTCGACGACCCGCACGACGCGGACGTTGCCCTTGTTCGCCCAGGCGCTGAAGCCCCCCGCGGCGGCGACGGCCTCGAGGACGCCCATGTTGCGATGCAGGGGGATGGTGCCTGCAGTGTTGACGCCACCGATGACGGTGACGACCTGACTGTCTGGTGCGAGGACGATCACCGTCACCTTCGGGCGGGCAACGAATGCATCGAGCCGCTCGGCGATGGCGGCCGAGAGCTGCTCTGGCGTACTGCCCGCGGCCTGTACGTCGTCGAGCAGGGGTACGCTGATCTTCCCGTCTCGCCTCACCGGGGCCTCTACGGAGAGATCGGGGTGCTTCCAGACCGTGATTCTCAAGAGGTCCGGGATGCCAATGATGTAGGTCGCATTGGCATCGAAGCTGGACTCCGGCGGCGCGGGCGCGCCGGGCGTCTGGCATCCCGAGAGCAGAAGGGTGAGCAGGGAAAGGGCGACCGCCACAGGGCGACAACGAACGTGCATCGAGATCCTCCAGAATGGACCGAAGGGTGCCACAGACGGGACCCGGTGGCGCATCGAGTTGCAGAGTCGCGGCCCGCGAGCACTTCGGGAATCGCCGATCCGCAGATCGTGCGCAGTGCTCCGGCAGCCTCGGGCGGATGTCAGTCCGGCTCCGAGCGGGATGCAATTCAAGGACCGAGCAGGAGGGCCGGTGGCGCGGGGCGCCCGAGGAGGATGCGCGTATAGGGCAGGGAACGTCCACCCCTGAAGCCCACGTCCGAGCGCTCGAGCTCCGCGGTCAGACGCGCGTCGCCGTAGTACCGCTCTGCGATGCGCAACGCACCCGTGCGATCACCCCATGGCCACGAGCTGCCATCCTTCGTCGGGTTGTCGATGACGAAGAGGATCGCCTGGAGCAGGGCCGGAGCGCCGGTCGTGGCCTTCGCCTCGAAGAGCGATGTGTCGCCGCGAACGCGGAGCGATTCAGCGTGCAGCAGCATGTGCTCGACGTGCATGGTCTGGTACGCGCGGCCCGGATCGTCCTCGCTCGGGATGAACGAGCCCTCGCATCCCGCCGCGCCGCGTCGGAGCTCGTCTGGAATGCCACCGTGCGCCTGGATGCCCACCCGGGCGCACTCGCCGTCACCCCGCCACTCCGTACCGATCCGAGCCAGCTGCATCGCGTCGTGCTCACTCGCCGCTTCGGCCGGCGGCAGCGCACGCGCGCTCGGGGCGTGCTCGCGAAGGATCTCGATCTTGCCGTCGACGTAGCGTGCAATCGCGCTGGCCGCCGCAGAGCCCGCCGCCCCCCAGTTGTTGCGGCGGACCCGGCTCGCCCACGCGACCTTGGGGTAGGCGTGCTCGGCCAGCCAGCGAGCGAAGGCGGCTTCATGCGATGCCTTCCAGAATGGCGTGGAGGCGAGGAGCTCGGCGGTCTCGATCCATACGGGCAGGGAGATGGCGAGCTCGAGGATGCATTGGTTGCCGCCGCTGTAGTCGACCTCGAGCAGCCCGACATACCCCGAAGTCTGCACCAGCTCGAGGACGCGATCGCGGGCCTGCGTGGCGTGCTCGGGCTTCGGCTGCTCCGCGACGAGGTAGGCGATCACCATGGCGAGCGCGTCCGAGGCGCCGTTGCGGAGATAGCGCGTCTGATCGGGGGCATCGCCGGGGTGGCAGGCCTTGCCGGACAGGCCCAGCGTCGTCGTCATCCTTCCCGAGAGGCTTCCCCAGCGCCAATCGCGATCCGCTTCCGCCAGCAGAGCGCGTCGATCTTCCGCGTAGGGTGATCTTCCTTCGTTGGCGAGGGAGCGGAAGCGCGCGAGGGTCTCGGCTGTCGCGAGCGCCGACGCGGACGCGCAGGCGGGCATGCCGAAGAGGAGCATCAGCGCGAGGATCAGGTCGCCACAGCGTCGGTGACCACTGGAGCGGGTGCCGTCGGGGCGCCCTTCTCGGAGGCCGAGCCCAGAGTGTGCTTGGCGCTGGGAGAGCAAATCGATCCTTCCAGTCAGGGCGGTTCGGCGTCGAACAGACTCTACACCACGTGACGGTGTGACATGGCCGCCCCCCGGCGGGATCGTCCAGAAGCGGCGGGAAGGGCATCAGGAGGACGGGTCGAGGCGCCGGGACAGACGATCCCTCGCACGTTCGACTGGCATCTCTTCGCTCCCATCACGTCCCTGGGCCGCTTCATGCCCGTGTACCCGGAATCGGAGGGCCCCCCGGATCAACCGCCCCTGATCAACCGCCCATGAGCATGCGGCTCAGGTTCCGCGGTCTCTTGACCACTTCCGTCGCCAGAGTCGGATAGAAGCCGAGGCGCTCGAGGGGGTAGATGCGGCCGCGGCTCCTCGTGACATCCGGCCAGGTATCGAAGTCACGCAGCTTCACGAAGCACACCAGCTCCCGGAACACGGGCTGGGTGAACAGCATCGTGGGCTTGGGCGGATGAAGGGTCGGGTCGAAGGCGTGCTGGTCCATCGGTGAGCCGAGCGAGTGCATCACCGGGCTTCGGGAGGAGAGGATCGGGGGCAACCCGCCCATCACGATCTCGTGGCCTCGAAGGGCCTCGGCCACGAGCCCGGTGGTCACGTGACAGCGGTGCCCCTTCCAATGGGACCAATAGGGCCGGAGGCCGTGTTGCTCGAGGTAGGGATCGGCGTCGTAGAAGGGGCCGCAGAGGTAGACGAAGTCGGTGGAGATGCGCACGGCCTCCGCGATGGCCCGGCGTACCGCCTCCGGCGACTCCAGGTGCTCGAGCACGTGACTGAGCACCGCAAACCGCACGCACTGGTCGGGCAGATCCAGGTCGGTGACATCGCCCTGCATGACGTCGTGGCCGGCTTCGATGGCGGACTCCACTTTCTGGGGTCTGATGTCGATGCCCAATCCCCGGGTGCCGCCCAGTCGGTCGATGGCAAGCTTCATGCTGCCTCCGTGGGAGGAGCCGAAGTCTACGAAGTCGAAGTCTTGGATGTCGACCATGCGCGGGCCCGACCTGCCTGATCCGTGATGGTGGTTGCGAGTCGATCCGGCCGTCGACCCAAACGGGAGGGTCCACGCTGGGAGTGGACCGGCCCGACCGGAGAGCGGATGTCCAGATCGTAGCCGCTCCATGACCTCACGGCAGGAGACCGTCGGCGAGGACTCGGGCAGCACGTGCGACCACTCCTCCAAGTCAAGAGGATGAGCCTCGTTCGGCCGGATCGGCGCGAGTATCATCTTCCTTCCATGAGCGATGAGCAGCGCGCAATCCATCGGCGAGCCACGACGCGCACCTGCCTCGTGTTCGTCTCCGCCCTCTCCCTGATCAGCTGCTCGGACGTTCGGCCTGCGGCCCGCTCCGTCGTGCTCGTCACCATCGATACCCTGCGCGCGGACGCGATCGGTGCCTATGGCGCATTGCCCTCGCCGACGCCCCACCTCGACGCCTTCGCGGCTTCGGCGCTCGTCTTCGAGCGGGCGGCCGCGCCGATGCCCATCACCCGACCGACGCACGCCTCCATCATGACCGGCCGCTATCCGCGGGAGCACGGCGTCGTCAGCAACGCGCGGTCGCTCGCGCCAGACCGCACAACCCTGGCCGGTGTGCTCGCCGAGCACGGCTTCGCGACCGCCGCCTTCGTCTCGGTCTCGCTGCTGGCCAGGGAATCGGGCATCACGGGCCAGTTCGGACACGTCGATGCGCCCAGCGCCCATCAGCGATCGGGCGGCCATGCGGTTCGGGCGGCGCTCGCCTGGATCGATGCCCTCGAAGGAGAGGCGCCTTTCTTCCTCTGGGTGCACGTCTTCGAGCCGCACATGCCCTACGAGCCACCCCCCGACCACCGGGCCCAGCTGGATCCGGAGCTGGCCGAAGCCTTGCCCCGCCTGACGCTTGCCTCGCTCGAGGTGCTCGCCCAGCGCCACGACGGTGATCTGCCACAGCGCCTCCTCGATCATGCGCGCGCGCTCTACCGCGGCGACGTCGCCGCCGCCGATGCGCTCTTCGGCCGCCTGGTTCAGGGGCTCGATCAGCGGGTCGATCCGGCGAGCCTGTTGGTGGTCGTGACCGCCGACCACGGGGAGTGCTTCGAGAACGGCAAGTACTTCGATCACTATGATTGCCTCCACGAGGCCGCCACCCGCGTCCCCCTGATGATCCGCGATCCGATCAGCGAGGGCGGCGGACGCCGTGTGGGCGCGCAGGCGAGCTCGATCGACATCCCGGCCACCATCCTCCACGGGCTCGGGTTGCCGCCGAATGCGGCTTTCGGCGGTGTGGCGCTGCAGACCCTGGACGACAGCGCGGCGGCCGAGCGTTTCGTGCTCGTCCAGACCCCCCTCTCGAAAGGCACCCTGCCCGTGGCGCTCGGTCGGAACTTCAGCTCGCTCAGGCAGGTGGCGGGGGACCCGATCGTTCCACTCGATCTCGAGTCCGTGCGGGTCGGCGTGGTCGGCGGCGGCTTCAAGCTGATTCGCGACGGCGAGGAAGAGCGCCTCC
>CAZQMY010000052.1:0-22390 GCA_964594405.1 uncultured Spirochaetaceae bacterium | reverse complement strand
GCTGCTCCATGGGGAGCTGCACGCCATTCGCCCGCCGCCGGCCGGGCCGACGGGCGTCTATCTCTGGGTCGCGGGGGGAGGTGCGCTGGGCGGGCTCTTCGTGGGGCTGCTCGCACCCCGGATCTTCGACGACTACTACGAGCTGAGGCTGGGGTTGATCCTCGGCCGGGCGACGTGGGGGGCCGTCCTTGCCCGGGCCGCGGATCGGATGCGTGAGCATAGGCCGCGCCGCGGCCTTGGAGGATCGGCGCCCTTCGTCGCCGTCGCACTGTGCGCGGCGCTGCTCTGGCCCCGTGCGTTCAGGGCGGAAGGGCAGGTCTTCAAGGAGCGCGGCTTCTTCGGCGTGCTCCGAGTCGTGGAGGTGGGCGAGGGGGCGGCGAGGCAGAGGCGGCTGGCCAGCGGGTCCACCATGCACGGCGTCCAGTTCGTCCACCCCGCCGGCAGACGGCTCGCGACGTCGTACTACGGCCGCGCCACCGGCATCGGACTGCTGCTCGGTGCGCCCGACCGGCGGGCGCCGCTGCGCGTCGGTCTGGTCGGACTCGGCGCGGGCACGCTGGCCACATACGGCCGGGCGGGCGATCTCTATCGCTACTACGAGATCGACCCCGTGGTGGTCCGGATCGCCCGCGAGTCGGGACACTTCACCTTCCTGGCCGAGAGCGAGGCCGACGTGGAGGTCGTGATCGCGGATGGCCGTCTCGCCATCGAGGACGAGCAGTCGCGGGGAGGGCCGCAGGGCTTCGACCTGCTGGTCGTCGACGCATTCACGAGCGACGCCATCCCCATCCACCTGCTCACGCTCGAGGCCTTCGAAGCCTATCGAACGGCCATCGCGGCGGATGGACTGCTCGCGCTCCACATCTCCAACCGGCACTTCGAGCTGGCGCCGATCATTGCGCGCGTGGGGCGCGAGATCGGGCTGGAGTCGCTCGACGTCGTCACGGGGCCGGCGCCCTCCCACCAGAGCCAGCCCGCACGCTGGATCCTGCTCTCGGAGGGTGGTGGGCGACTCTCGGCGCTGGGTCGGCAGCTCGTGCAACGGTCGGGCGCGCTGGGGCTGGGCGCCGGGCACCTCTCGGCTCGAGGCGTGCCGCTGCGCACCATCGACGCGGCGCCCCTCTGGACCGACGACTACAGCGACCTCTTCGGGGCCCTGAAGGCTCGCGGCATCCTCGCGCCTCGCTGAGGTGCGGGGTGCGTCGTCAGCGCTGGCGCGATCCGCTTCCGTAGTCGACGAAGATCGGCGACGACCAGGCCTTCGGCTCGTGCTCGCCGAGGCAGTCGCTGTCTTCATCGTCGGCGCCGCAGAGATTCACCGAGGTGCATCGGCCGGATTCGTCGTAGTCGCAGCGGACGTTGTCGACGTTCACGCCGGGGGCCGGGGGCTCCATGGCCCGCACGTAGTAGACCGCATTGCGCCCGCTCCCGGCGAAGTCGGGATCTTCGAAGCTGACGCTGCAGCCCGCCGGGCTCGGCTCGCACTGGAAGCTCCGCCAGGGATCCTCGATCAACGGCGCAATCGGCTCGCCGGCCCGGACCTGCGGGCGGATGCGGATGACCTCGATGCGAGTGATGGGGCGCCGGGTATCGGAGGGGTTGTAGCACTCGCCCTTGCAGACGTGATCCACCCGCTCCGGGGACAGGGCGCTGGTGGCGTAGTCGGGGCAGCCCGGCTTCTGCTCGAAGGAGCCGCCCGCGCGCACCTGGAAGATCGGCGTCCCGTCCATCTCGATCTCCGCGCCCATCGGAAGGCGCCTCCCCGATGTTCCCGGTGGATTGAGGAGATCGAACCAGAGCAGGATGCGCGGCCCGGACGTCGCGTAGACCTCCCGCCGCTTCATGGTCTTCCAGATCGCGTCGCGATCACGGCCCGCCGAGTGGGCGGCGATCAGGCCGCCGGTCATGAAGAAGGAGCCCTGCCGCTCCATCTCGAAGAGCGCGAAGCCCGCCAGATCGCTGCTGTCGCGATCGAAGGGACGGGACCGGCTCTCCGCGGGGACGGGCTCCGGGGCGAGCACGCTGCTGAGCATGCTGTCGCCCGTTCTCGGGATTCCGCGCGACTCGGTGTAGCCGAGCCGATGGACCTCCTTGTAACCGGTGCCCGGCCGCGCGAAGTGGTTGTCGGACGAGCCCATGAAGCCGAATCGGAAGTGGCGCGGGCGCCTCGGATCGTCGAAGTTGCCCAGCGCCATGACGTACTGCGCCGACCCGCCCGGCCGATAGTTGTGCGAGGGCTCGGCGCAGTCCGTGCACTGCCCGGCATCCAGCCAGTCCGCGGTGGTCGCCCCCGGAACGGTGAGGTGGGCCTGTCCCAGGGCTTCGGCCGCGTGCTTGCGGGCGAGCGCCGCGCGTCGGAGGCACTCGGCCTCGCTCTCTCCGTCCGACGAGCACCGCTCGAAGATGATCTCGCCGGCGCGCCAACAGGGTGGCGTATAGCCGGGCACCGGCTTCGGGCAGCGGGCATTGCCGCCCCCGTCGAAGCGCACGGCGCGCCAGTCGCGGTAGACCTCCGAGGTGCCATGGCCCGAGTAGATCTCGAAGAGGGTCTGTCGATCTGGATCGTGCAGCTCGCCCGAGAGCTGCTTGTCCCAGGTCGAGCCTGGCGGCGTGTAGAAGCCCCAGGTGGTGCCATGGGGGATCACCATGGATTCGAAGCCCCATTGATCGAGCTTGCGAAAGAGATCGGCGGGGGTGGCAGCAGCCTCCATGCAGTCGGTCCCGAGCTCGCGGACGTGCGTCTCGGGATCGCAGATCGGCAGGGCCCGCCGCTCCTCGAGGTAGTTCAAGAGGTCATGGACGCGGCTGTCTCCGAGTGCGACGCCGGCCAGCCCGGAGAGCAGCGGCGAGAAGTCCGTGCCGGAGCGCGTGTTGTTCAGCGTGCTGAGCGCCGCGATCGGGCGCGCGGGGATCTCCTCGTCCTCGAGGCCCGGCAGCACCACGTTCTTGTGACCGAAGTGCTCTGTGGGCACGCTGCCGACGTCGGTCCACTCCCAGCCGAGGAAGGCGACCGTGTCGGGTGCGCCGCCGTCGTCGGTGCCCACGGAGTTGCACTGCCGGATCGAGTCGACCGTCTCCTGCCAATGCCTCGGCGTGATCCCTTCCGCATGGTCGTTGATCGACCAGAAATCCAGCGCCGAGCAGAAACGCGCGAAGTCGCATGCATCGGCCGGCGGGTGGGCGCCTTCGCCCTGGGCAAGGGGGAGGCTGATCATGAACGCGTCGAAGGAGAAGGTGGTGTGCACGTGCAGATCGCCGAAGAGGATCTGCTTGTCGCTGTACACCTCGATCCCGCTGGCGGCCTGCTGCTGCGCGTTCGCGGCGTCTCGCAGCACCGACTCCGGTCGGGCCTGGCGCGTCACCTCGCCCGGCTCTTCGTGTGAGCCCAGGGCGCCTCGGCCGATCTCACGGAGCACGAGGACGCCGAGCACGACGAGGACGAGGAGTCCAATGGCGATGCGCTTGAGCATGGCGAGCCCCCATGTTTCGTGCCCGATGAATTTGTCATACGCTATGTCGAAAAGGAAGCCCCGATTTCGTGCGGCTCCGACATGATGAGCGCGCCCGCGGCCGATCGCGAGGCGCGACGGCAGAGTGGCGGGAGGAAAGGCGTTGAAGGATCTGTTTTCGATCGAGGGCAAGGTGGCCCTGGTGACGGGCGGCTCGCGGGGGATCGGTGAGATGATCGCTACGGGCTTCGTCGCCAACGGCGCCCGCGTCTACGTGAGCGCCCGCAAGGCGGAGGCCTGCGACGCTGCGGCCAAGCGGATCAGCGAGGCCTGGGGTGGCGAGTGCATCTCGCTTCCCGCGGACCTCTCGGACGCGTCGGGGATCGACGCGGTGGCTGCCAGCATCGGCGAGCGCGAGACGCGGCTCGACATCCTGGTGAACAACGCCGGCGCCAGCTGGGGGGCACCCATCGACGAGTTCCCCGAGAAGGGCTGGGACAAGGTGATGGACCTGAACGTGAAGTCGATCTTCTTCCTCACTCAGAAGCTGCTTCCGCTGCTCCGGGCCGGAGCCACTGCCGAAGATCCGTCGCGGGTGATCAACATCGGCTCGATCGACGGCCTCAAGACGCCGCTCTTCGAGAGCTTCTCCTACGGCGCGAGCAAGGCCGCCGTCCACCACCTCACGCGGCACCTGGGCGCCCATCTCGTGCGTCAGAACATCCTCGTCAACGCGATCGCCCCGGGTCCCTTCCCCTCGTGGATGCTCTCCACGGGGGTCGGCTTCGGCGGAGATGTCGAGGGGAAGGATTGGGATCGCGTCGGCAAGGGCGTCCCCCGGGGCCGTGTGGGCACGCCGGAAGACATCGCCGGACTGGCGATCTTCCTCTCCTCGCGCGCGGGAGCCTATACGGTCGGGGAGACCATCACGTGCGATGGAGGCTCGGTGGCCGCCTCCTGAGCCTCCGCCGCCTCACGGCTGCACGTCGTCGAGCAGGCCTCTGGCCTCCAGGGCCTTGATCGCGCGAAGGAGGGCCTTGGCGCGATCGGCGCAGCGCTTCGGGCTCCGATCGTCGTCGTGGACGCGGACGAACCAGGCGCTGCGCGGGCCCGGCCGGAAGAGCAGGTCGGCGTCCGTGGCCGGGTCGATGCGCGACGACTTGAGGAAGCTCTTGTACGTGGCGCGTTGGAGCGGGAAGGTCACCGGGCTCACGTGCAGCACGTGCACGTCGGAGCAGAGGGGCCGATAGCGCGGCTTCTCCCTCGCCATGCGTGCGAGCAGCCAGGGCGGCGTGTAGAGCAGGAGCGACGTGTCGTGCAGCCGCTCGTAGAGGAGGAGCGAGAGGCCGCGCGGATACACGCTGACCCGCGTTCGCTGGGCGTCGCTCTCGAGCGGGCGCAGGTGCTCTGCGACGCGATCGAGCTCTGCCGGATCGATGCGCTGGTCCGGCCCACCGACCCGCATCCCCGCAAAGAAGAGGGCGTCGGCCGAGGCCGGCGGGAAGGGCAGGCGCCCCAGGGCGAGGAGTCCGGTGACCATCAGCGCGGCGGCGACCAGCGAGCGGAGTGGGCCACGCAGCGGCGCGAGGCGATCGCATGCCATCTCGAGCACGCCCAGGGCGGTCAGCAGGAGCGCGAAGTGGGCATAGGCGGCGTACCACATCTCCCGCCCGATCGGTCGGATCGCGAACGCTGCCAACGCGTTGATCACGAGGAGCAGCAGCCATCCCTCCCGTCGCCGACGCAGGGTGCCATACGCGAGCAGGCCGAGGAGGACGGCCAGCTGGACGAAGTCGAAGGCCGAGAGCCGCGCCAGGGCCACCGAGTGGTCGCGATCGAGCTTGCGACCGAACTGCGCGCCCATCTGCTCCATGAAGGGCTCGATGTGGGCGCCGACGTAGCTCCCGTAGGCGAGCAGGCAGAGCGAGGCGAAGGCGATGGCGGCCCACTCGCTGCGGCGCAGGCGCCGACCCCAGCGCGCTTCGCTGCGGATGAGCTCGACGAGTCTCGCGAGACCGACGCCGGAGAGCAGCACGAAGCCCGTCTGTGCGCCGAGCACGAAGACGCCGTTGGGATGGACGAGCGGCGAGAGCGCCGCCACGCAGAGGCTCTCGATGATCGCCCCGCGCGCCATCAAGGCCATGGACGCGGCCCACGCGAGAAGCACCAGCGCCTCCATGCGCGCGACGTTTCCCGCGACGACGAACTCCGTCCCGATCAGGAAGAAGCCGCAGAGCAGCGCCGAGCCGGCTCCGGCCCGCCCTCGGAGGGACGCCATGCCGACGAGCCCCGCCGCCAGCGCCACCTCGATGGCGGAGAGCGCGCGCGCCAGCGAGAGGCTGAATCCGAAGATCGTGAAGACGGCGCCGTTGACGACCATCTGGGCTGGCGGCATCCACATCATGTGCACCCGATCGTTCATCTCGGGCGCCAGCAATGTCCCGTCGCGGGCCAACGCGATCGCCGGCCAGAGGAAGCTGCTCTCGTCGGGCCAGGGCAAGGGGAGCGTGAGGCCCGCGCGAAGGTGGAGCCATGCGTAGGGCGCGAGAAAGCAGGCGTAGATCAGGGCAGGGACCAGCCGGCTCTCCTTCGGAAGACCGCCCTGCCCGTCGACCGCCACCCCGCCTCCTCGCGCGCTCCCGCGCCCGGATCAGCATAGCTCGAGGCGTGCCTCCGCCGCCTGGGACGCCGTCGCCCCGCCGATCCCTCTCCCAGCGGGATCCGGCGCTAGGCTTGGTGGGCTGCTCGCGGCCGATCCAGGACGGCTGCGCTCATCCAGATCCGCGAAGGAGGGAATCCGTGGAGTTCAAGAGCATCCTCGTCCCGATGGACTTCTCCGAGCAGGGAAACCTGGCGCTCAGGCGCGCGGCCGCCCTCGCCTCCGCGCAGGGGGCAAACGTCACCGCGATGCACGTGATCGAGCAGCTCAGCTACCTCGGTGTGCCCTACGTCGAGCCCCTGAGCCCCGATTCCCAGGAGAAGCAGCGCGAGGCCGCGCAGAGCGCCCTGGACGAGGCGGTCTCGGGGATCGGCGTCGGCGCTCCGAAGATCGATCGTCGGGTCGTCCAGGGTGAGCCCCGGCAGGCGATCCTCGCCCAGGCCGAGAAGACCCGCGCCGACCTGATCGTCATGGGCGCGACGGGCCGCGGTCGACTGAGCGGCATGCTGATGGGCAGCGTGAGCGACTACATCAGCCGGTCTGCCGACTGCTCCGTGCTGATCGTGCGCTAGCTCGCCAGCCGACCGCCTGAACGGGAGGTCATACGGCGCGGGTCGGGCGCTCCGATGCCGGCCCACGCCTCGGACGCCTGGGCCGGCAGCTCGTGCGCAGCGGCCCGGGGGCGGATCCGGCCACGATCCCGGCAGCATCGTGGACACGGAGCCGCGCGAAACTTCGGCTATCGTCGTCCAGCCCGCCGGACGCTCGCGGCGGAGGACCCCTGCGGCGGACCCCTGCGGCGGAGAGGAGAAAGACGAGATGGCCGATACCCCCGAAGAGCTGGAAGCGTTCCGCGCCGACGCCCGCGCGTGGATCGAAGCGAACTTCCCGTCCTCCCTGGCCGGCAAGGCCGGGCTGATCATGAGCTCCGAGACCATCGGCGATGATCAGAAGGAAGCCCTCGAGTGGGCGCGCCGTCTTGGTGGGAAGGGCTGGGGCACCCCGACCTGGCCGGCGGAGTACGGCGGCGGTGGCCTCTCGCAGATGAAGGCGAAGATCGTCAATCAGGAGCTCGATCGCGCCGAGGCCTTCAATCCGCTGATCCGGACGACGGGCATGGGCATCACCATGGTCGGGCCGACGATCCTCGAGTACGGCACCGAAGACCAGAAGCAGCGCCACATCCCCAGGATCTGCCGGGGCGAGGTCTTCTGGTCGCTCGGCTACTCCGAGCCCAATGCCGGCTCGGACCTGGCCTCGCTGCAGACGCGCGCCGTCGACGCCGGCGACCACTGGATCGTCAACGGCCAGAAGATCTGGACCTCCGGCGCCGACGTCTCCGACTGGTGTGGCGTGCTCGTGCGCACCGACCCGGACGCGCCCAAGCGCGACGGCATCAGCTTCCTGATGATCGACATGGATCAGCCGGGCATCGAGACCCGACCCATCGCGCTGATCGGCGGCGACTCTCCCTTCTGCGAGACCTTCTTCAACGATGCCCGCGCCGAGAAGACCGACCTGCTCGGTGATCTGAACGCCGGCTGGACCGTGGGCAAGCGACTGCTCCAGCACGAGCGCCAGAGCCAGACCGGCGCCACCAGCGGCTTCGGCGGCGGTGGGGCGCGCACGTCGCTGAAAGACCTCGCGAAGCGCTACGTGGGCGTGGACGAGGACGGCCGCCTCGCGGACGCCGATCTGCGCATGCGTCTGGCGGAGCACATGATGGAGGCCAAGGCGCATGCCCTCACCATCGAACGCGTCTTCGCCGAGTCGCGCGGCAACGCCAAGGTGACCGCCGCGGCGTCGATCCTGAAGAACGCGGCGTCGTTGGTGGCCCAGAAGCGCGCCGAGCTGACGATCGAGATGATGGGGCACCAGGGGCTCGGCTGGAAGGGCGAGGGCTACGAGGCCAACGAGCTGGCCACCGTGCGCGGGTGGCTGAACGGCAAGGCCATGTCGATCTACGGCGGCGCCTTCGAGATCCAGAACAACATCATCGCCAAGAACATCCTCGGGTTGCCCGAGACCACTCAGCGCGGCTAGCGACGGATCCGGGCGAGGGAGAATCGAGACGAGATGGCTGCACTCACCGAAGAACAGGAGCTCCTGAGGGAGCAGGCGAAGAACTGGGCCGCCGAAGAAGCGCCGGTCTCGAAGCTCCGCGAGATGCGCGACAGCGGGAATACGCTCGGCTTCGACGACAAGACGTGGAAGAGCATGGCCGAGATGGGCTGGGCCGGCATCATCATCCCCGAGGAGTACGGCGGGGTGGATATGGGCTACCTGACCTTCGGTGTCGTTCTCGAGGAGCTGGGCCGGCAGCTGACCGCCTCGCCTCTCGTCGCCTCGGGGCTGGCCGGTGCGACGGCGCTGCTGCTCGCCGGAAACGACCCGCAGAAGCAGGCCTGGCTGCCGAAGATCGCCGAGGGCTCCGTCATCGCGACCCTCGCCGTCGACGAGACCAATCACCACGATCCCGCGAAGATCGCGATTAAGGCCGAAGAGGTCGAGGGCGGCTACCGGCTGAGCGGTCGCAAGACGCACGTGCTCGAGGGTGGCGCGGCCGACGTCTTCATCGTCGCCGCGCGCAGCGCAGGGGCGCCCGGTGAGAGGGCGGGCATCAGCCTCTTTCTCGTCGACGCGAACGCGTCCGGGATCTCGAGGCAGCTGCTTTGCAGCGCCGATAGCCGCGGATACGCGAACGTCGACTTCGACGGAGTCATCGTCGACGCCGACGCGCTGATGGGCGCTGAAGGGGCAGCGGGCGACACGCTCGAGGTGATCCTCGATCGGGCGCGGGCCGGCCTGGCGGCCGAGGCCCTCGGCACCGCGTCGCAGTCCTTCGACATGACGCTGCACTACCTCAAGAATCGCGTGCAATTCGGTCAGGTGATCGGCGGCTTCCAGGCGCTCGGCCATCGGGCAGCCGGTCTCTATACGCGGATGGAAATGACCCGATCGTGTGTCGAGGCGGCGCTCCAGGCCATCGATTCCGGCGACGAGGACGCGGCGCAGATGTGCTCGCTCGCCAAGGCCAAGGTGGGCGGCTTCATCCACGAGATGTCCAACGAGATGATCCAGATGCACGGCGGCATCGGCATGACGGACGAGTTCGACGCGGGCCTCTACCTGAAGCGCGCGAGGGCGCTCGAGTTCACCTGGGGTAGCCAGAGCTACCACCGCGATCGTTTCGCCACGCTGGCCGGGATCTGATTCGAGGGCGCTCCTGCCGCGCCTACTCGGTCTCGCTCGAAGCCTGGGCAGCGGCACCGAAGATGCCCTTCGCCATGAGCGAGCTCTCTTTGTCGCGTCGCGCGGCGTAGAGGCTCGCGCGAGCCGCGTGGGCCTCGCGATCCGTGGGCTCGGCCTGCACCGCCATCTCGATCAGGTGGCAGGCCAGGCGCTCCTCGCCCGCCTCGCTCAGCTCGAGCGCGCGTCGCGTGAGCGCCGCCGCACCGCCCGCCAGCTGCGCCACCTCGCGGGCGAGCGCCGCGTCGGGCGCGGGCTTGAGACGCGCGGGGTTGCCATCGTACCAGCCGCCGTAGAGCCGCCAGATGTTGTTGACGATTAACTCCGGCTCGTCGTAGAGCGGGCGCAGGTAGGGCTTCTGCATCGTCTCTGCCGGAAGCTTGACGCTGTGGATGATGTCGTCGAGACGCGCGCCCTCGTTCATGAGCGCCAGGGTCTGCTCCACGAGGCTCTCGAGCGCCGACGCCGTGTCGTCCAAGACCCGGTGGATGCGCTCCGCGCCCTCGATCGGGAAGCCGTGCGCTGGCACGAGGAGCTCGGGCTCCATCGCGATCATCTCCCGCAGCGCCGCGGCCCACTCGCGCGGGAAGCGCTGGACCTTCTGCGGATTGCCCGCGTTGGGGAAGTTCCAGATGAAGAAGTCACCAGCGAGGATCATCCGCCGATCGGGCTGCCAGGCCCAGGCGTGATCGTCGGTCTCACCCCGGGCGTGGAAGAGCTCGAAGGGCACGCCGCCCACCTCGAGGCGCATGCGGTCGCTGAAGGTCAGATCGGGCGCCGGCGTCGTTGAGGGCAGGAATCGCCTGTCGCCGCCGATGCTCATCTTCGCCGCGTCCCTGAACTGCCGGAGATTGATGGCGGTGTTGTATCCGGCAGTCAGGTCGTAGCGCTCGAAGCGCGCGGCCACGTTCTCGTGGCCGACGAATCGCGGCGCCGGGTGGCCGAGGGACTCGGCGTTCTCGACGAACGCGCCGGCCCCGCCCACGTGGTCGATGTGTCCGTGCGTGTAGAGCACCGTGTGGAAGGGCGCGGAGCTCCAGCCGCGCAGACTCCGGACCACGGCGCCGCCGGTGGCCGAGCCGCTCGTGTCGGTGAGGACCATGCCCTCTTCGGTGCCAACGGCGATGACATTGGAGAAGGACTCCACGACGGCCACTTCGGCGCCGATCTCCGAGAGCTGGTTGTTGCTGCGCACCGGGAATATGGGTGCGCCTTCGTCGATGATCTGTGTGGAGAGGCGGGTGAGTTCGCTCATGGCGGCTCCTCGAGGTGTGGGGGTGGCGTGGGGGCCGTGTGGACTAGAAGAGCCCTTCGGCAGGGGGCGTGTCGGGCCAGTCCAGCACTTCGAGGGCGCGCCCGGCCAGACGCCTGATCTCCCGCCAATCATGGCTCATCGCCATCTCCTCCGCCGAGGGCAGGACCATCGTGCCGAGCGACTGGCTGCGAATCGTCCGATCGAGGTCTCGGATGATCCGGACCGCCGGCTCGGGGATCATGCTCGGGAAGGTCACGTCGAAGGCCTCACACACCTCGCCGAGCAGATGCTCGAGCCAATCGCTCCGCGACTTGACCATGCGCGACCTGCGCATCAGCTCGCGGCTCTGCTCCGGGGGCTGGGCGAGCGTCTGAAGCGCCAGGCGCAGGTGGTGCACCTTCAGGAACTCTTCGATGTTTGGCGGGTGCATGGCGGGCGGCCGATGATACCGAAGCGCGAAGGGAGGCCGCGCCCCGGGCGAGAGGCGTATTATGATCTCCCCATGGCCGCCCATCCGAATCCCGCGCCGCACTTCGACTCCAATCGCTCACCGGTGCTCGGGACGAAGGGGATGGTGGCGAGCACTCAGCCGCTGGCGACGGCCGCGGGCCTCTCGATCCTGCGCCAGGGGGGCAACGCCGCAGATGCGGCGGTCGCCGTGGCGGCCGCGCTCAACGTCACCGAGCCCTGCAATACCGGGATCGGCGGCGACTGCTTCGTGCTCTACTACGACGCGCAGGGGGGTGAGGTCAGCGCCATCAACGGCTCGGGACGCACGCCGGCGGCCCTGGATCTGGCGCGCGTGCACCGCGACGGACTCGGCGACGCGCTGCCGGAGCTGCACCCGCACACCGTCACCGTTCCCGGCGCCTGCGCGGCCTGGCACGATACGTTGGTCCGGCATGGGCGGATGCCGCTTGCCGACGTGCTCGCGCCCGCCATCGCGCTGGCGCACGAGGGCTTCCCGGTCGGTCCGAACACCGCGATCATCTGGTCGGCGGGCGCGAAGTCGCAGCTCGAGCGGTCGCCGGGCGGCGCTGCGCTGCTGATCGACGGCCGGGCGCCGCGGGCGGGCGAGCGCTTCCGCAACCCCGACCTCGCGCACACCTTCGAGCGCGTCGCGAGCGGTGGGCCGGGCGTGGTCTACGGCGGTGAGGTCGGCGAGGCCATCGTGCGCGTGCTCGGCGATCACGGCGGCGTGATGAGCCTCGAAGATCTGCGAGCGCACCGCTCGACGTTCGAGCCGCCCATCTCCACGCACTTCGGGGGGCTGCGGGTCTGGGAGTGCGCGCCCAGCGGCCAGGGGCTCGCGGCGCTGCTCGCCCTCGGTCTGCTTCGCGACTTCGATTTCGAGGCGCACGGCGCGGGCAGCCTCGAGCGGATGCATACCATGATCGAGGTCATGCGCCTGGCCTTCGCGGATGCGCGCCGCTACATCGCGGATCCGAGCATGGCGTCGGTGCCCGTGCGCGAGCTGCTCAGCGATGCGTACACGGCCGAGCGGCGTCGATGCATCGACCCGGTGCGCGCGCGTCCCGAGGCCGCGCCCGGTGAGCCGCTAGGGCACTCGGACACGGTCTACTTCTGCGTGGTCGATGGCGCGGGCAACGCGTGCTCGTTCATCAACAGCAACTACAAGTCCTTCGGGACCGGAATCGTGCCGAGCGGCTGCGGGTTCACGCTGCAGAATCGAGGCTGCGGCTTCAGCCTCGATCCCGCGCATCCCAACCGCCTGGAGCCCCGCAAGCGCCCGTATCACACGATCATTCCGGGGCTGCTCACGCGCGAGGTGGACGGCTCGCTCTACGGGCCCTTCGGTGTGATGGGTGGATTCATGCAGCCGCAGGGCCATGTGCAGGTCGTCGTGGCCATGGTCTGCGACGCCGCGGATCCGCAGCGGGCCCTCGATCGTGCCCGATTCAACCTCGAGCAGGGAACGGCGGACTCCCCTGTCCTGCTCGAGCCGGGCTTCGCACCCGATGTCCGCGCGGCGCTGGGCGCGCGCGGCCATGCGATTCGGGAGGTCGAGGGCTGGGGACGGATCGGCTTCGGGCGCGGGCAGATCATCCGCCGCGATCCGGATGGGGTGCTCTGGGGCGGCAGTGATCCGCGCGCGGACGGCTGCGCGATGACCCTCTGAGCAGGTCTTCGTGGGCAAGGGCCCGAGCGTGAGGCCCCAACGATCGGGTCGAGGCGTTCCCCATCCGCTCTGGAGGGCGCTGCTCCGCGCCGGTCGGATCGTCGTCGCCGAGTCTCTCTCCCTGCTCCTGCTCCTGCTCCTGCTCCTGCTCCAGCTCCTGCTCCTGAGCCTGACGCCTCCGCGCTCTGCCTCTCGGGCTCGTCGATCCGCTGATGGCGCGCCCGCTCGCTTCGCCCGTCAGCCTCCGAGCAGCTCCGCGACGATCCTCTTCGCAGCGGCGCCATCCATCTCGCCCTTGTGCGAGCGCATCAACGCGCCCATGACGCGCCCGACGTCCGACGGCGACTCGGCCCCGGTCTCCTCGATGGCCTGCTTCGCCCAGCTGCGCACGGTGTCGTCGTCGGCCATGCTGGGGAGCCACTCCTCGATGACCGCCAGCTCGCCGCGTTCGTCCTGTGCCTGCTCCGCGCGTCCCGCCGCCTCGAAGGCCTCGATGCTCTCCTTGCGCTGCTTGGCGAGCCTTCGGAGCTGCTCGATACACGCCTCGTCCGAGAGCGACTCGGAGCCGTCCCGCTTCATCTCGTTCAGCAGCGCCGTCCGTATGTTGCGGAGCGCCTGGCGACGGATCGCATCGCCCGACTTCATGGCGGCCTTCAGCTCGCTGCTCACTTCTTCGACGATGCCCATCGGAGCGCTCCCCCTCTCGTCTCAACGATCTCCGGCGTGCTCGGAGGAGTCGTGGCGGTGCAGCGCCTCGTCCACCAGGGCGTCGAGGGGATCGTCGGTCAGCGGCTCCTGCTTGAAGAGCACGCGATCCAGGATGAAGAACTTGGTGACCCAGACGCAGCCGAAGCCCAGCAGATTCGTGCCCATGAGCGCGAAGACCGAGTCCGAGTAGCGCTCGGCGATGCCCACGAGGTAGGTGGAGAATCCGAGGCCGGCCAGCGTGAGGGCCCAGAAGGGGAGCACCTCCTTGAAGAGGTGGTTCTTGTCGCTCTTCTGCCAGACCCAGTAGCGGGTGATCAGGTACGAGGGGCCCGCGCCCACGGTCACGGCCGCCAGATTCGCAGGGCGAAAGGAGAGGCCGACGACTTCGCTGAAGAAGACCAGCAGCAGCTGGCCGAAGACGACGTTGAAGACCGTGGCGGCCAGGAACTTGATGCTCTTCTGCCCGTACTCGGCGCGCGCGAGGTCGAGCAGGCGGTCCCTCAGCGATTCGGATCCGGAGCGGGCGTCCATCGCCAGATGATCGTACAGGCCGCGTGGATTGAAAAGCGGACTCTCAGCGAATCGCCAGCCACTGCAGGATCCAGGGCGCCAGCGGCCTGTCTGAGTAAGGCCCGCGCTCGGTCTGCTGCATCACCACGAGTACCGTATCGCTCCGAGGGCTGATCACGAAGTGCGTACCGAAGCGCCCGCTCCACCAGTAGTCGCCCAGGAGGCCCGGAATGCTGCTCAGCGCATCGTCGGCCACGACGCTCCCGCCGTAGCCCCACGCCAGCCCCTCCAGATCCTCCTCTGCGAGCACGCCGGCCATGGACTGTGGCGACATCATCTGGTCGACGACTTCCACGGGAAGGATTCGCCGGCCCTTCCACTCGCCGCGGTTGCGCAACATCAGCGCAAATCTCATGTAGTCGGGTGCGGTGGACACGAGTCCGCCCCCGCCCGAGGCCCATCCCTGCCCGTAGTATTCATCGAAGCGGCCATGGCGGACGAGCCGGCCCGACTCGTCGTGGCTGTACATGCTCGCGATGGGCGCACCGGGCGGAAGATCATCGGGCCAGGCGGTATCCCGCATCTCGAGGGGATCGAAGATCCGCGCGCGGGCGAACTGGCCGAAGGGCTTCTCGGCGACCACCTCGACGAGCCGGGCCACGACGTCCAGCGACCAGCCGTAGCGCCATCGCTCACCCGGGGGCTCGTAGAGGGGAAGGCGCGGAATGAGCGCGACGCGCTCGGCGAGGCCGCCGAGTCCGGCGGCCTCGATGTCGGGCGAGCGCCAGGCGAGATCCAGGGGATCGTCGGTCTCCGCATAGCCGCCGATGCCCGCCTCGAAGCAGAGCAGGTGTCGCACGAGGAGCGGCCGCTCGAGGGGGCGGGTCGTCCACTCGCCGTCGGGCGATCGCTCGTCCACCACGCGCAGCTTCGAGAACTCGGGCAGGTACTCATGGAGCGGAGCGTCGAGGTCGAGGCGCCCCTCGGCGACGAGGATCATCGCGGCGACGGCCGTCACGGGCTTGGTCATCGAGGCGATGTGGAAGCGCGTATCGATGGCCATCGGCCGCTCGGTCTCGATGTCCGCGAGGCCGAGGGTCCGCGCGTAGACGAGCTCGCCGCCGCGGGCCACCAGGGCCACGTAGCCCGACCGCGCGCCACTGAGCACGCGGAAGTCGAGCACTCGATCCATCGCCCAGCGGATCGGCCACGCGATGGCCTCGGGCGAGCCCCTGGGCACACCGATGTCGGGAAGGGGAGGCCGCTCGCTCCGCAGGGCGGCCACGCCGCCGCCTGCGAGCAGCAGGAGCACGATCAGTTTGAGGAGGCCCCGCCTGCCGAAGCGCCGCATCATCACCGGCCCTCGCTCACATCGATGCGGCGCTCGAAGACGAACTCGTTGGGCAGGTACGAGGTCTCGTGCTCGAGGCCGGGGTGGAGCGCGTAGGGCGCGGGGCTCTGCAGCATGCACCAGCCGTCCTCGAGCGCCGATACGCCGGTCTCGTAGGGCGGCTTGCCCGCCGGGATGCCGGCGCCTCGGCCCCCCGTGCCGTCGTGGAAGGCCCAGGCCACGGTCTCGGTGTCGAGAGCGCCCTCTGAGAGCCAGAGGTAGAGGATCTGCTGCCTTTGCGTCACACGGGCTCCGGATTGTTGCACTGGGCGCGCCTTTCGATGCGCGTGTGATAATAGTCGACGTCGTACGCCGGGTCGCCGCTGAGGTAGCGCCAGAGCTTGGCGCGCTGCATCTGCTCGTAGCGTAGCTCGTGTCCCTTCTGCCATGCGTGCATCTTTCGTAACACCTGCGCGACGCTGTCGCTCCTCATGTGGGCGAACGTGTGGTCGTCGGGGCCGTTGTGCATCGCTTCGAAGTCCGAAGTGTTCCAGAGACGCTCCTGCGGCACCTGGGGATTCAGCCGGATCTTGTAGAGCCAGCGATCCGCGCTGCCCGGGTTCGCCTGTCCGGCGTGCCAGAGGCCCTGGTGGAAGACCATCACGGTCCCGGCGGGCCCGCTGAACTGCTGCTCGCCCAGCATGTGTTGGTAGCGAGAAACGCCCTCGGCTCGAGTCCTTCGCAGATGGCTGCCGGGCACGAGGCGCGTGCCGCCGCAGCCCGGCGCCACCTGCACCGGGTAGTAGAAGATCTGGATGTCGAAGCTCGGCGCCCGATCATCGATGACCGCATCCACGTGCAGGTGCTGGGTGTAGCCGCTTCCGGCGGGCAGCCGGTGGACGAAGTCGTGATCGAAGAGCGGCTCGTCGCCGACCAGCGAGCGGATGATTCCCTGGACCTCGGGCAGGCGGAGGTACTCGCCGATCACCGAGGGGGGCGGGTAGCACCTCGACAAGGGCGTGAGCGAGTGCGGGTGATCGAGCCCATCGCCCTCGGCCGCCACGCCCAGGGCCTGGCGGAGCTTCACGGTCTCGAGCGAGCGAAGCTCCTCGACGACGCGGCGATTGAGGTCGTCGGGGACGAGCGCGTCGAAGCGCAGGTAGCCGTCGGCGACGAAGCGCGCCATCTCCAGGGTGGTGAGTCGGTGGTCCTCGGCGGGCATGCGTGCTCCTCGGGGCAGCACTCCAGTCATTCTACGCCGTGTTCCGGGCTCCCGGGCATCCCATCGCGCGTATGTCGACACCTCGAGGGTCGCCTCGAGGACGGGCGCGCCCGGCGCGAGAGCCAGCCCCTCGCCCGACGCGACCCTCGGTCGCTCGCTGGCGCTCTCCGCTGATCGCCCTACGCTCCGATCCCGACCCGGCGACCCGCGCGCATTGGCAGGGAGAGAAGTGATGTCAGGGAGAGTCGTGATGGCAGGGAGAGAATCGATGGCCGGGAGAGCAGCGATGGCGGGGAGAGGAAGGATCGGATGAGCAATCCCGTCTGTCTCGTGATCGGAGCCGGCGCTGGAATCGGCGGAACCGTGGGCCGGCGCTTCGCTCGGGCCGGTCACCATGCCGTCCTCTGTCGGCGAAGCGATCAGGCGGGGCTGGATCGGCTGATCGCAGAGATCGAGGCGGAGGGTGGCTCGGCAACGGGCCTGCTGCTCGATGCGGTCAAGGAAGACGCCATCGAGGACTGCGTGGCGAAGGTGGAGGCGGAGATCGGTCCGATCGAGGTGGTCGTCTTCAATCTCGGCGCCCAGATCGGCAATCGCGCGCTCGCCGACACTTCCTACAAGGTCTTCGAGCTGGGATGGCGCATGGCGACCTTCGCGCTCTTCCGCGTCGCGGCATCCGCCTGCCCGCGCATGGTCGAGCGCGGCCACGGCACGCTGCTCGTCACCTCTGCGACGGCGGCCGTACGGGGCAACGCGGGGCAGCACTCCCACGCAGCCGCCATGGGCGGCAGGCGCATGCTCTGCCAGAGCCTCAACGCGGAGCTGGGGCCCAAGGGCATCCACGTCGTCCACGTGCTGATCGATGGCGCGGTCGACGCCCCGGACACGCTGGGCAGGATGCTGGGCGCCGAGGCCTTCGAGAAGCTGCGCGAGACCCGGGGGCGAGAGCACGACGGCCTCCTGGTCCCGGACCATGTCGCCGAGACGTATCTGCATCTGGCGCAGCAGCATCGATCGACGTGGACGCACGAAATCGATCTCCGCTCGTTCACTGATCTGGCCTGGTGGAATCACTGAACGAGCCATGGAACGCCGCCCGCTCGTGATCAGCTGGGGCGAGATCCTCTGGGATCTCTTCCCCGACGAGCCACGGCTCGGCGGCTGCGCGGCCAACGTCGCCTTCCACCTGGCGCAGCTCGGCACCCGCGCCTCGCTCGTGAGTCGCCTCGGAGAGGACGCGCTCGGCGATCGCGCCCTCCGCGAGCTGCGAGCATCCAGCGTCGAGGTGGATCTGGTCCAGCGCGACGCGCAGATGCCGACCGGAACGGTACGGGTCGAGATCGAGCAGGGGGAGCCGCGGTTCTCGATGACCGATCGAGCGGCCTGGGATCGGATCGAGTGGAGCGAGGCGATCGGCGTGGCCATCGCGGCGGCCGACGTCTTCTGTTTCGGGACGCTCGCCCAACGGACGCAGGTCGGGAGCGACTCGCTGCGCCGCGCCTGGTCGGCGGGCGGGCCTCGAACCCGGCTCGTCTGCGACGTGAACCTGCTTCGCCCCCACCCCACCAGGGCGGTGGTCGAGGATTCGCTGCGTGCGGCGGACGTCGTGAAGCTCAACGAGAGCGAGCGCGAATGGCTGCGCGATCTCTTCGGGGTGCGCGATCCGATCGGCTGGATGCTCGGCGAGCTCGGCGTCGAGATGGTCGCGCTCACTCGCGGCGAGCACGGCTGTGTGCTCTTCGGCGGCGATCGCCCCCCCGTTCGCGCGGTCCCCGAGCGCGTGGCGAACGCCGGCGACCGTGTCGGCGCAGGGGATGCATTCACGGCGACCCTCTGCGCCCTGCTCCCCGTCGGCCGGGATCTCGAGCAGATCGCGGAGGTCGCCAATCGCGTGGCCGCTCACGTGGCCACTCAGACGGGCGCGATGCCGCGTCTGCCCGAGGCGCTCCGGCTATTCGCGTGAAGGCGAGGGCGCGCGCTCCGTCGTGTCTCCGACAGGCCGCCTCGAAGCAGCGGCTCGCGACCTGCGTCTCGAGGCCAGTGCGCCGAGCGCCGCCGCCCCGAGCGCGCTCCCGAGCAGCCTCGAGGGCTCAGGGACCTCCACCTTCGCCTTGAGGAGCACCGGATCGGGCGTGCTCGTCCCCGATCGCCAGACCGGCGCATAGAAGTGTCCCTCGTCGTCCCAGACGCCGACGCCCCCGAAGCAGAGGTCGCGGATGCCCACGAGCGTGTCGATGTCCAGCACCTCGCTGCATTGCCCCGAGGCGACGTCGATGCGACGAAGGGTGCTGCGCGAGTTGTTGTTGCTCACGTAGTAGAGGGATTTCTCGTCGGGTGAGAGGTGGAGGTTGTAGAGCCGCCACCAGTTGCTGCCACAGATGTCGGCGAAGTGCGTGAACTGGTCGCTCTGCGTATCGAGTCGCCAGACCTCCTTCGCTCGGGCGAGCAGGAAGTAGACGAAGCGGCCGGCCGCGTCGGGCGCGATGGCGCCGACCTCGCCGTCCGGCGCGCCGGGCAGTCCGCTGGCGATCACGCTCGTGGAATCGCTGGTGACGTCGTACTTGAAGAGGGTCTGCTCTGTGGCGCCCGTATCCGTGAAGTAGACGTCGCCGCTCCCGCTCACGTAGAACGCGTAGGAGACGCGAAGCGACTGGCCGACGACCTTCATGTGCCCATCCGAGAAGCGGTATCGGATCAGGTGGCCCTCGGGATAGGTCATCGCGTAGAGCAGGTCGGGGGCGTCGGGGTGGAGTCCGATTCCCTTGATGCCGAAGGTCTCGATGAAGACCCCGCTGCCCTCTGCGTTCTGGGCCGTATTGATCTGGAGCTGGAGGTTCTCGTCCAGCAGGTAGGGGATGGTCCGGCTGTAGTCCTCCACGGCCTCGGTCGTGGGATCGATGCGGTAGAGATGCGCGCCGCGCAGGAAGGGCGTCGGGTCGTGATCGTCCGAGGCGAAGTAGAGCTTGCCGTCCGCGTGCTCGAGGATGAAGGTGTGGGCCTTGTACTGGCTCTCCTCGGTCATCCAGTTGCCCGCTGCGGTCGAAATGGATCGGATGTCTCCGAGCGTGGCCAGCTGCCCGTTGGCCGGGTCGTAGCGGTAGATCGCGACGTTGCCGCCGGGCTGCTGGTGGTTGCTCACGGCGGCGTAGATGCGGCCATTGCTCGCGCGGCCGAGGGCACTCCACACGGAGTGATCGGCGAAATCCGGAAGCAGAGGGGCGGCACCCGCGCTGCCGTCGACTGTGAAGTGGATCAGCTCGGCGCTCGGCGTCGCGACGGGGACGGCGAGGCCGTGACGGGGCACGCTCGCCGCCGCGGCCAGGAAGAGGGTGAGGGTGATGAGGACGAGGCGAGTGCCCAGCATGAGCCTCAACGTAGCACTCATGTTTCTGACGATCGTCGAGGGGGTCGTGCTCGCCGGACATGCCGTTTCGCCGCCGTACGACCGGATGGTGAGCTCTTGGGTACGTCCATCGTGCAGGCGCGCAATCCAGCGCGGGGCGCCGATCCGTTTCGTGCGCCTCGTAGAGCACGCCCCCGGATGGCGCGTTCGAATCGGATGTCCGTGCCGAATCCGGCCTCATCGGGCGTGTCGTCGCGCCAGGAGTGATCGGCCTCATCGCGGAAGCCCATGGCGACGTAGATCTCGTGGGGGCTGCGACGGGCAACGGCGCTTCGATCATGGCCACGGCCCCATCCGATCGGGGCCGAGGAAGGGGAGGCCCAGGATCGCCAGCGCTCGGAGCAGCAGTCGCGTGACGGAGGCTCCGGTACGGAGGAGCGGCGCGGCATCCCGGCAGAAGTCTGACGATCCGTCAAATTTGCCTGATTCGGCCACCATCCGGGTGTTTCCGCAGGGCGGGCGACGGAAAGGCCGCCCGGCAAGCTCCCATTCCCAATCAAGAACGATCCATTAGACTACCGCCTCTTCGAGATCTGCTCGCGCAAGCCGAGGCCTCACCGAGCGCGTGATGAGCACGGTGCGCGTTGGCTCGCATGCGGGTCGATCGACCCGAGCCGGGCGCGGAGCAGGCCCTCCGAAAGGACCCCGAAGATCCATGACAGAATCTCCGCCGATCATCTACACCTCGACCGACGAGGCGCCCGCCCTGGCCACCCACGCCTTCCTGCCGATCATTCGCGCATTCGCCGGGGCCACCGGTGTCCCCGTGGAGACGCGGGACATCTCGCTCTCCGGACGCATCCTGGCGGCCTTTCCCGACCGACTCACGGACGCACAGAAGACGCCGGACGGGCTCGCCGAGCTCGGTGCGCTCGTGAAGAAGCCCGAGGCCAACGTGATCAAGCTGCCGAACATCAGCGCATCGATTCCGCAGATGAAGGCCGCGATCGCCGAGCTCCAGCAGAAGGGCTACGCGCTGCCCGACTATCCCGAGGAGCCGAGCAGCGACGAGGAACGCGAGGTGAAGGCGCGCTACGACAGGGTGAAGGGAAGCGCGGTCAACCCGGTGCTGCGTGAAGGCAACTCAGACCGCCGGGCTCCGCGTGCAGTCAAGGAGTATGCCCGGGCGAATCCGCATCGCATGGGCGCTTGGGCCACTGACTCCAGGACGCACGTCTCCACCATGTCGGGGGGCGATTTCCGCCACAACGAGAAGTCCATCACGTTGCCCGCCGCGACGACCGCGCGCATCGAGCACATCGCGGGCGACGGCTCGGTCACGGTGCTGAAGGAGGGCATCGATCTCCAGGCGGACGAGATCCTCGATGCGACGTTCATGAGCAGGCGCGCGCTGGTCGCCTTCCTGAACGAGCAGGTGGCCGACGCCAGGGAGAAGGGCGTCCTCTTCTCGCTGCACATGAAGGCCACGATGATGAAGGTCTCCGATCCCATCATCTTCGGGCATGCGGTGAAGGTCTTCTTCGCCCGGGTCTTCGAGAAGCACGGCGCGACTCTGGAGCGACTCGGCGTGGACGTGAACAACGGCTTCGGAGATCTTCTCGAGAAGATCGCTGGGCTGCCCGCGGGTGAGCGCTCGCCCATCGAGGCCGACATCGAGGCTGCGTACGCGGAAGGCCCCGGTATCGCGATGGTCGACTCGGACAAGGGAATCACGAATCTCCACGTGCCCAGCGACGTGATCATCGACGCCTCGATGCCGCCGATGATTCGGGACTCGGGCGGCATGTGGAATGCCGAGGGCGCGCTGCAGGACTGCAAGGCCGTGATTCCCGACAGCAGCTACGCGGGGGGCTATCGGGCTGTCGTGGAGGATTGCCAGGCCCACGGCGCCTATGATCCGGCGACGATGGGCAGCGTGCCGAATGTCGGGCTCATGGCGCAGAAGGCCGAGGAGTACGGCTCGCACGACAAGACCTTCGAGATCGCCTCCGACGGCAGGGTGCGGGTGGTCGATGCCGACGGCCACGCGCTGCTCGAGCACGATGTCGAGGCCGGAGACATCTGGCGCGCCTGTCAGGTAAAGGATGCGCCCGTGCGCGATTGGGTGAAGCTCGCGGTGACGCGCGCCCGGGCCACCGGCGCGCCGGCGATCTTCTGGCTCGACGCCGAACGGGCCCACGACGCCCAGCTGATCGCGAAGGTGGAAGCCTACCTCGGCGATCACGACACCACTGGCCTGGACATTCGCATCCTCCCGCCCGAGGAGGCGACGAGGCGGTCGGTGGAGCGGATTCGCCGCGGCGAAGACACGATCTCGGTGACGGGCAACGTGCTGCGCGACTACCTCACCGACCTCTTCCCCATCCTCGAGATCGGCACCAGCGCGAAGTTGCTCTCGATCGTGCCGCTGATGAACGGCGGCGGCCTCTTCGAGACGGGCGCCGGCGGCTCGGCCCCCAAGCACGTGCAGCAGTTCGTGAAGGAGGGGCATCTGCGCTGGGACT
>CAZQMY010000051.1:0-22662 GCA_964594405.1 uncultured Spirochaetaceae bacterium | reverse complement strand
AAAGAAGTAGTCGAAGGGGTAGGTGATGAGTCTGCCCTCACGGTCCGAGAGGCGATAGGGCTCGAAGTCGTCCTTGGCGAAGCAGGTCTCGCAGACGCGCTGCATCGGGAATTGGACCGCCCCGCAAGATCGGCAACGCTGCCCCCGGAAGCTGATGTCGTTGTCTCGCTCGCGATGGTGGATGGTCGCCGAGAGCCCTGGGCCCTGCGGCGCAGCCCACTCGGTGGTCACGAGACCTCGCGCCTTCAGGTAGAGATCGTAGCTCGCGACGGACCGGCGCCGGCCGAGGTGATGAACGACGCCCTTGCGCGCCTCCAGCTTCTCGATGCCATCCTGCACCTCGAGCGCCATCGCGTCGGCACCGTCGCCATAGTTGCCCACGACGATCCGCTCCCCCGGCCTCGCCGCCTCGAGCGCCGAGACCAGCAGCAGCGGGGCGAACGCGACGCCGGCACTGCCGAGCTGGCCGAAGAGCGGCCTCGACAGCCGGTCCGAGCCGGCGCCGAGTGCTCGCGCTACACCGGCGTGGCTGCGCGCGTCGGGGGCGTAGAAGGCCACGTGCGCGTAGTCGCCGATCTGCCCCTCCGTCCTCTGCAAGAGCCCCTGCATGGCCTCCACCAGGCGAGGTGTGTACCCCTCCTGGACGACGAAGCGATCCTCCCAGCTATGCACGAAGTCGTCGCCCTCGCCTCGCCAGACATCGACGATCTCGTCGGCTACGGCATGGAAGGCGCGGAAGCTCGCAATCACCTCCGCATCCCCCACCAGGAAGGCAGCCGCCCCATCGCCGCCGTTCCGCTCCAGCCCCGAGCCGGGCGCGCCGAGGCGACAGTCGCTCGCCAGCACGAGCACCATCCGGACCGAGCCCCCCGCCACCGCGTCCGCTGCTGCGCGAAGGGCGCTCGTGCCGGCACGGGTCGAGCTGGCGAAGTCGGTGCAGTGGATGTCCGTGCGAAGGTCCAGGGCGCGCGCCGCCAGAGCTGCCGCCTGCTTCTCGCGAAAGGCATGGCTGGTGCTGGCGAAGTAGACGGCGTCGACGAGCGCGCGATCGAAGCCGCTCAGGCAGCTCACACCCGCGGTCACCGCCATCGTCACCGCATCTTCGTCGTTCCACGCCACGGACCGCTCTGGCCCGCCTTCCTTCGCGCGTCGGCCTCCGAGGGCGCCGAGGGCGAGCCGATGCTGGGGGATGTAGGCGCCGTAGGATGTGATTCCGATCATGTGCATCCGCTCTCGGATCGTGCGGACCCGGGCGGGTCCGCGGGAAGGCGACAAAGGCTGGCCGGCGCCCGCCTCATCCCTTCCTCGACTCATCTTCAACCCATCTTCAAGCCGCCGATGGAGGTCCCGAAGATCTCCGTATTCACCGCATCGCCGATCTTCTCCGCTTCCCACCGCTGGGGCTTCTTGCCGGCCTTCACGGCCGCCCCGAGGCGCCAGGGGAGATAGTGGGCGATCTCGTCGCCCACTGCCCGGAACACCTGCCCGGTGACGTGCAGGGACTCGTCGCTGGCCAACCACGCGACGATCGGCGCCGAGTTCCCGGGGTTCAAGTTGCTGAACTCCTCGCCCACGTCGTTGGCCTCGACGGTCTCCATGCCGGGGAAGGTCTCGGTCACGAGTCGCGTCGCGCCGCCGGGCGCCACCGCGTTCGCCCGAACCCCGTAGCGCTTGCCCTCGAGCGCCGTCACCATGGTGAGCGAAGCGATGCCACCCTTCGCCGCGCCGTAGTTCGCCTGTCCTTTGTTTCCCTGCAGTCCGGCGGACGAGACGGTGTTGATGATGGAGGCGCGGCGTGGGCGCCCGGCCTTGGACTCGGCCTGCCAGTACGTGCAGGCGTGGTGGGTCATGTTGAAGGTGCCCTTGAGATGGACCGCGATCACCAGGTCGAAGTCGCGCTCGCCCATCTTCACGATGGACATGTCACGGAGGATCCCGGCGTTGTTGACCACGATGTCCAGGCCACCGTAGGTATCGATGGCCTGCCGTACGCAGGCTTCCGTGTCCGACCAGGAAGAGACGTCTCCGGTGTTGAGCACCGCCTGGCCGCCCGCCTTCTCGATCAGCCGCACCGTCTCCTCGGCCGGGTTGGCGTCGCCGGCCTCGCCCCTGGACGTCGTGCCGAGATCGCTCACCACGACCTTCGCGCCCTGCGCCGCCAGCTCGAGCGCCTCGCCGCGACCGATGCCGCGGCCGGCGCCCGTCACGATCGCCACCTTTCCGTCTAGCAAACCCATCTTCTGGCTCCATCCTTCCACGTGATCGAATCCGGGCGACGACCCGTCCGGATTCGCCGCAGCCGGCGCGCGGCCATCACCGCGCGCGATCAGGCCCGCTTGTACATGGCGACGATACGCGCGCCGCTCAGGCCGTGATTGTGCTGCAACGCCGCCCCGACGTCGTCCACCTGGCGCCTCAGCGCCTGGCCGTGTGTGCAGGCCATGTTGAGCGCAGTCGATGCCATCGAGCAGCTCTCGTTCACGTTGTAGACGGGAATGCCCGTCATCCCGATGCCGTAGAGCGACTGTTGAGCCGACGTGCTCCTTCGGTGCACGTAGCCGCAGAAGGCCTGCTCGATGCGAGCGGCGATGCCCGGATCGGAGAGAGCGTCAGGGGTCGCCGCCTGGGCGAGCTCCTCTACGTCGGTCTCGCAGCGAACGAAGCTGTTCATCCCGACGCCGATCACGAAGATGCGCTCGTCGTTCATCGTCACTCCTTCCGGACTGGGGCAGCGTCGGAGGCGCCACCCACCCGACCCGAAGACGACGCACTCGCTCGATCCGTCCGACGCGCCCGCGATGCGGGTGGAGGCCGTAGCAGGGATGCGAGCCTCGGGGCCGGCTCGTTCCGCCCCAGGGCAGCGGGCCGTCGCGCGGACGCACGATGGGCTCGAGGTCCCAGAGCTTCAGTGGTTGGATACCAGAGAGTTGACATACCGTCAATTACGTTGTTGGCGACACTCTGAGGGGCTCTAGCGGCCAGGCTCAAGAAGATGACCCTGCTCGTGGTGGAGACCGGCTCCGAGCACGAGAACGGCGAGGTCACCGCCGAGCAGACCGGGCGGGGGTGGGCAAGCCCATCGATGCGGACGTCACCCTCACGAATCAAGAGGGCGAGGTGAAGCGCCCGGACGCAGCGGTGGTGGCGGCCGGCTGGGACCGCGCTCGGCGGCGCCCTCGAAGCTGCCCTTCGCCACTCCCCGGTCACGGGCTAGAGGCGCGCCTCCCGGAGCGCGAAGCGGCGCACCTTGCCCGCCTCGTCGCGCAAGGGCTCATCGACGAACTCGTAGCTGCGCGGATGTGCGTAGCGGACGAGTCGCTCTTCGAGGTGGGTGTGAAGCTCGGCCTCGTCGATCCCGACCTCGCATTGGACGATCGCGTGCACCCGGGCTCCCATGTCCTCGTCGGGCAGGCCGATGACGGCACTCGACATCACTCCGGGATGGGACTCGAGGGCCGCCTCCACCTGGGCGGGGTAGATGTTGCGCCCTCCCGAGAGGATCATGTCCGTCCGGCGGTCGGCGAGATAGAGGTAGCCCTCCTCGTCGACGCGCCCCATGTCACCCAATGACTCCCACCCGTCCTCGGTGGCCCGAGCCTCCGAGCCCACATAGCGATACGTCGAGCCCGGCCCGGCGAGAGGCCGCATGTAGATCTCGCCGACTGCACCGACGGGCGTCGGCTCGCCCGTCTCGGGGTCGAGGATCCGCATCTCGGTGGCTGGCGTAGGGCGCCCGACCGAGCCCGGATGCTCGAGCCACTCGCGGCCCGTGATGAAGGTGCCGCCGATGCGCTCGCTCCCGCCGAAGACCTCGCACATCACGTCCGGCCCGAGCCAGTCGATGAAGGCGCGCATCAGCCACTGCGGGCAGGGCGCGCTTCCCGTGAGTACGAGCTTCAGTGACGAGACGTCGCGCGCCCGGCGCTCCTCCTCGGGCAGACGCATGATGCGATGCATCATCGTCGGCACGAAGAGCACCTGCTGCACTCGATGTCTCTCGACCAGCGCAAGGCACTCGCTCGCGTCGAAGCGCTTCATCACCACGACTGTCTCGCCGCTGAGGATCGCCTGGGTCATCGAGCCGAAGGGAGCGGCGTGGTACATGGGCCCGGGCACGAGTACGGTGCCGTCGGGCGTCAGCACGTTGGCGGGGCGATCCGGATCGTGCCGAGCAGGATTCGCGAGGACGATCAGCTTCGGTCGCCCGGTGCTGCCCCCGGAAGCCAGTGCGCGCTCGTTCGGCGGGACGACATCATCGGGCGGGTCGTCGGATCGGCTCTGCCAGTCGTAGTCGACGAGCACCGGAAAGCCCGCTGGCGGATCATCGAAGCCGATCACCATCGCGGGCTGCGCGAGCTCCAGGATCGCGTCCCGTTCCATGATCGGCAGGCGCGGAGAGAGGGGATTCGGCACCGCGCCCAGCTTCCACGCCGCAACGCTGGCGACGATGAAGTCGAGGCCGTTCGGCAAGCCGATGCTCACGAGGCCGCCTTTCCCGACGCCGCGCTCGGCCAGATGCGCGGCCAGCGCATTCGCTCGACCCGCGAGCTCCGCCCGCGTCAGCGCCTCGCCTTCGCAGACCACTGCGACCCGATCGCCCTCGGCATCGGCGAGCCGCTGCAGCGCGCGCCCATACGACATCTGCGCCAACGTCGGGCCTCCGTGATCAAGCGTCGAGGAGCTGCGCCGCGAGCGCGTCGAGATGATGGTCAGACGGGCCCATGAACGCATCCCCCGCGTAGGCCCGACGCAGCCAGTAGTGCAGGCCGTGCTCGAACGTGTAGCCGATGCCCGCATGCACCTGCATGCTCGTGCGTGCGCACTCGCGGGCGGCGAGTCCCGCCTCGGCCTTGGCACCGGGGACAGCGGCGTGGCGATCGCCGTCCTTCGCATCGACGCACATCGCGGCATAGCTGACGCTCGCGGCGGCGCGCTCGAGCGCGAGCGCCGCGTCCACCATCATCCACTGCAGCCCCTGGAAGGAGCCCACGGGCACGCCGAACTGCTCACGCTCGCTCGCGTAGGCGACGGCGGTATCGAGGAGATGACGACCGACGCCGATCAGCTCCGAGGAGACGTCGACCAGTGCTCTCAACCGGGCCTCCTCGAATGCGACGCCGTCGAAGGGGCGCCCTTCGCCGGCGGCCCGGACCTCGACCCGAGAGATGGGTCGCAACGCGTCCATCTGTGCGATCGGCGTCGCCGCGTCGGAATCTACGGGCATGCGCGCGATGCGGGGGGCATCGGGGCTGCCGGAGACGACCAGCCATTCTTCGACCTGCACCGCGTCCGCGACGAAGTGCTTGGTGGCTTCGTCGTTCGGTCGCCACAGCCCATCCGCTCCGGCGATGGCGACCGTGGCCGTCCCTTCGAGCGGCTCGCCCGCAGCCGCAGCGACGTGCCGGGCCAGCAGCGAGGAGAGGAGCGGGCCGGGGGCCGCGGCGCGCCCGTACTCCTCGAGGAAGAGCATCCGCTCCACTGCGCCGGCCTCGGCGAGGTCGAGCCACTCGTGCAGATGCTTGTGATGGAGCTCCCGCCCGATGGTCGGATCCTCGAAGGCCGCACGCACGACGTCGAGATCGCACTCGCGCGAGAAGAGCTCGCGGGCCGTCTCCCGTACCAGCGCCTGCTCATCGGTCAGCCTGAAGTCCATCTGCGCCCCCTCCCCATCAACCTCGCGGCAATCCGAGCACGCGCAGCGCGATGACGTTGCGCTGCACCTCCGACGTCCCTCCGCCGATGGTGGCGGCCAGGCTGGTGTAGAAGGATTCCTGCCAGCGCCCCTTCTCCTCGGCGACGCCTTCATCCGTGACGGCCAGGCCCACCCCCTGGAGATCCATGCCGAACTCGATCAACTCGCGACGCAGCTCCGACGACGCGACCTTCATGAACGAGTGCTCGGGTGCGCTACTCCCCTGAGCGAAGCCCGCGAAGCCCTTGTACCCCATGGCCCGCAGTCCCCGCACCTGTGCGTAGAAGCCCGCGACCTTGCGACGCAGCACCGGGTCGGCCTCCCGACCCTGCCGCTTGATCATCGCGATGATGTCGTCCACCGCCCGCTGACAGCCCGCGACGCCGCCGACCCAGAGCCCGCCGCGCTCGTGCGCGAGCGAGCCCATGGTGATGCGCCAGCCGTTGTTCAGCGCGCCAACGAGGTTCGCCTTCGGGACCTGCACATCGTTGAAGAAGACCTCCGCGAACTCCGCCTGGCCGGTGATGTGCCGGAGCGGCCGCACGTCGATCCCCTCGCTGTCCATGTCGATGATCATGGCGCTGATGCCCTTGTGCTTGGGGGCCTCGGGATCGGTCCGCACGTAGCAGAGGCACTTCTCTGCCAGCATCGCGTAGCTCGTCCAGACCTTCTGGCCGTTGACGAGGAAGTGATCGCCCCGATCCTCGGCCCGGGTGGAGAGGGAGGCGAGGTCCGATCCGGCGCCGGGCTCCGACATGCCCGCGCACCAGACCGTGTCGCCCCGGATCGCCGCTGGGGCGAGCTGCTTCTGCTCATCGTCGCCGAACTCCAGCAGCGAAGGGGCGGCGATCGCGTAGCCGACGAAGTGCACCGACCGCGGAATGCCACGCGCCGCCATCTCCTCCTGGTAGACGAGGCTCTGAGTCGGGGTGGCGTTGCGGCCACCGAGCTCGGGCGGATAGCCGGGCACCATCCACCCGTTGTCGAAGAGCAACGCCTGCCATGCCCGCGCCCACTCGGGGATCACCATCACGCCGTTGGCATCGAACTCGGCGCTGCCGATGAAGTCTCCCGGAGCGTCGATCGCGGCCTGCGGGCAGTTGGCGTCGAGGAAGTCGACGAGCTCGTGCCGGAACGCCTCATCCTCGGCGGAGAAGGACAGCTTCACCTCTTCTCTCCCTGGCCGCTGGCGGCCTTCTCGTCCCGGACCGAGCGACCGCCGCCCGACTGGGCGAGCTGATCGCTGAGCTCGCGTTCGCCGGCCATCGCCTCCGAGAGACTCGCCTCCGCGCCGCCTCGCAGCGCGGACTTGGCCGCGGCCAGCACTTCGGGACGGATCTCGGCCATGCGCCGGGCGATGGCCCGGGTCTGCGCCTCGAGCTGGTCGGGGTCATCGCAGAGCCCCTGCACCAGCCCCAGCGCGTGGGCTTCCTCCGCGGTGAGCGTGGCGCCGGAGAGGACGAGCTCGAGCGACTTCGAAAGGCCCACCAGGCGGGGCAGATGGTGCGTGCTGCCAAGACCGGGCAATACGCCGAGCCTGGCGAAGTTGAGTCCGAGCTTCGCGCCGCGGACGGCGTAGCGAACGTCGCATCCGAGCGTCATCGTGACACCGACCCCATGGGCAGAGCCGTTGATCGCGGCGATCACGGGCTTCGGATACTCGGCCAGCTCGAGGGGGAAGCTGCGCACGAAAGTCTCCTGGCCGAGCTCGGGCCCATCGTCGTCGAGCTCGCCCCGCATGTGCCGCTCGAAGTGCTCGAGGTCGACGCCCGCGCAGAAGGCGCGACCGGTGCCGGTGAGGATCACCGCGCGCACCCCCGCATCCTCGCGCGCGCGTGCGAAGGCTGCGACCGCCTCCTCACCCATCGCCGGCAGGTAGGCGTTGAGCTTCTCCGCCCGATCGAAGCGGATCGTCGCGATGTCGTCCTCTACCTCGTAGCGGATGTGCTCGAACATCGTCGCATGCTCACGCGGGAGAGCCGGCCTCGCCGGTCCGGAGTCGATTCCAGCTCCGCCTGGACGCGAAGGCGCCCGGGCGGGTGGTCAGCATATCGCGTTGCTCGCGTCGCGTGTGCAAAAGCTCGGGGAGCGAGCCCGCGCCGTCGACGCCCCCGAGCGGGCGGGCTCAGTCTGCCTGGCGCGGCGCGAGCAGCAGCGCCATCACGCGGTCCGTCACCAGCCTGGCCAGGACCGCGCGATCCATCCGACCGGGCTCCATGCAGAGACCCGCAATGGCGAACATGGCCATCTTCACCATCGCCTTCGCGTGCTCGGCGGAGAGGCCGGGATCGCTCGCGCGAAGCAGCCGGACCCACTCGTCGCGATGCCGCAGCTCCGCGCGGCGAAGCGGCTTGCGCAGGCCCTCCCCGAGGTGCCGCGCCTCGAGGACGTAGGCCGTGTAGGTATCGGCGTTCTCGAGGGCCACCTCGACGTAGGCACGAACGAGCGCCTCGAGGGCGTCCCGGGGCGTACCCGTCGGCGCATCCAGCGCCGCGCGGGTGGCGTCGCCGATGCGGCGCGACACCCTGCGAACGGCCTCCGCGAGGATCTCGCCCTTGCCGGCGAAGTGCCGATAGAGCGCCGGGCCCGTCACGCCCGCAGCCGCTCCGATCTGGTTGATCGAGGTGCCGTGAAAGCCCCGCTGGCGAAAGAGCCGGAGCGCCGCGGTGAAGATCACGTCACCCGTCGCCCCACCCGAAGACACTGCCGCATGCCTATCCCGGTTGACGCTGCCAGCCATGGCACGTAGTGTTAGTGATCGCTTACTAACGCACAACCCCGAGCGTGCCCCGCGCTCCGATCACGAGCCGATCCGATTCAGATCCAGAGCTTCGAGAGGTCTCCCATGTCCGAGCACCGCACCATGAGCGAAGAAGAGCTGCGCGACCGCGTGCGCGCGCTGCTCGACGAAGTCCATCCGGAAAAGGTCGACAGCGTGACTTTCCGTCGGAAGCAGTACGACCACGGCCTGGCCTGGGTCCACTTTCCGGAAGGCCACGGCGGACTCGGCCTGAGCCCGAAGATGAACCTGGTGGTCTCGGACGAGATCTCGAAGCACTCCAGCGTCGTCCACGGCGATCCGCCGGCGAGCATCATCGGCATCGGCATGGGCGCGCCCGTCGTGCTGACCTATGGCAGCGAGGCGATGAAGAAGGAGCTGCTGCCCAAGATCTTCTCCGGCGAGGAGGTGTGGTGTCAGCTCTTCAGCGAGCCGAGCGCCGGCTCGGACGTGGCGGGCCTCGCCACCACCGCCGTGCGAGACGGCGACGAATGGATCCTCAACGGCCAGAAGGTATGGACCACCGTCGCCCACCTCTCGCGCTGGGGCATGCTCCTCGCGCGCACCAACCCGGACGTGCCCAAGCACGACGGCCTCTCGTACTTCGTCCTCGACATGCAGGCCCCAGGAGTCGAGGTGCGGCCGCTCTATCAGATCACCGGTGAGGCCGAGTTCAACGAGGTCTTCATGACCGACGTGCGCATCCCTCACCATCGCATGCTCGGCAAGGAGGGGCAGGGCTGGCGCGTTGCGATCACGACGCTGATGAATGAGCGCGTGGCGATCGGCGGGGGCGGGTCGATGAAGAAGGGTGGCGGCCCCACCTCGGCGCTGCTCAAGCTGTGGAGGGATCGGAAGGAAGGCGCACACACGCCCGCCCAGGAGGCGATCCTGCGCGATCGCGTGGTGCGCTCGTACATCGACAACGAGCTGCTGCGCCTGACGGCGCAGCGCGCGCGAGCGGCCCAGAAGGCCGGCAACCCCGGGCCCGAAGGCTCGGTCTCCAAGCTCGCCCAGGCCGAGATGAACAAGCGCCTGTGGGAGCTCTCGATCGACATTCTGGGCGACGACGGCCTCTCCTTCGAGGCCGGCTACACGCTGCGGCAATCCGCCTCCGGGACCGATACGACCGAGGGCCTGGCCAAGTACCAGTTCCTGCGTTCGCGGGCGAACTCGATCGAGGGCGGCACCTCCGAGATCATGCGCAACATCCTCGGCGAGCGCGTGCTGGGCCTGCCCGGCGAGCCGCGCGGCGACAAGGACGTGCCCTGGAAGGACGTGCCCCGCTCGTAGGCGCTCCTCTGCCCAACCCATTCCGAGACGGGGCCCTTGCGCCCCGCGAAGAGAGATCCGACATGGCCATCGATTTCGCATTCACCGACGAACACGAAGAGCTTCGCGCCACCCTCCGCGCCTTCCTCCAGGAGAACTCGGACGAGGCCACGGTGCGGACGCTCATGAGCACCGACCGCGGCTACGACCCGGAGGTCTGGACCCGGATGGCCGAGCAGATGGGCCTCGCGGGCCTGATCATCCCCGAAGAGCACGGCGGCGCCGGCTACGGCTACGTGGAGCTGCTCGTGGTGATGGAGGAGATGGGACGCGCCCTGCTCTGCGCCCCCTATCTCTCCACGGCCGTCTTCGCCGCCAACGCGCTGCTCCACTGCGCCGCGGGTTCGGCGCAGAAGGAGCTGCTCCCACCCATCGCCTCCGGGCAGTGCATCGCCACCGTGGCGCACGCCGAGCCCGGTGGACGCTGGGACCTCGAGGGCATCGCGCTCGAAGCGGGCGGCAGCGGCGACGGCCTCACGCTCTCCGGAACCAAGACCTGGGTGCTCGACGGCCACACGGCCGACCTGATCCTCGTCGTGGCGCGCCATGCGGGAGGCCTCGGGCTCTTCGCCGTGAAGAGCGATGCCGCGGGGCTGAGCCGCCAGCTGATCCCGACGCTCGACATCACGCGCAAGCTCGCACAGCTGGACTTCGACGACACACCCGCCACGCTGATCAGCAGCGGAGACCAGAGCGCGAACCTCGAGAAGGTCTTCGGGCTGGTGATCGCCGCCCTCGCGGCAGAGCAGGTCGGCGGCAGTCAGCTCTGCCTCGAGATGGCCACCGAGTACGCCAGGACTCGGCTGCAGTTCGGCCGCCCCATCGGCTCGTATCAGGCGATCAAGCACAAGTGCGCCGACATGCTGGTGGAGACCGAGTTCGCCAAGTCCGCCGCCTATGCGGCCTGCTTCGGCGCAGCCGGCGACGATCCGGACTTCCTGGAGATGGCCTCGATGGCCAAGTCCTACGTCTCCGAGGCCTACTTCCACGCTGCCGCCGAGAACATCCAGATCCACGGGGGGATGGGCTTCACGTGGGAGCTGCCCTGCCACCTCTACTTCAAGCGCGCCAAGAGCTCCGAGCTCTTCCTCGGCGACGCCGCGCACCATCGCGAGCTGGTGGCGGCGCGCGTCGGCGTGTAGCGGGACGGGGCGGTCTCCTAGTCGGCGCCCTGGGCCGGAGAGGCGCTTGCCCCATCGGCGCCGATCACGCGCTTCGCCAGCCTCAGGACGCGCGCGCTGATCTTCAGATCGGCATGGGTGGCGGCGTCGCGATTCACGTCGAAGCGCAGCCGCTCCCCGCCCTCGACGAGCTGGATCATTCCACCCTGATCGACGAAGGTCTCGGCGTCGCTGACCGTCAGGACCGGATTGCGGCCGATGAGGCGCAGATCGGAGGCGATCTTGTCCCGGCGATCACCCGGGATGAAGACCATCTGGCAGGCGTCGGAGTGGCGGGCGCTCCTCAGCAGCGCGGCCTTCACGCGACGGTTCTGGAGCGTCTTCCCGCTGGTGATCATGCCGAGGGTATTGGCGAGCTTCTGATCGCCGAGCACGCAGAGCGTGAACTCGTCCCTGGGGATGCTGCCCTCGGGCCAGGTGGTCATCGAAGCGAACTTGTACGCGAAGGCCGCCTTGAACTCCATGGACGAGTGTTTCTGCCGCTCGGCGAGCGCCGGTCCCGCGCCCACGAGCGCAACCACGACGAAGAGCAACGCGCGCGTCGATCTGGCGCACGAGTCGAGAAGCGAGAGCATCAACGGGTCCCCAGCAGCGAGCAGATTCCGACCACGTCCTTGCATCGTCAGCACCCGGCATTTCATGTAAGCAAATGCACCGGAATGATCGCTCCCGGAATGCTGCGCAGCAGCTCGGCTGGAAGATTCGAGTTCATCGCGGAGGTCGCGCGGAGCCGCGGATCGTCGAGTAGCAAGACTCCAGCGGCATTGGATTCCTGGATCGACGGATCCACCGGGAGGCGGCCTGCTTCGGCGTCGGGCCGCAGGCGCGGTGCATCGGCGTGTGGACTCCTCTCGGCCGGTCAGCGATGCCGACGGCAGCCTCTCGGTCGTGCCGGGCTCGCATCGGCCCGACATGCGCCAGCTCGAGATCGAGGAAGCACCCTCCATCGCCCTCAGGAGCGAGCTGACCGAGCGGCCCGTGGGCAGGCTCGACCATCCCGGCCCGCTTGTCCACATTCGCCGGTCGTTGCCTCGACGGCGCCCAGTCGCCGCCATCGGCGCGAATCGCATCTCGTCCTATCATGGTGCGTGGGCCGGGACTGATCGGGAGAGCAGCATGTTCAGAGCACATCCCATCGTGAGCACGATCGGCCTGCTCATCCTCGCCCTGATCGGCTCGATCTATCTGGCGACGCGCGACGGGGTCTTCGCCTTCGGCAACGTCGCCATCGATCTCTCGATGGTGTCGCACGCCCTCAGCGGCGACGGCGCGCCCGCCATGGCGGAGTCGGATCTAAGGGGCCGGCTGAAGCTGCCGGAGCGATTCACGATCGCGACCTGGGCCAACGGAATCGACAACGCCCGGCTCCTGCGGGTGACGCCGTCCGGCGATCTGCTCGTCACCCAGCCGCGCCTCGGAAGGGTGACGCTGATCGAGCACGACCGAGACCGGGATGGCAGCCCCGACGGCGTCCGGGTGCTGCTCGAGGGCTACGATCGCCCGCATGGCATCGACTTCCATGACGGGCACCTCTACATCGCAGAGGGCACCGCGATCGCCCGGGTCCCCTTCGAGCCGGGCACCAGGACTCTCGGCGGTCCGCCCGAACGCATCATCACGGGCCTGCCGGACGGGGGCAACCACTGGACGCGGACGGTGAAGGTGGGGCCGGACGGCATGCTCTACGTGAGCATCGGCTCGAGCTGCAACGTCTGCGAGGAAGCGGATCCGCGACGCGCGGCGATGGTGCGCTACCGGCTGGACGGAAGCGGCGAAGAGATCCTCGCCACCGGGCTGCGGAACACCGTCGATTTCGCCTGGCACCCCGCGACGGGCGTGCTCTACGGAACGGACAATGGCCGCGATCTGCTGGGCGACGACTTCCCGCCCTGCGAGATCAACGCCATCGAGGAGGGCGGATTCTACGGCTGGCCCCATGTGAACGGGAGCGGCGTGCGCGATCCCGACTACGGCGATCGCGAGCCGGAGAAGATCGTGGCCGCCCGCGATCCGGCCCACGAGTTGCCCGCACACTCCGCCCCGCTCGGCATCGCATTCGCGCCCGCAGAGGGACTGCCCGAGGCGTACCGGGGCGCGGCCTTCGTCGCCCTCCACGGCTCCTGGAACCGCAGCCGCAAGCAGGGCTACGACGTCCGCGTCGTCTACCTGAACGAGACGCCCACGCGCGAAGAGGTCTTCCTCTCCGGCTTCGAGATCGACGAGAAGGTCTACGGGCGGCCCGTGGGACTGGCCTTCGGCCGAAGCGGTGAGCTCTACGTCTCGGACGACTACACCGGCAGCATCTATCGCATCGACTACGGTGACGAGCGCATGAAGGGCGCGGCGGCGATCGTCCCCGAAGCACCGCGCAGGCATCCGTTGGAGGGCCTCAGCGACGCCGAGCGCTTGAGTGCGAAGGCCCGAGGCGCACAGCTCTGGGAGGTCACCGAGTGCGCCTCGTGCCATGTCCACGGCGAGGCCGGCAGCGTGCCCCGCAAGCTCTCGAACCTGGCGCGCCGCTACGACCTCGATCGCCTGGACCTCTTCCTGCAGGCGCCTCAGCCCCCCATGCCGCGCTATCCCTTCACCGCAGAGGAGCGGCGTGCGCTCTCCATCTACCTCTTCGAGCGATTCGGCGGCGACCTCGAAGACCCGCCCGAGCGCGGCGGGGCGCGCATCTGAGTGTGACACGATCCGGATGCGGCCGGCGGCCGCGCCGAGACTCGCGAGGCGCCGCCGCGTGCCTCCTCCTCGTTCGCCAGCGTGAGGGACATGGCGCTAGCATTCGGCCGCCTTCCCGATGACGAGCAGACGCCCGGGACCGGGTGGTGGGAGGACGAAGGCGCGAATGAGCGGGCGATCCGGGGGCGATGGGGACGAGACCGGGCCGATGGCGGCGATCGCGCCCATCCCGCTGGCGCCGGACAACTTCACCGAGCTGACGCGCACACCCTGGGCAGGGGAGCGGATCATACGTCGATTCAAGCAGGGTCTGATCGCCGAGAGCCTGCGCCCCGCGGATGACCGTGTCGGCGAGAGCTGGGAGTTCTCGGCGGGCGCCGAGTACCCGAGCCGCTGCGAGGCGACCGGAAGGCCCCTCTCCGAGCGGCTCATCGCCAACCCGACGCAGATGCTCGGGGAAGAGGCCAGCGACGGCGGCACTTCACTCCTGGTCAAGCTGCTCGACGCGCGGGAGATGCTCTCGGTCCAGATCCATCCCGGTGACGACTACGCCGGACTCGGGAGGGACGAGTGCGGAAAACCCGAGTGCTGGTACATCCTCGATCACGATCCCGGCTCAGGCATCTTCCTCGGTCTCGCGGCGGGGATCGATCGTCGCGCCGTCGAGGAGGCCATGGCCGGCGAGCGCGACTTTCGCAACTGCCTGCGCTTCATCGAGGTGCAGGCCGGTGACTTCTTCCTGGTCGAGGCCGGCACGCCTCATGCCGTGGGCCCCGGCGTCCTGCTCCTCGAGCCACAGCAGGTCCATCCGGCCAGGAAGGGCGTGACCTATCGCTACTGGGACTGGGATCGACGCTACGACGCCGATGGACACCCCTCGTCGCGGGGTGAGCTGCGGCCGCTCCACAGGGCGAACGCCCTCGCCGTCACCAACTGGGACGCGCCCATGGACGACGCCCGCCTCGGGCGCTCGATGCTGCGGGCAGGCCCGCCGCCCAAGGGCGAGGCGCGCCTCACACAGCTCGGCGGCGAGGCCGGCCTCGCCTCTGCACACCTCCGCGTGGCCCGGCTCGGCGGCAGCGGCCGGCTCGCCCTGCCGGGCTGGCCCGCTGTCTGTGCGCTCACGATCCTCGAGGGTCGGATACGACGTGTCGGCGATCGCAGCGAATGGTGGCAGAAGGGGCGCACCGTCGCGATTCCGAGCGCGCTCTCGGCCGAGGAGATCGAGCTCGAAGATGCGCACGCCGTCCTGTCGGCGACGCGAAAGCCGTAGCCTCCACGTCTCCCGGCTGGCCCCTCACGTCGCGGATCAGTGCCCGAAGTCCCAGTTCTCGCCCGCGTGATACTGCTTGAGCACGTTCTTCGCGATGAGGATCTTGTGCACCTCGTCGGGGCCATCGGCCAATCGAAGCGTTCGCGCACCGTTGTACATGGCCGCGAGCGGCAGATCGCCGGTGACCCCCGCCGCGCCCCAGACCTGGATCGCGCGATCCACCACGCGGCTGTAGGCCTCCGGCACGTAGATCTTGAGCGCCGAGATCTCGGTGCGGGCGTCCGCACCACTCTCCATCTGCTCGGCACAATGGATGGTCATCAGTCGGGCGGTCTGGATGTCGATGTACGAGTCGGCGATGAAGCCCTGGATGAACTGCTTGTCCTGGAGCAGCCCGCCATGGACCTCTCGACTCGCCGCGCGCTCGACCATCAGGTCGAATGCGCGCCACATCTGCCCCACCGAGTTCATGCAGTGATAGACGCGACCAGCGCCCAGGCGATCCTGCGCGGCCTGGTGGCCGGAGCCGGTCTGCCCGAGCTGGTTTTCGAGGGGCACGCGAACATCCTCGTAGATGATCTCGGCGTGGTCGCTAGAGCGCCCCCAGACCTCGATTCCGCGGATGATGTTCACGCCGGGCGTATCCGCGGGCACGATGATCTGCGTCATCTTGCCGTTGCGCTCGGCCGGCGCGTCCGGATCGTCCGTCCTGCACATCACGATGAAGAAGTCGGCGGCGATGCCGTTGCTCGTGAACCACTTGTGCCCGTTGATCACCCACTCGTCGCCCTCCTTGCGCGCGGTGGTCTTGATCGAGCGGGGATCAGAGCCCGCGTTGTCGGGCTCGGTCATCGAGAAGCCGGACTGCATCCTGCCTTCGGTCAGCGGAACGAGCCACTTCTTGCGCTGCTCCTCGGTCCCATACTTGAGCAGGATCTTCTGGTTGCCCGAGTTCGGCGCCACGACCCCGAAGAGAGCCGCTGCACCGATCGCGTAGGCGAGCACCTCGTTCATGTACGCATGCTCGAGGAAGCTGAGGCCGCAGCCGCCGTACTCCTCGGGCAGGTGGGGGGCCCAGAGGCCGGCCTGCTTCACCTTCTCCTGGATCTGGTGCCTCAGCTCGCGCGCCTCCCTCCTCTCCTCCTCGCTCACCTGGCCGTCGCGGCGGGAGCGCCAGAGCTTGTTCTCGTTGGGAAGGATCTCCTTGTTGATGATCTCGGCGGTCAGGAGTCGGATCTGATTGATCTTGTCGGGGAGGCTGGCAATCGCCTGCACGTTCATCGCCATGGGCAGACCTCGGGGTGATGGGTATTCGTCAAGGGGCTCCGTGTCCAGATTGCCGAGACGATACCGGATAGCCTTCGCCCACGAAATCGAGCCTCGGCGCCCGCCCAGGCGCTGGTGCTCGCGGCGCATCCCGAACGGGCGTGACGTGGCCGATCCAGGAGATGGCGCAGGGATTGCTAACCTCCGTCTCGAGGTATCCAGAGAACTCTTCGAAGAGGAATTGACCGTGCGTCGAAGCCTGCACTCCAAGCGCGTCCACATCGTCTTCGCAGCGGCCATCGCGCTCTGCGTCGCGGCCGGCAGTGTCGGCTGCTCGGAGCAATCGGCCCCGCCCCAGGCACCGGCCCCGAAGTCGTCCCCCCAGCCCAGCACACCCGAGCCCGCAGCCAAGGCACCCGAGCCGCCGGCGACACCCGAGGCCGCCGACCCGGCCACGCTCATTGCCCGTGGCCGGAGCGTCTACGCTGCAAACTGCACCGCCTGCCACAACCCCGACCCCAGCATCGACGGTGGGCTCGGACCGGCCGTCGCCGGCTCCTCGCTCGAGCTGCTGCGCCTGCGCGTACTGGAAGCGAAGTATCCCGAGGGCTACACGCCCAAGCGTGAGACCGGCTTGATGATCGCGCTCCCGCATCTGAAGGATGACATCGAGGCGCTGCACGCCTTCCTCAATGCCTCCTGAGACGCTTCCTGGCCGGCTTCCTGCCGGCGCGCGACAAGAAAACCTGATCCTGACCGCCACCAGCCGTCGACAGTCGCACGAGAAACGGCTAAAGAGCCCGCATGGCCAATCCCACCGCGACTCTGGAGACATCGCTCGGCACGATCACCGTCGAGCTATTCACGGACAAGATGCCCATCACAGCGGGCAACTTCATCGATCTCGCCCGGAGCGGCTTCTACGACGGGCTGCACTTCCACCGCGTGATCGACGGCTTCATGATCCAGTTCGGCTGCCCGCACAGCGCGGACCCCGCCAGCCCCCTGGCCGGCACGGGCGACAGTCCGAATGGAACCATCGAGGACGAGCATCCCGAAGGCGCTCGAATCTCGAACGAGCCGGGCACGCTCTCCATGGCCAATACCGGCAGGCCGAATAGCGGCAGCTGCCAGTTCTTCATCAACACCGTGCACAACGACTACCTCGACTTCTTCACCCCGGGCGCGAGCAAGCATCCGGTCTTCGGAAAGGTCGTCGACGGGATGAACGTGGTGAGCCAGATCGAATCGTCGCCCACGGGTGCCGGCGATCGGCCCGTCGAGCCGATCCAGATGATCAGAGTCGAGGTGAACGACTAGCCCGCGCCCGATCTGGGCGACTCTGTTCGATAGGCCAGCTCGAGCGCGCGGCGGAAGCGCGCCGCGCGCGGGGGGAGGCCCTGGGTGCGCAGCCGCGAGCGCTCCGAGGCGACCGCCTCCGCGAAGCTCGGACTCGGCCCGTGGTCGCCTTCGAGGTTGTCCGCGGAGAGGTGGAAGTCGAACCCGCAGGCTTCGGCGAAGAGCGATTCCAGCGCCTGGGGTCGTGCCTCGGCCCGTTCGAACTCGGCCTGCTGAGTCACGCTGCGCCCGTCGGGTGCGTACCAGTACCCGTAGTCCTCCTGCAGGCGCCGCTCGGTCCCCGCGAGACACCAATGGGCCACCTCGTGTAGCGCGCTGGCGAAGTAGTCCTCCCGATAGACGATTCGATGGGGAGCGCGCCGCGGATCCGCCGAGGGGATGTAGAGCGGCTCGTCTCCACCGCCGACGAGGATGGTGTCGAACTCTTCGCGGAAGCAGTGGTCGAAGATCGTTTCGAGTGTCGTCGAGTCGTGCATGGCCTGGGAGGTTCGGGATGCTCGCCGCGCCGGACGTCCACGCCGCGCGAGCACTCCACGCATCGGCCAGGGGATATCGCATGGCGAGGCCGCAGGGAAGCCTGCGCTGGCGCGCTCGATCCGCCGGCGGCCAGATCGGGCGCGCTCACGCACGTCGACTGTCGGCTTTTCTCTCCTCATCCCAGACGCGCTATGCGATGATCGTCGCCCGCAGTCCGTTCGAACGGAGAGACGAGCACGATGCGGCGCAACGCCCCTGGCCCGACCTGCCCATGAAGCAACGCATCCTGGCGCTGCTCCTCCTCTCCGGGATCGGCTTCTGGCTGACGTCCACCTCGATCAGGGCGCTGATGCCCCTCCCGTCTCGGCTCGGGCTGAGAGCGAAGCTCGAGACATGGTACGCCCACCGAAGCCAGTTCGACGTCGTGTTCGTCGGCTCGAGCACCATCATTCGCGGCGTGCGCCCCGAGGTCGTCGACCCCCTCCTCGGCCCCTCCTCGTCGACCGGACGACCACGGCGCTCCTTCAACCTCGCGCTTCCGGGGATGTTCGCCTACGAGACGGACGCCTACCTCGAGTGGATCCTCGACCGCGCTCCCGAGAACCTCGAGCTCATCGTGATCGAGTTCCCGCGCTGGTACGTGAGCAACGCCGTCATGAAGGCCAATGCCCATACCGAGCGCAACATCCGCTGGCACACCCCGAGACAGACCCTCAACGTCCTGGAATCGATCCGTCTCGACGAGCGCATCGGTCCGGGGTCGAAGCTCGCGCTCGGGTCGGCACACATCGGGCTCTTCGGCCGATGGCTCGGAAACGTCGGGCTGGGGGCCGCGGCGCTCGCGCCCGCCACGACGCCGATGGACTTCACCACCGGGCGGCTCCTCCAGTCCCGGGGCTGGATCCCGCTCGAGTTCACCCATCGCGACTTCTACCTCGAGCGACAGCGTGCCTTCATGAACGGGCTCGAGCGCTGGAACCAGCAGCTCGCGCAGCGGAGGCGTCGCGACATGGATCCGCCGGAGGAGCGCGAGCTGGCTCGCTACAACCGCGGCGCGCTCGCGGCCCAGGTACGAAGGATCGAGCGCAGCGGCCTCCGCGTGGTCTATCTGGCCCCGCCGATCTCGATGGCCACGCCCATCACATGGGCCATGTACGAGGCGGGGGTCGTCCCGGACCTCATCGATCTGAATCGAGCGGACCGGTATCCGGCCCTCTTCACCGCAGCGAATCGCTTCGACGAGAGCCATCTCTCGATTCGAGGCGCGACCCTCATGAGCTCGATCATCGGGCGGGAGCTCGGCGCGCGCCTCCGAGAGGGCGAGGCAGGGAGGGCCTCGGATCGATGATCTTCACCGAGGCCCGCTTCTTCGCCTTCCTGGCGCTGGTCCTCGTCTTCCATTGGGGGCTGCGCGGACACCGATCTCGAAAGGCGCTTCTGCTCTTCTCGAGCCAGCTCTTCTACGCCGCCTGGGACCCACGCTTCCTCACGCTGATCTGGATCTCGGTCCTGACGGACTACGGTGTCGGGCTGTGGATGGAGCGCCTTCCCGTCGGCCAGCGGCGGGCGCCGCTGATCGTGAGCCTCTCCGTCAATCTGGGCCTGCTCGGCGCGTTCAAGTACTGGAACTTCTTCGTCGGCTCGGCCGTCGAGCTCACGGCCTGGCTCGGTTTGCCCCTCGACGCACCGCTCCTCCAGGTGGTGCTTCCCCTCGGCATCAGCTTCTACACCTTCCAGACGCTCAGCTACTCCATCGACGTGGGGCGCGGGCGCCTGCGCGCCACGCACTCGCTGCTCGACTTCGCGCTCTTCGTCAGCTTCTTCCCGCAGCTCGTCGCCGGTCCGATCGTGCGGGCGGCCCACTTCCTGCCTCAGCTCGCCGAGCCGAAGCGCTTCACGGACGTGGCCTGGCGAAGCCAGCTCCTCCTCTTCCTCTCGGGATTCGTGAAGAAGGCCTGCGTGGCCGACCAGGCCGCGCGCGCCGTCGATGCGGTCTTCGCCGCCCCAGAGGCCTACGGAAACGCGAGCAAGTGGCTGGCCTCACTCCTCTACTCGCTTCAGATCTACGGCGACTTCTCGGGCTACTCGGACATGGCCATCGCCACCGCGGGGATGCTCGGCTATCGACTCGCGCGGAACTTCGACGCGCCCTATCTCGCCTCTTCGATGCGGGACTTCTGGCGACGCTGGCACATCTCGCTCTCGACCTGGTTTCGCGACTACCTCTACCTGCCGCTGGGCGGCAACCGCGGCAGCTCCGCCGCCACCGCGCGAAACCTCTGGGTCGTCTTCCTGATCAGCGGCCTGTGGCACGGGGCGGCGTGGACCTTCGTGGTCTGGGGGCTCTGGCACGGCCTCTTCCTCTCCCTGGAGCGGCTGGCAGACCCGGGGCGCCTGGGCCGCGCCTTCGGCCATGCCTATACACTGCTGATCGTGAACCTCGGATTCGTGATCTTCCGCTCGCCCGACCTGGAAGCCGCGCTGCGATTCATCGCCGGCCTCTTCAGCCCCGGTCCGTCCGGGGCGCGATCCCTCTCGCCGTGGTGGTGGGCGTTGCTCGCGGTCTTCGCGCTGGCTCAGATCGCCGTCGCTGGTCGCCTCTTCGAGACCCGCCTGCGAAGCATGCCCGACCCCGCCTTTGCCCTGGCGTATGGCGCGGCCGTGGCGCTGGCCCTGCCCTTCGTGGCGACGGGCTACAAGCCCTTCATCTACTTCCAGTTCTGAGCGAAGGGAGAGTCGGCTACTCGATGTAGCCGAGTGCTCGCAGGTTCTCTTCGTCGGCTGGATCCAGCGCCTCTGTCGCGGATTCGCTCGCCTCGAAGTCCCGCGCGTGGTCGCGCGCGAGCTCCAGCTCGAGCCGCTGCCGAAGGGCGTGGCCGATCTGGGCCTCCCCTGGCCAGAGATTCATCAGCTCGTCCGGATCCCGGCGTACATCGAAGAGGAAATGGTCGTAACGCAGGGTCCCGAACTGCCGGAACTCGCGCCGGAGCAGCTTCCAGTCTCCACGCTGGATGCTGTGCCACTGCGTCTTGTGCGTGAAGAAGGTCCCCTTGGCCCAGATCACGAAGTTCGACCGCGCGCGCGTGACGCGCTCCGGCGCCTGGGCGGGCGAGACCGCGTCCGCGAGCAGGCTGCGCCCCTGGATCGCGTCGGGGACAGCCAGACCCGCGAGATCGAGGATCGTCGCGGGCAGGTCCGAGAGCTGTGCATGCACGCCACTTCGCCCGCCTTTCGGGATGACACCCGGGAGTGAGAGGATCATGGGGACCCGGAGCTCTTCGTCGTAGAGACTGAGGCCATGCCCCCAGGCGCCGTGCTCGTGGAACTGCTCTCCATGGTCCGAGACGAAGACCACCAACGTTCGGTCCGATACGCCGAGCGCTTCGAGACGCTCCATCAACCGCCCGAAGTAGCGATCCATGAAGCTCACTTCGCCGGCGTAGCGCGACATCATGTAGCGATGGTCGGCAGGCTCCAGCGGCTGAGCGAAGTCGTTGGCCAGCCGCAGCATCTTGAAGCCCTGGTCGAGCTGCGCCCGATTCCAGCCGTCGATGTTTCCTCGATATCCGATGTCGTAGCGCTCCCCATAGGGCGGAGGAGGATCATAGGGCGAGTGGGGGTCGATCTCGTGGACGTACGCGAATACTGGCGGCCCTCCACGCGCCGACGCATCGAAGGCCCGTTCGAGGTAGCGATCGAAGACCAGGTCGGCTTGACGGACCGGCGAGTCGATCTTCTCGAGTACCTGCTGGCGCGAGGTGTAGTAGGGATGGAAGTCATCGTAGCCTCGCTGGAAGTCGCCATTCGCGGAGTAGTGGGCGTTGTTCGTGATGCCGACGGTCCGGTAGCCCGCCGCCTTCATCAGCTCGGGCAGATAGGGGACGCCGGCGGGCAGGGCCGACCGGGCGCCGACCACGCGATGCGCGTCGGGCTGGAGCCCCGTCATCAGGGAGGCGACCGAGGGGCGCGTCCAGCTCGCATTCGCGAAGGCGTTCTCGAAGGTCACCCCTCGCTCGGCCAGCTGGTCGAGGGCGGGCGTATCCACCTCGGTGTTGCCGTAGGGGCCGATGAAGTCTGCGCGAAGCGTATCGAAGAGGACCACCAGGACATTCGGTCGCGAGCCCTCGAGCCCGCCCTCGACCTTTCGCTCGAGCGCGATGCCCTCGAGCACCGAGCGATCGTGTCGAAGGAGCGGGGTGCTGCCCTCGCCCGTGGTCGCGAACCCCACGGCGAGCCCTACGTGCCGCCCCGCGTACGCGGACAGGTCGGCCTCGAGCCGCCACGCGGGCCGGCTCGCGAGGCTCGCCAGCGAACGGCTCTGCAGCAACCGGCTCGCCCCGTCTTCGTCCACCAGCGTGAAGCGGACCTCGCCCTCCATGGAGCCGGTCGCGTCCACACCGACGAGCTCGCCGGACGCCACCCAACGCGCCCGCTCGGGTACGACCTGATGCCAGGCGATCGCGCTCGTCGGCGCCTGGAGGAGCGTCGCCTGCTCTCGCTCCACGGCGACGCGCTCCCCGATACCCCCTTCCCCGCCTTCCCCGCCTTCGAGAGCGAACTCGAAGTGGCGGACGGCCACTTCGTTGTGCGACACGCCGACTCCCGCCGACGCAGGCGCGAT
>CAZQMY010000050.1:0-22755 GCA_964594405.1 uncultured Spirochaetaceae bacterium | reverse complement strand
GTCACTCCGCAGCCGAGCAGGCAGACCTTGTCGAGGGGCGCGTCCTTGCGGATCCTGGCGAGCGCGATCTCCGGCAGCACGGTGTGGTTCGCGAAGGTCGACGTGCCCATGTAGTGGTATACGGGCTTGCCTCCCATCGAGATCCGGCTGGTCCCGTCCGGCATCAGCCCCCTGCCCTGCGTCTCGCGGATGGCACCGCAGAGATTCGTCTTGCCGGAGAGACAGAACTTGCAGTTCCGGCACTCGGGTGTGTAGAGGGGGATGACGTGATCGCCGGGCGCGAGCGAGCCGACGCCCGCACCGACCTCTTCGACGACACCGGCGCCCTCGTGGCCGAGGACCGCCGGGAAGAGGCCCTCGGGATCGTCGCCCGAGAGCGTGAAGGCATCGGTGTGGCAGACGCCGGTCGCCACGAGCCGGACCAGCACCTCGCCCGGGCGAGGTCCCTCGAGATCGACCTCGTCGATGACGAGCGGCCTACCAGCCTCGATGGCGACTGCGGCGCGCACCTTCATGTCCAGCTCCCCTCCCGGCGCCCGAGCATCGTCTCTCGCCGCGCCGCGCTCCAAGTCCCGACCCGGGCGAAGAGCATAGCCGCGACGGCGGCGGGTGGTGCCGCCGGGCGCGGAGGGGAGGACGCACGGCTAGCCCATCAGCTGGTTGACGATGGAGAGCAGGGCCTCCTCGTCGATGGGCTTGGTGACGATCCCATCGACGCCCGAGGCGAGGATCGAGTCGGTCTCGGTCGGGACCACGTGCGCGGTCACGGCCACGACGGCGAGGCCCGCGTGGCGAGGATCGGAGCGAAGACGTCGAGTCGCCTCCCTACCGTCCATGCCGGGCAGGGAGATGTCCATCAGGACCAGAGCGAAGGCGTCGTCGGAGAGTCGCTCGACCGCGGCCTCCGCGGTGGCCACGCCCTCGAACTCGAAGCCCTCGTCCTCGAGGACCCAGGAGATGAGCTTCATGTTGTCGGCGTTGTCTTCGACGATCAGGATGCGCTGGCTCACACGACCTCGGCTGGCTGGACCTGGAAGCGATGGATCGGCGGAGCGCCCCCGGCGTCGGCCTCATCGTCCGGCCCGTGCACGGGCTTGAATCGCGACGGCGACTCAGGGCGGCGCCCGGCTCGCTGACGGCGGCCGCCTGGATCGCCCCGGCTCACTGCCCCTCGGAGCAGGCCCGCGCCGCCGAGACGGCAATCGCCAGGACGATGAAGAGGAGATTGAAGATGGTGCGGATGGGCGAGCGCGCCATCTCCTCATCGTCGGGGCTCTCCTCCATCGGGGAGCTCTCGGTCATGCCCGGCAGGTTGCGCTCTTGCCCCTTCGGCAGATGCATGATCTCGATGGGCGCGCTCGAGGTGTGGTCTTCGGAGGTGTACACGCCTTCCGGCAGACGCAGGGGCTTGGTGGTCCGGCCGCCGCAATGGAGGCACTTCTTGGTGCCCACCGGAAAGGTGACGTCGCAGTCGGGGCAGCGGACCTCGAAGGCTCCGGACTTCGACATGGCGCCTCAGCTGGCCTCGCGCGCATCGAGCGGATCGGCCCCGCCGAGCAGCGTGGAGGCCTGGCCCACGATCTCCTGCGCGCGAGGCGCGAGGGAGTAGAAGGCCCAGATGCCCTGCCGCGTCATTTCCACGAGACCCGCCTCACGCAAGACCTTGAGATGATGCGAGATCGTCGGCTGCCCGAGCGCGAAGCGATCCACGATGTCACAGACGCAGACCGGCGCGTTCTGCGCGGCGACCAGGCGAACGATCTCCAGCCGCGTCGGATCCGCGAGCGCCTTGAATGCGCGCGCCAGATCCCTCTGCTTGCTCGCCGGGAGGGGACGCACCGCCTTGGGCCGGCAGCAACCGTCGGGTCTCGCTCGGGTCGCCATCTACGCAACGTAGCAAACCCCGGAGAGGCCCCACCCCTCAGTGGACGCCCGCCGAGGAGATCAAGGTGCTCGGATCGATCCCGAGGCCCCTGACCACGTGATCCCACATCTGGTCGGCGGGCGTATGGAAGATGGTCTCGAGGTCGGCCGGGGCCGAGAGCCATGCGCCTTGCGAGATCTCGAACTCGAGCTGACCGGCGCCCCAGCCCGAGTAGCCCAGGAAGAACCGGACGTCCGAGGGGGGCGCGGCCGCGACGCCGCGGAACACGTCGAGGGACCCCGCGAAATTCAGACCCGGCAGCACGGTCGTGACCTCTTCGTCGCTCTCGTCCGGGAGCAGGGCGTCGCCGAAGAGCATCCATCCGCTGTTGACCTCGACCGGACCGCCCCACGAGACCTCTGCGTCCGCCGGTCCCTGCCAGGAGAAATCGAGGCCCTCGAAGAGATCACGGACGGAGATCTCGGCCGGCCGATTGAGCACCAGCCCGAAGCTCGAGCTCGAGTCGTGGTGGATCATCAGGAGCACCGTCCTCCGGAAGTTCGGATCCTGGAGTTGGGGCATGGCGATCAAGAGCGACGATGAGAGGCCGGTTCGTTCCACGTCCGAAGCCTAGCAACGGAATCGCGCGTTAAGCTCGCGCCATGGGCAGCGGCGAGCCGGACGAGGCCGACGTGCCGTCCGAGACCGGCTTGGACGCACGCTCGGAAACGGGAGCGCCGGGCGACGACCACCGGGCGTCGCCCGATGCAGACGGGCTCCGCTCCGTGCGCCCGATCGCCGCCGCGGCGGTCACCGCAGGCCTCACGATCGCGGTGGCCCAGCTGGCCGAGCGCGCCGTGGCGTCCGAGAATCGACTCGCGCTGGTCGCCCTCGCGAACGCGACGCTGATGGGCGGACTGGCGGTCATCGGCGCGCTCGCCTCCCGCGATGGCGCCATCCGGGCGCTCCTGCTCGAGCGCCCCGCCGCCTGGGTGCGCGCGCCGGCGATCGCGTTGCTCGCGCTCGGCTGCCTCGGCCTCTCCCACCTGCTCGACGCGGCGACGCGTCAGCTGGCGGTCCGCGAGGAGAGCCAGCTCGCGGCCATCGAGGCGACCATCCAATCCGCCGCGGGTCCCTCGCTCCCGCTCCTGCTCGTCGGTCTGGCGCTCGCGCCGGGCATCGCCGAAGAGCTGCTCTTTCGCGGCCTGCTGCTTCGCGCCTCGGCGCGCAGGCTCGGCACGCTCCCCGCCATGCTCCTCTGCGCGGGCCTCTTCGGCGCCGCCCATCTCGATCTCCTGCAGGGCCTCGGGGCCGCGCTTCTGGGTGTCTACCTCGCGCTGGTGGTGGTCGTGACCGGCAGCCTGCGTGTCGCGATCGTCTGCCACGTCCTCAACAACGCACTGGCGACGCTGCTGGCGATGCTCGGCGCAGCCCTTCCCGCCTTGCGGCCGACGCCGCAGCTCGCGCTCGCGGCCCTGATCACGACGCTCTCGTGCTGGCTCCTGGCCCGCCGCTGGCCCGGCGCGCGGGTGGATTTCGCACGCGCAATCGACGTGCAGGCAGAGACCGCAGAGGCGCCGCGCGGCGGCGGATGAGCCCGCTCGATGCGCACCGGAGCCTCCTGCTCCATCCGCCTTCAGGAAAAAGCCCGGCGGGTCGATGCGATGGAAGCACCCATGCCCACTTCGTCCAGGGCGCGAGGCCACTCCCATGTCGACTCCCTCCAGCATTCTGCTGCTCGATGACGGCGAGCTCCAAGAGGTCGCCGAGCTGATCGACGAGCTCGAGCTCCCCTACACGCGCATGCGTGGCGGCGAGATCCCGAGCGAGCTCGGCCCCCCGACCGACCTGCTGATCGTCACCCCTCGCAGAGCCGAGGTGGTGCGCCGCGGATCGCCGAAGAGCGCACGCAATGGACGCCCGGTTCGCATCGTGGCCGTGCGGGAGGACTCGCCGTCCATGCGCCGCATGCTGCGCGCTCACGGGTTCAGCCTGCTCGTGCGTCAGCCGACAGATCCCGGTGTATGGCGACTGCTGATACGGCGCGCGCTCTATCAGGGCAGCGAGCGCCGGCGCGACAGCCGCGTGCCCGTCGGCTCGACGGTCGCGCTCTCCGATCCCGCCGATGGTCGCGGCACCCTCCTGCTCGATGTCTCGAATCGAGGCTGCCGACTCCGCAGCAACGAGCCCTTCACGCTCGGCAAGGCACTGAGCGTCGAGCTCGGTCCTTCGATCACCGGGGACGAGACCCTCGAGCTGCGCGGCCGAATCGTACGCATCGCCGAGACAAGGGACGGTGGCGGCGCACCCACCCACAGCGCCGCCTTGAAGTTCGATCCCGATCTGGGCGAGGAAGCGCGGCGCCGACTCGGAGCCGTCATCAATAAATGGAGCATGGGCCTCGACTCGGTGTGCTCGCCGCAGCCCGGCGGCGCTCTGCTGCCCCCTTCACCGAGCGCCGAGATCCCCGGACTGACGCTCGATGACGAGACCGATCCGTCGATCCGGGTCGAAGAGCCGGTGAGCGCGAGCCCCGACGTCTCGGACGCCAGCGATCGGCGCGTCCATCCCCGCGGCGCCTACGCGGAGCCGGTGCTCGCTCAGGGGCGTGGCGGTCGGCTGGTCCTGATGGGACGCGACCTCTCGCCGGGCGGAATGCGAATCGAGCGACTGCCCGACCTCGAGCTCGGAGACAGCTTCGAGCTGGCGCTGCACGGGCCGACTGCGGGCGATCCGATGGTGGTCCGGGCCACCGTGGTTCGGGACGATGGCGAGAACGGTCTGGCGCTGGCCTTCGGCAGCGTCCCCGAGGCCACCGCGAAGGCGCTCGAACGTCTCGTGGCGTGTCTGCCCGACGTCGAGGCCCTCGACGAGGGCGAGGCGCACGGGCTCGGCGCCATCATCTCCGAGGTGCTCGACGATCGCTGGCGGGTCCGTTAGCTTCCGCGCTCCGGCAGGAGACCAGGATGGCCCGAAGCAAGAGCAAGCAGAAGATCAAGCACCTCAAGAACAAGCAGCGGTCGCGCCGGCGGAAGAAGGCCAGGGCCGCTGCCAAGCGAGAGCGGATCGCCAGCTAGGCGTCCGCAATCGAGGCGCGGCTCGCCACTCCGCCGACGCCTCTGCCCGCGCGCGCGATCGCCCGCCTGCGCCTCCCGTGGGGCGGAGCGCCGGTTTCGGAATGGTCGTCAGTTTGCGAAGATTCGCCGATCGCGGAGGATCGCGGAGCGTTGATCGACGCGAGAGCGCACGCCGCGGTCCCACCGATCCCCGATCCGGCACGGGCCCACACTGAGCCAGGTCAACTCGAGAGGAATCGAACGTGAGCGATCAGCCCGCCATCGGAGACATCGAGGTCGACAAGGACAACCTCTATCGCGAGGAGACCTACACCGATCTGAAGGTCGCCTCGATCAGACAGCTCGTGCCCATCAAGGTCGACGGCAGTGTCGACGAGAGCCGCGAGCGCATGTTCATGGGCGAGACCACGCTGATGAGCCAGCGGGGACCGCTGCCCGTTCAGGCCCCCATCGAGGCCAAGACCCTCGCCGAGGCCTTCGAGAAGTTCCCGGAAGCGGTGAACAAGGCGGTCGAGCAGCTGATCGAGCAGGCTCGCGAGATGCAGCGCCAGGAGGCGTCGAGGATCGTGGTGCCCGGCCAGATGCCCGGCGGCAGCAAGATCATCACCTGATCGGCCAGGCCGCGGCACACCAGGGGTCTGGTGGCGGGCCTGGAAGGCCGTGTCCAGGCCCATTGCCGCCATCCGTGTGCACACTCATCCCGGGTCGCACGAGGGCGCGAGACCCCATGCGTCGTCGATCCACGGTAGGGGTTCGCAACGCAGCGCCTGGCCACGAAGGCGGTGGTGCATGGCGATGGCCGGGAGCGTTCGAGGCCCGCCAGCGGCTAGCCCTCGTCGGCGCGCTCGAAGACAGGCGAGGGTGGAGCGGGCAGGGCCTCGTCGTCGCTGTCGGCCTTGCCCACGTGGTCGCAGGGATTCGGCCGGCTCTGGTGTTGCTCCCAGCTGATCCCGCACTCTGAGCAGATCAGGTCGGGCCCGAAGCGGTGGCCGGACGCCGGCGGTCGATGCCTGCTCTCGCTCGGGTCGCTCTCGGACAATGGTACGCCTTCCCCGCCGCATCCTGAGACCGCTTCTCGATGATTGCGGCAGCTGCGACGATCGACGCCTCGTCCGCGCGTTCCGCTTCCGGTCGCGCACGTCTCGACCTCGTCCCGAAAGTATAGCTCCCCAATCCACGCAGCGGCGTGCGGCTCGCGAAACTCGTTCGCGACCATATTGCACCTCGGGAACCCGCAGGAGAGCGACTCAGTCTCGCTGCGCTTCCGAGAGCAGGACGGGAACGGTGCTGTCGCCGATGTCGCCGATGAATCGATTCGCGTAGTCGGTGCGACAACGACCGCGCTCGCAGAAGACCTCGCGCAGCACATCGGCCGCGAGCTCCGAGGACTTCGCCCACCACAGGTGGCCCTGCACCTGCACGACAGCCACCGCCACCTTCGGATCCTCTGCGGGTGCGACACCGATGAACCATTCGTAGCGGCCCCGGGGATTGCCCCCCGTCAGATTCCCGGTCTTCCCCGCGACCTCGATCGCACCGAGCTTCGGGCGACCTCGATCGTCTCTGAAGCCGCTGCGGGCGGTGCCGCGCGTCGTGGTCCGAACGAGCATCGCGCGCAGCTCGTCGGAGAGTGACTCACTCATCACCCTCGTCGCTGCGGGCCGCTCGGGCAGCGCGAGCGAGTTCCCGTGGCCGTCGCGAACGCCATCGATCCACCAGGGCGTGACACGAAGGCCATGCGCCAGGCTCGACGCGAGCTGCGCCGCGTGCAGCGGCGTGATCCGACAGCCCGAGAGCCCGCAACCGAGCCGTCCAAGGTCGTACTCGTCTTCACCCGGATCCACGACGCCCGCCGGATGACCAGGGGCCGGCGACACGGTCCATCCGAAGCGATCGAGCGTCGAGAGGAGCGCGTGGGTGCCGACCGCCTCGACGGCGAGCTGGGCGAAGCACTGATTGTTCGAGGTGGCGAGCGCGCGCTCGAGCGACGACTCGTGTCCCCGCTTCGGTCGGTGGATGCGGGCCCGCGTCAACCGATACTTGTTGCCGCGATACAGGCAGGGCGCGCGGGCCTTGCGGGGCGCGTGATCGAGCGCGGCGGCGGCCGTGACCACCTTGACCAGCGAGGCCGCCGGGTAGGGACGATCGGGCGGAAAGGTCTCGGCGTCGGTCGACACCCAGGCGAGCACGCGCCCGGAATCGGGCTCCATCACGATGGCATGGCCACGACTCACGCGGCCTTTGCGCAGCACGCCCATGACGCGCCGGGTCAGCTCGGCATCGAAGGTGTACTCGACCAGCAGGGGCAGCGACGTCTCCACCGCGTCGGGTCCTGGCAGCTCGTCGATCCGCTCGACCCAGCGCGCGGGGGCCGCGGGGTCGATGCCCTGCTCGGCTCGAAGCCCCTCCTCGTAGTCGATGACCGAGACGGGCAGTCGCTCGAGGATCGCGGGCGGCGCGGGTGTGGGCCGCGCCCGCACGGCGAGCTCGGGCGGCGGCGCGGACACGGCCGGCAGAACGTCTCGCGCGGACGCTTCGCCGCTCGGATCGATCGATTGGGCGAAGCCGGTGCCCGACCCGGCCACGGGGAGCAGGCCGAGCAGCAGATGACGGCCGAAGTAGCCGGCCGCGAACGCGAGGGTCACGACCAACGTGCCCGCCGTGAGCGCGCCGCGCCTCGAGAGGACACGCGCCCCCCGACGCGCGCGGCGTCGCCGCTCGACCCGCTGCGCGCGAAGCACCTCCCCCTCGTCGGCGCCGCGCATGCCCGCAGCGCGCCCCATGCGCCTCCTCATCGACATCGATCGAGAACCCCTGCCCTGGGCTTCAACGTCCCCGGAGCGGTCCAGGCTGGCGCCCGCGCCGAGCTCTGTCCCGAACCGGGTCCCGGCGCACCCCTCGCTGCCGATCCAACAGCCCTCGTCACCACAACCAGATTCCCGCTCCACTCTCGTTCCCCGGATCCGATCACGCGATGGGGTGCGATCGAATCGCTCGGGACGATGGCCCGGTGGCAATCGACTGCCTCTCGGCCCCTGCTTGGACTTCTCCTGGATCCGGCCTTCTCGTGACCGACTGGGGGGTTCGGACCTTCCGCCCGCCGCAATCCCTCGGGCGGCCTCGCTGCGCCATCAGACGGCGATCACGGATTCTACACCGGGGATCTCCTCTTTGAGCCTCGCTTCGATGCCCATCTTGAGAGTGATCGACGAGCTGGGGCAGCCCGCACAGGCCCCGCGCAGCTGGACGCTCACCACACCCTCGTGAAAGCCCATGAAGATCACTTCTCCGCCGTCGCTCGCCACGTAGGGCCGGATGTCGCGCTCGATCACCTCCCGGATCCGTGCCACCACCTCGTCCTCGGGACCGACTTCGGGGGGCACGTACGCCTCTCCGAGGGCGGGCTCCCCGCTCGACACCCAGGCCTTGATGCTCTCCACCACGCCCTTCGCGACGTCGGTCCACTCCTGCGCGGGGTCCTTGTTGACGACGATGAAGTTCGCGCCGAGCAGGACTCCCGTCACGCCCTCCACATCGTGCAGCCGGGCCGCGATCGGAGACACGTCGGCCGTGACGGGCTCGGGAAACGACACGCCGCTCCGGTCGTCCACCACGGTCCGACTCAGGACCCACTTGACGCCGTGGGGGTTGGGCGTGCGCTCCGCATGCATTCGAAAGTCGAGATCCAACGCGCGTCTCCGTGGCGCCCTGCGACGCGGGCGGTGTGCGTCGCGAGCCATCTGCTGGGAGGCGACGCGAATTTAGGACGGATCTCGCGGCGAACCAAGCCAAGGCCCTGCGGGGGCATGCGCGCGTTCCGCTTCAGCGGGCGTCAGAGCTTCAGCGAGCGTCAGAGCTTCAGCGAGCGTCAGAGAAGAGCGCCCGCTCGAAGTCGCGCAGCTCCAGCACGAGGAAGCCCAGCTCGCGCGCGCGGGTCGCCTCGCGCTCGCCGTTGTAGCCCCACGACGCCAGGCCACAACGCACGCCGAGTGCTGCGACGCCCTCGAGATGGTTCACCTTGTCGTCCACGAAGGTGATCTCCTCCATGGGTACGCCAAAGCGCTCACTGGTCACACGCAGATGTGCCACCTTGCTGCGGCCCGCCTCCTTGTCGATGACCCGCTCGTCGGGGAGATGCTCGGCAATTCCGTAGGCGTCGAGCAGTCGTGTGACGCTCGCCCGATCCTTGGCCGTGGCCAGGGTGAGGACGACGCGTCGCGAGATCCTGCGAAGGATCTCGATGAAGGCGGGATAGGGGCCGAGCAGCCGCAGCCAACGGTCGAGGTCGCGCTCGCGGAGCAGGCGGCGGTTCTCGTAGAAGCGCGCGTGATAGCTCGCGAGGAATGCCTCGCTGTGCGCAGCCAGGACCCGATCGTACGCGGCCTGGTCCTCGAGGATCTGCCCACGGCGCGCCGTCACGAGCAGGATCCCGAAGTCCTCGGCACGATTGCTGAGGGGCAGGTGCGCGATGAAGTGGCCGAACCACGGATGCGCTCGCGCGCGATCGGGTCCTTCGTCGAAGATCGCCTCGGCTTCGTCGACCCGCTCCGCGAGCCCCTGCATCTCGCCGAGCGTACGCAGGGCGATCACGAAGGATTCCGTGGCGCTGTCAGAGATCACTCCATCGAAGTCGAGGGCCAGGAGCTTCATGGCGAGGGGCGAACCGGGCTCTGGGGCGGGGAAGCTAGGCGCCCCCGCGACGGATGATGATGGGCGGCTCGGGCGTTTCCTGCCCGAGCCCGCGCCGGATGTGCTCGCAGACGGAGACGACATCCGCATGCAGCTCGTCGCGTCGCATCACGCGCGCGATCTCGCTGGGTGAGGGCGCCGTCCCCAGAGCACGGGCGATCGGGCCCTTGCTTCCGAGAATCCGCTTGGCGTTCAGCGCTCGGTGGACGCGCTCGTCGTCCTCCTCGGGCAAGAGCTCGGCCAGCAGCTGCTCGACGGGAGCGCCTTCGGCCCTTCGGCCGAGGAAGCGCGAGAGCGCCGTCGGGACCAGCAGGTAGCTCTCGATGTGTCGACGGGTCCACATGAAGAGATCGAGCGCCGGCTCGTCGGAGACGGAGCCATCGTCATCGCCGTGCTCATCGCGATCGAGCACCACGAGACCGCGATGCCCGGCCGCCGAGCCGCCCTGCTGGCGGAAGTGCTCCACCGCCCGCGCCGGCCTCCGGCCACCCAGGATCACCGCCGCCCCGGCCAGGGAGCGCGAGAGCCTGGGGCAGATGCGCTGCGCCCAGATGGCCAGCAGCTCGCGATCCCGCGGGCCCTCGACGTACAATATGAAACGCGACTTGGAGAGCGCGGATCCGCCCCCGTGACCGCTTCGTTTCGGGCGCCCCACGCCGGTGCGCTCCCGGGCGCGCGTCTTCGATCCCTTGCGGGCAGCGCGTCGCGAAGCCGGACCGGCGCCTGCCATCATCGCCCCCACCGACGACCGCGGAGGGTGTGGCGGACGCCGCATCGATGGATGGATGCTCGCGCGCTGTCGCAGACGCCCTTCGCGCTCACCCAACGACGCGCAGCGTCTAGATCGCCATCGTCACCTTCGACCTGCCCGGAACTGCGCCCGTGCTCATCGAGGGCCTGGCCGACCTGCGAAGCCAAGGCTGCTTCCCCCGTCTAGCCCGTTGCCGAGATTGCCGCATGGCTCTCATTCGACCCGAGCCTCCCACGACTTCGGATCGATGACAGCAGCCGGCCGCAATCGTAGTACCGGCTCGCCCACATGTCATCCACGGAGCGCCGTCCCGCCAGGCAAACTGCAATTGAACATGGTGACGGGGTTTGGTAACTCTGATGTGTGATCTCCGTACTGGTAGCCGACGACCACGGTATCGTCCGAGAGGGCCTCAGGAGACTGCTCGAGTCCGAGCAGGACCTCAAGGTCTCCGGAGAGGCACGCGACGGGCGCGAAGTCCTCGAGCAGGTCGAGACGCATCAACCCGCAGTGGTCGTTCTCGATATCACCATGCCTCGACTGGGCGGCCTCGAGACGCTCGAGCGGCTGCGCAGCAATCATCCCGAGGTGAAGGTCATCCTTCTCTCGGTGCACGGCGACCCCCCTTTCATCCAGAGCGCGATCGCCCTCGGTGCCGACGGCTACGTGCTGAAGAACGGGCGCGCCGCCGAGATCGTCACTGCCATCCGCGAGGTCGTGAAGGGCGGAAGCTACTTCAGCCCCGTGGTCGCACGCGAGATCGTCGACCAGCTCCGCAGCCCGAAGGCGCCGGGTGACGAGCCCTTCTCGCTGCTCTCCGGACGGGAGCGCGAGGTCCTGCACCTCATCGCGGAGGGCCTCTCCGCCAAGGAGATCGCCGTCGAGCTGAAGATCAGCACGAAGACGGTCGAGGCCCACCGCACGAGCCTGATGCGCAAGCTCGGCGTGCGAAAGGCCACCGAGCTGGTGCGCTATGCGCTGCGCCATGGCCTGATCGAGCCGTAGCCCCCGGACGCCGAGCCTCAGCCGAGCACCAGCTCGACCAGCGTCTCCACATGCGGGGTCTGTGGAAAGAGGTCGAAAGCCGTCACACGACCGGCCACATAGCCCGCATCGAAGAGGATGGCGAGATCCCGGGCCAGGGTCGCCGGATCGCAGGACAGGTAGACGATGCGCTGAGCGCCCAGCCCCGCCAGGACGCGCGCACCCGCCTCGCCGAGCCCGACGCGCGGGGGGTCCAGGAGCACCACCTCGAAGCGGCCGGGCTCGAGCCGCGCGCAGACATGCTCGGCCGCCTCCTCGATCACCTCGACGTTGCGCAGGCCCGCGTGCCGCAGATTGAATCGCAGGTCGGCGACCGCAGGTGGGGCGGACTCCACCGCGGTCACGCCCACGAAGCGGCGCGCGAGGCCCAGCGTGAAGAAGCCCACGCCGGCGTAGAGCTCGAGCAGGTCCTCGCCGCGCCCGACGGAGTCGTGGACCGCGCGCAGGAGGGCGTCGCGAAGCAGGGCGTTGCCCTGCGTGAACGAGCCCGGCGAGATGCGCAGCGCATCCTCGTCGGCTCGAAGCAGCACGGGACGCGCGCGATCCTCTTCGGCCGGATCCGGCTCTCCCGACGGCGCTCCGCCTTCACGCACGATCTGCACGCGCCCGGTCTCTCCCGCACAGAGCGCGAAGACGTCGTGCACTTCCTGTGCCTGGGCCTGCTCGTCGTCCCTCGGAAGCGCCCCGATCAGCTGCAGGGCGTCGTTCATCTCCGGCAGCAGCACCGGGCAATGATCGATGGGATGGAGCGAGTGTGACTCGCGCCGAAGGTATCCGATCCCCTCGCCTCCCCGACGAAGGCGCGCTCGACTGCGATAGCCGAATTCATGGGGCGAGGGGACGACGGGGATCGGCAGCTCCGCGTCCCACCCGCCAATGCGCTCGAGCGCATCGCGAACGATGCCCTCCTTCGCGCGAAGCTGCGCCGCGTACTCGAGATGCTGCCACGCGCACCCGCCGCACTCGGAGGCGTGCGGGCACGGCGCCTCGCGACGGCTCTCGCCGGCCTCCAGCAGCTCGATGACGCGTCCGCGCGCGAACCGCCGCCGCATCGTCTCCACGCGAATCCGCACGAGGTCGCCGGGCGCCGTATCCGGCACGAAGACCGCGCGACCGTCGGAGAGGCGCGCCACGCCATCACCCCCCGCCGCCAGACGAGCGATCCGCACGAGCTCCGGCGCCTCGGGCAAGGGATCGGGTCTTCGTGCACCGGCTCGGGCCCGGCGGGCGCCTCTTCTCACGGCGATGGTCGCGCTCCTCTCGGAATCGCCGCGAGCGCTTCGCGGCATGATGGCGGCGGGGCCCTGCGCCGATTCATGGCCCGCCCGGGCCCCTGGTCTTTGCAGAGGGTGTCGCGACCGACGGCCGGCCGCCACATGGGGCCTTGCTCCACCTCCGCGGCCGCCGCATCCTCACTCCACCACGCGGAGGACCATCGAGGTGGGTCTCCGTCCGTCGTTCCGGGCGGCCGGGTGATCGCCGCACGCTGGAGCCCCGAGGCGCAGGCCACGATCAAGGTCCGAGCCACGAGGATACGAGGAAGAGAAGATCGATGATGGGCCGAAGTCGGGACACGGCCTCGCGCAGTCGGGTTCGCACTCGACCAGGCGGGTGCCCCCGCTCGGCGCTCCTGCTCGTCACGCTCCTCGTGGGGCTGGCGTCGCCGGACGCGGCCCGGTCGAGCGAGCTGGTGGTGGGCGTCGCGTCGAGCTTGCGCGTCCCCATCGCCGTCGTCGCGCAGCGCTTCGAGCGGAGCCACCCCGGCGTTCGCCTGCGCCTCAGCTACGGGGCCTCGAGCGCCCTGGCCGCGCAGCTGCGGCTGGGCGCACCTCTCGACGTGCTGCTCTCGGCCGACCGCGAGATCATCCAGTCGCTGCGCGCTCGGGCGCTCCTCGACGAGGCGAACATCGTGGATTTCGCGCGGGGTCGCCTCGTCGTGATCACCAGGAATCGTGAAGCGCGGGCCTTCCGCATCGAGCAGCTCGCCAGCATGAGCCGAGTTGCGATCCCCAGCGCGGTGGTTCCGCTCGGGCGCTACGCGCGCGCGTTCCTGCGGAGGCACGCGCTGCTCGAGCGGATGGCCGGACGCTTCGTGATCACCGAGCACGCCCGGGCCACCATCGCGGCCGTGGAGGGCGGCCACGCGGAGGCCGCCATCGTCTATCGCACGGACGCCCTGGCGAGCAACGACGTCGATGTGGTCTTCGAGGTCGCCGACGACGATCATCCGCCGATCGTCTACACGGCAGGCCTGGCGCGACGCAGCGCCGCGCGGGAGGCGGGCAGCCGATTCATCGCGGAGCTCGTTCGGGTCGACGGCAGGAGCGCGCTCGAGTCCGCCGGCTTCGACGTCCCGACGGAGCACGACTGATGGACCCGCTGAGCGCGGGCGCGATCGTGGAGATCAGCTGGCTCACCGTCAGGATCTCGCTGGCGGCGAGCGGGCTGATCCTCGTTCCCGCGGTGCTGCTGGGCTATGGGCTCGCCCGCATGCGTTTTCCGGGCCGAGCGCTCGTCCAGGCGCTGATCGGTCTGCCGATGGTGCTCCCGCCGGTGGCCGTGGGGCTCGCGCTGCTGCTGCTCCTCGGCGCGAGCGGCCCCCTCGCCGGCATCGGCCTCGAGCTCGCCTTCACGTTCTGGGCCGCGGCGCTCGCCGCGGCGGTCGTCGGCTTCCCGCTGCTCACCCGCGCGAGCGAGCAGGCCTTTCGGGAGATCGACCCGAGACTGATCGAGGTGGCGCGCAGCCTCGGCCTGGGTCCGATCGCGATCTTCCTTCGCGTTGCGCTCCCACTGGCTGCGCGTGGCGTCGTCTACGGCTGGCTGCTCGCCTTCACCCGCGGCCTCGGCGAGTTCGGCGCCACCGCGCTGGTGGCCGGGATCATCCCGGGCCGCACCGAGACGTTGGCGCTCGGCATCTGGAGTCGCGTCCAGCTCGGGGAGGATCGCGCCGCACTGCTGCTCTGCGGCGCCTCCTTCGCCATCGCTCTGGCGGCCATGTGGCTGGCCGAGGGCCTGCTCCGCCATCGCGCGCCGAAGGCGCGCGCATCTTGAATCTCAACGATCGCAGAGGAGGGCGGAGCGCTCGCCGCCCGAACGCCGCTGGATGAGCGGATCCTCCCTGGAGATCGACTTCGAACGCGGGGTACGCGCCGATGCGCATCGTCCGCCCTTCACGCTGGAGTGCGCCCTCGAATGGTCCGAGCGCACGCTGGTCCTCTTCGGACCGAGCGGATCGGGCAAGTCGACCCTGATCGAGTGCATCCTCGGTCTGCACCCGCGTGCCCGCGCGCGGATCTGCATCGGCGGCCGCTGGCTCGACGATCATGCGCGCGGGATCAGGCTCGCGCCGCGCGAGCGCGGCCTCGGCTGGGTCCCTCAAGCGCCCCTCCTCTTCCCCCACCTCGACGTGGCGGGCAACCTGGCCCTCGGCGCAAGGCGTGCCGGCGGGCGCGCGGGTTCGCTGATCCGGCAGGCCGCCGGCGTGCTCGGGATCGAAGCCCTGCTCGACCGACGGCCCGAGCAGCTCTCGGGCGGCGAGCAGAGCCGGGTGGCCCTCGCGCGCGCCATCGCCTCCGGGCCCGAGGCGCTGCTTCTCGACGAGCCGCTCTCGGCCCTCGACATCCGCCTGCGCGCACGTGTCCTCCCCTATCTGCTCCGGATTCGCGACGAGCTCGAGCTGCCGATGCTCTACATCACCCACGATCCCGACGAGGCGATGCTGCTCGGCGAGCGGGTCGCCGTCATCGATGGCGGTCGCATCCTCGCCAGCGGCGATCCCAGAGAAGTGCTCTGGAGCCAGGCGGTCCTCCCGCTGGCTCAATCGCTCGGCGTGGAGAACGTCTTCGAAGCCCGGGCGTCGGGCGCGCATGCGGTGCGCACTGCCGGCGGACTCGAGCTCTCGATTCCGTGGCGGGTGGAGGCCGGGACCGTGCTCTCCCTGGGGATTCCCGCGCAGGACGTGCTCGTGGCCATCGGAGCCACGGGCCGGGTCTCGGCCCAGAACACCCTGCCCTGTCGGGTGCGGCGATGCGAGGTTCGCGGCGAGGACTGCTTCGTCCACCTCGAGACCAGGCGCGGGGCCGAGCCCCTGGTCGCCTGGCTCACGCCCGCGGCCGCTGATGCGCTGAATCTCGAGGCGGGCAGCGAAGTGCAGGCCATCGTCAAGGCGCAGTCGATCCGCCGACTCCGCTGATCCATTCAGCCCTTGGCGAAGAGGATCTCCACCTCGCCCGTCGGGACGGTCTGCAGCACGTGGGCCTCGAAGCTCTGGAGCGCCCGCTCGTCGACGTCCGGCCTCTCCACCATGACGCGCGCCTCACCGGAGACGAACTCGAAGCAGTGGACCGACTGCGGCTTCGGCTTGCGGACGCCGACGCGAACTCGCTCGGCCAGGTAGCGCCTCGCGAAGCCGAACTCGCGATCGCCGAAGCAGAGCGCCCCCTGGCCGGTCTCGATGATCTCCTCGAAGGCGAGCGGGCTGCTCCCGAGGCTCTCGAGCGGAATGCTGCCGGAGTTGAGTGAGAGCAGGACGTGGTCTTCCTTGTCCCAGTGGAGGTAGCGATCCTCACCGCTCTCGAGGCAGAAGAGCTCAAGCTCGTTCCGCCGCAGCCCGTCGGCACGGATCTGGAGTCGCCCCATCACGCGATACGTGCCGCCCCGGATCCGGATGTAGCCACCGGACTGGAGCTGCGAGATGCGCAGCGCCTTGCGCTCCCCCTCGGAGAGGGGCCTCGGCAGGTCCCTGATCGCGGAGAACTGCCGATCGAGGCGGATGCATGCCGAACGCTCTTCGTTGGTCAGGCCCACTAGTCCAGATCCTCCAGGAAGGTCTTCCGGAGAGAGGACGCCTTGTCCACGAACTCACCGCCCATACCGGAGCTGTGGAGCCCCTCCAGCGCGGCCAGCTCACCGCGCAGGGCATCGAGCCACTGCAGCGTCGCCTGCTCGCGCCGGGCGCGGATCTCCGGGGCCGACCGGAGAAGGGTGCGGATTCGCGGTGCGAAGAAGTCCACGCCGATCCGGCCGACCACGCGCGTGATCTCCTTGCCTTCGTACTCGCCGTTCAGCATCGGCACCACGCGCCGGAAGCCGTCGATGCAGGCCTCGGCGGCGGCCTCCTGCGCCTCGGGAAGGTCCGCGAGGCGCACCGAGAGGTTCAGGCTCACGAGCTGGTCGAGCAGGTCGAGCCAGTGATCCGACTCCGCCACGCGCGCGATCCGCGCGGCCGTCCTAGCGCGATCCGCGCGGCTCTCGTGAGCGAGGACGAAGAGCCCGAGCACGCCGGCGAGAGTGGCGCAGAGGGTCCCCACCCAGCGCTGCTCGACAAGCACCCAGACCAGCGCGACCGAGAGCGCCAGGCCGGCGAGAATGACGATCTTCCAGTTGCTCAAGCTGCCGTGCCGGCGGGTTCTGGCGAGCTGGAGGCTGTGGATGTCTCCGCTCAGCCGGCGCCCGCCACCCTGTCTTCCCTGTCGTCCTGGTTTTCGCACTGCCGGATGCATACCCGCGCAATCCGGCTTCCCGACACGTCCACGCACATGATGTCGTAGCCGGGCACACTCACTATTTCGCCCTTGCGCGGCGCTCGCTCAAGCGTATTGAACACCAGACCACCGATCGTATCGCCACGCTCTGCGGCCACCTGCCAGCCCGACTCGCGATTGAAATCCAGAACGCTGACGCGCCCCAGCACCTCATAGCTGCCGTCGCGCAGCCGGCGGATCGTGAATAGTTCCTCCGAGTCGAACTCATCCCGGATTTCACCCACGATCTCCTCAAGGACATCCTCCTGGGTGACCAGCCCCTGGGTGACGCCGAACTCGTCCTTGACCAACGCCATATGACAGAATGCGCGCTGCATGTCGGCGAGCAGGCGCAGGATCGGCTTGCGCTCCGGAACCCGCATGATCGGCTTGAGGATGCTCTGCAGATCGCGTCCCTCTGCGCGGACGAGCTTGATCACGTCCTTGAGGTGCACGATTCCGAGCACCTGATCGATCGATTCCTCGTAGATCGGCACGCGCGTATAGCGCCCCTCGAGCATCTGCTCGAGGAGCTCCGCCGGCGGCATGTCGTTCGAGTAGGCCTCGATCTCGGTACGGGGCACCATGATGTCGCCGACGATCATCTCGGCGGCCTCGCTCGTTGCTCCGATGATCGCGAGCGGCGACCCCTCCTCTTCGCCTTCGCGCACGTCACGGGCCATGCGGAGCACCTCCTCGGAGGAGAGCCCGTGTTCGTGGTCGAGGCCGCCGGTGACGCGCCTGACCATCGGCTCGATCACGGTGTCGAAGAGCTTGTGCACCGGCCGTACGGTCTGGTGGAAGAGATAGAGGGGAAGCCCGACGCTGAGCGCGATGCCTCGGGGATGGCTCGCGGCCACCGCCTTGGGGAGCACCTCGCAGAGCACCAGGACGAGCAGCGTCATCACGAAGGTCGACACGGGAATCCCGATCTCGTAGCCGAGCAGCTGGATCGCCAGGGCCGAGGCGACGGAAGCGCCGAGGATGTTGACGATGTTGTTGCCGAGCAGGATCGTCACGAGGAGCCGCGAGGAAGACTGGGTCAGCTCGCGAATCGCGACCGCCGCTGGACCTCGCGCCCCCTGCGCCTCCTCCTCGATCTCCGTCCCGCGCAGCCGGAAGAGCGCCGTCTCGCTGCTGGAGAAGAACGCGGAGAGGAAGAGACAGATGGCGATGGCGACGACTGAGAAGAGAACAGTCACGGTGACTCCTCCCTGACGGGAATCGGGGGCAAGGACGAGCGCGAATGGTCGACGAAGCCGACCCCGCCCGATCGCCAGGACGACCGGGCGCGCGTGGGCGGAGCAGGAGTCACGATGCGCTCAGGGACGCTTGGCGGGTGAACGCGCTCGCGAGCCGCGCGGAGGCCTTCGGCGCGTCTCGTCCCTGCTGCGGGGGGCCTTGGCTCGCAGCCGATCGGGCTGCCTTCGCGAGATGGGCTGTCGTGACTCATCTTTGGATGGGAGAAGCTATCGCGGGGGCTGGGGCCGGGCAACAAGTCGGCGCGTCATCGGGTGGGGAGGCCGGGCACGATCTTGCCGGGGCCGGGGCGCCGTCACGAGAATGCCTCACAGCCGCCCTTGCGTGCGACGAGCTCGACGATGTCCAGGGTGGTGAGGATCCCCACCGGCCTCTCGTTCTTCACGACCACCAGGCGGTGTATGCGTTCCCTGACCAGGATCGCCGCCGCCTCTTCGATGGCGGTCTCCTCTTCCACCGTGATCGTGACGGGCGTTCCGATCTCGTAGACCATCGTGGTCCCCGGCTCGCCGCGCCAGGGCTCGGCGCAGAAGCGAGTGATGTCCGAGAGCGAGACGACGCCGAGGATCTGCCCCTCCGTCGACACCATGGGCGCGCCCGAGATCCGGTGCTGGGCCAGGAACGCCCCCACCTCGGCCACCGACTTCTGGCAGTGGATCGTGCGCACCTGCCGCTTCATCACGTCGCCTACGGTCTTGCCCATCAGGGCGCCTCGGAAGCGGGGCCGCTGGACCGAAGCCAGCGGCGCAGGGCCGCCTCGTCGGAGCCCTCGCCGAGCGCGGCGCCCTGGAAGCAGTCGCATCCGCGGCCGGCGAGCAGGCTCAGCTGCTCGGGCGAATCCACGCCATCGGCCACCACGTCCACGCCCAGTCCGTGCGCCAGGCCGATGATGCCGCTCACGAGCACGACGTCCGCCGGGCTCGCGCAGACGTCCGCGCTGAAGGATCGATCGATCCTCAGTCGATCCAGGGGACAGGACCTCAGCGCCGCGATGGAAGACCGGCCGCTCCCGAAGTCCACCAGGCAGAGCCCATAGCCGGCCTCGTCGAGCTCGCGCAGGGTCTCGCGGCAGCGCGAGTTCATCCCGCCGAGGGTGTCTTCACTGAACTCGAGCTGGAGCTGGTCGGGCGAGGCGCCGACGCGCCGGAGCAGATCCGCGACCCGGTCCACGAACGCCTCGTCACGAAGCATCGCGCCGCTGACCCGCACCGAGGCGGCGATCTCCACGCCCTCGCGCGTCAGCTCGGACGCCAGGCGGCAGGCTTCGCCGAGTGACCACTCGATGATCTCGCTGCCTCTCGCGCTCTGCTCGAGCAGCGGCCAGAGGTCTCCGTGGTCCACCGCCGGACCGCCCTCCAGCCGCCACCTGGGACGGGCGCTGAACGCGATGGCCTGATCCACGCCATCGACGCCACGCCGGATCATCGGGGAGAGCTCGAGGGAGAGCTCGCCTCGATCCAGTGCGCCGCCGAGCGCCTTCTCGAGACGCAGCCTCCGGTCGACGCGATCACTCATGGCCTGCGTATGGAATTCGTAGTACCCGCCGCCCCGCTTCTTGGCGTGATGGAGCGCCGCCTCCGCCCGGCGCAGCAGCACCTCGGCCTCGATCCCGTCCTCCGGGAAGACCGCGATGCCGATACTCGCCTGGCACGAGAGCTCGCGCCCCTCGTGGACGTGCGGAGAACGAAGCAGGCTGATGACGCGCCTGGCCACGCGTGCTGCATCCTCGGTGTCGCGGATATCGCTGAGCAGCAGGGTGAACTCGTCGCCGCCCAGACGCGAGACGGTGTCGGCTCCGAAGAGCGGCTCCGAGCGCCCCAGACAATCGCTCTGACGGATGCGATCGCCGAGACGCCGGGCCACCTCGCGCAGCACCGCGTCACCACGCTCGCAGCCGTGCTCGTCGTTGAGCCGGGCGAACTCGTCGATGTCGACCACCATCAGCGCGACGTGCCCGCCGCGTCGATCGGCCAGCGCCAGAGTGGCTTCGCAGCGCGTCATGAAGAGCTGGCGGTTCGGCAGCTGCGTGAGCGCGTCCCGCTGATCGGCACTCCGCGCGCGCCGCTCGCGCTGCAGCCGATCGCTCACGTCGCGCGCGATGATCTGGATACGGCCGTCGTCGAGCCGCGTCGTGCCCGCTTCGACGAACTCGGGACCGACGCCGTGCACCGGCAGGCGCAGCTCGCTGCGCAGGGCCTGCCCGGGCTTCAATCGGTCGAGCGCGCCGCGGAATTCCTCGGCGCTCTCGGCCTCCAGGCAGTCCCAGAACCTCACCTCGTCGTCGAGCTCCTCGTGGCAGACGAAGATCGACGACGCGGCCGCGTTCATCGAGAGCAGGACGCCATCGGAGTCGATGCTCAGGATCGCATCCTGCGATCGCTCCACGAGCGAACGCAGCTCTTCGATCTCGCTCTGCGCCTCGGCGAGCTCGCGCCCCAGCCGGGCGATCTCCAGAGCGGGCTTTTCCGGGTCCTGATCGCGCACGGAGCTCGTTATCGACCGATCGCACCCATGGAGTTGATCAGGTCTAACCCGGAGTCGACGACTCGGACGAGAAGCCCAGCGCCTCCAGACGCCCGCGCAGCTCGCTGCCAGGCTCGAGCAGCGCCCGCAGACGGCGTACGGCAGGTCGCTCCCAGCGGGACTCGGGGACCACGAAGTCGTACTCTTCCGCCGCCAGCGGACGGAAGCGCAAGCCCGCCTGCTCGGCGATTCCCGCGATGGTGACGCCCCAATCCGCTCGCCCCTGGGCGATGGCTGCGGCGACCGCGAAGTGGGAGCGCGGCTCGTACGCATATCCGGCCGGCCTTCGCTCGCCGAGCAGCCCGTCGATCAAGACGCGCGTCCCGGCGCCACGATTGCGATTGACCATGCGCAGCTCCGGATCGTCGACCAGCGCATCGACGGGTCGCCCTTCGTCGGGCCGCGTGACCACACCCTGCATGCGGCGATAGCCCCGAAGCAGGCGCATGCCCTCCTCCAGGAAGGGTGCGTTGTACTCGCCGCTCGCCGGATCCAGCAGATGCACCGGCGCCGCGTCGCACTCGCCGCGCCGGGCCGCCGCCAGTCCGCCCTGGCTCCCCACGGCGAGCAGCTTCACGTGGATGCCCTCTCTCGCCAGCGCGCTGGCGATCACGTCCAGCCCCGCGCAATGGCTGCCGACCACCACGAGATCGGCCACCGGCACATCGCGACCGATCAGCGTCACCTCGACCTCGGTATCGGCATCGACGATCTCGGTGTTGCGATCGATGCGCACGAAGCCATCCGCTCGGCTGAAGGAGGTGACGCTGCCGCTGCCCTTGCCCATCGGATAGGCGGCGAGCCCTCCCGTGCTCCCGTGGACGAGGCCGACCAGCAGGTATTCGAGCCGCCCGCGCACGGAGACCGTCTTCATCGCCAGCCGAGCCCGCACGCTCTGTCGCTCCTCGGCGTGAAGACCCGCGAGACTGCGGATCACCGGGGCAACGAACTCGTGGAACGTGAAGATCGCGGAGGTGGGGAAGCCCGGCAGGAGCACGACGGGCTTGCGTCCATGGGCGGCGAGGCAGATCGGCTTGCCGGGCTTGAGCGCGACGCCGTGCACGACGATGCCGGGCGAGAGCTCGGCCACCACCGTGCTGTTCAGGTCACCCTCGCCCTTCGAGGTGCCGCCCGAGAGCAGCACGACGTCGGCGGCCTCGACGGCCTCCATCAGGGCGGCTCGCAGCGCGTCCACGTCGTCGCGAAACGCGCCCATGAAGTGCGGCTCGCCGCCGAGCTCCAGCACCGCGTCGGCGAGGATGCGGCCGTTGCTGTCGTAGACCAGACCGGGCCTCATGCGCTCGCCGGGCTGCACGATCTCGTCGCCCGTCGAGAGGATCGCCACCTTCGGCCGGCGCAGCACCGGCACCTGCTCGCAGCCGATGGCGGCGAGCACGCCCGTCTCGCGAGAGGTGAGCCGGGTTGCGGCGAAGAGCACCGTCTCTCCCTGCCCCATGTCGGTCCCCGCGAACGAGACGGCGCCGCCGGGCGTGCGCGGCTGGCGGACGATCACGACGTCGGGGGCGGCAGCGTCGATATCCGTATGCTCGATCGGCACGACGCTGTCGGCGCCGCGGGGCAGCATGCCGCCCGTGGCGATCATCGTCGCGGTACCGGCGAAGACCTCCTTGCCCGGCGCGACGCCGGTGGGGATCGTCTCGTCGTTGAGCCGCAGGCGGATCGGCTCCTCCTCCGACGCCCCGTAGGTGTCGGCGGCGCGCACCGCGAAGCCATCCATGTTCGAGCGATCGAAGCCCGGCACGTCGACAGGGGCGCGCACGTCCTCGGCGAGCACCCGGCCGTGCGCCGTCTCGAGGGGCACGATCTCCTGGCCGAGCGGCCCGGCCTCGATCACCGCGTGCCAGCGGTCGTGCGCCTCGTCGCGATCCAGGACCTCCAGGAATTGCTGTTGCTTCACGTCGGCGGATCCTCGTCGTAGAGCAGCACCTCCACCTCGGCCCCCTCGGCCATGCCCTCCAGCCCGCGCGCGACGATGACCGCCCCGGCCGCGCGGACCGTCGACGC